>PACM01000016.1 GCA_002700125.1 Dehalococcoidia bacterium
CCTCTAAGAAACTCCTCACTTCAATATCAGATAAAGCTACCTCAAGGTTTTTAAGAAAATCTTTCCATTCGTCTACATTTCTATCTTCAGAAGCGATTCTAAAAATAGCATCCGAGTACCTGTTTGGTGAAATTTTATTCTTCATTCAAGATTCCTATCATTTAATTTCTTTTTCTAAAGTTTTCTTGATTAATTCAGAATGGTTCTTTTCGTCAACTTCTTGCTCGATTACTTTGCCTGCTGCATCAACTACCAGATCTCCAAAATGATTTTTAAGTTCCATAATTGCCCCGTCTTTCTCATTCTCAATTTCTTTTCGAGCCTTACTCATCATTGATTCAATCTCAACTGTAATTTTCTTTTTCTCAGCTTCTCTCAAACTTGATGAGGTTAACTGAGCTTCTGCGATCAATTTTTTGCCTTCTTGGCGAGCTTTCATTATCTCTTCTTCGGTCCGCTGAGCTGCTTCTTCGGCACTTCTAGTTGCTGACTCTGCATCATCTAAGCCCTTCTTAATTTTTTCAGCCCTTTCGTCTAGAAGTTTTACGATTGGTTTGTATAGAAACTTTGTTAAAACAAGACCAAGGATAATAAAACTCACAAGCTGTGTAATTAAACCCGGTAAATTTATACCCAATTCACCCATTTTTCTCTCCTCTTTTGATCCTTAGTAGTTCACGCTAGGGGTAGGTGAAGCTCCAACAAATATAATAATAATTGCAACCACCAAAGCATAAATTGCTATTGCTTCAACGAAAGCAATGGCTAAAATCATGTTTTGTTGGATTGGGCCTTGGGCCTCTGGATTTCTACCTATTGCTTCTAAAGCTTTACCTGCTAGAATTCCAATTCCAATTCCTGGCCCTAATGCCCCGATACCTATAGCCAATCCTGCAGCTAAAGTCTGAAGATCTCCGAATACTAATCCCATCTCTTTCTCCTTTTTTAGTTATTTTTTTTGATTCAATGTTCATTGTGGCTTGCCGTTGCAGCAACTCCAAAAAATAGAGTAAGCATTGAAAATATTAAAGCCTGAATTACGCCTACAAAAAGTTCTAATCCCATGAAAGGTATAATACCAATAAAAGGTAGCAAATACATCATTGCGACTAGCAAAACTTCACCACCAAACATATTACCAAAAAGTCTAAAAGTAAAACTAATTATTCTTGAAACTTCCGCTATCGTTTCAAGAATTCCTACAAAGAACATTACAGGAGATGAAAAATTGAGAAATTTTGAACCATAAGTTCTGAGTCCTAATGATCTGATTCCCCAAAACTGGACCGCAACCATTGAAACTATTGCTATCGCCAAAGTTGTATTTAAGTCCGTGTTGGCCCCTCTAAAAATTGGAAGTAGTCTACCTGTCAATTGGCCTTTCAAGGGTCCATGATCTATCTTGCTTTCATGTTCAATTACCTCACGTACTTCAACAACACCGCCGCCATCCTCAACATTTTCTCCTCCTCTACCTGGTGGTAAGTAGTGAAGACCTAATCCGGGAACTCTGTTAAAAACTACTAAATGTTCCTTTAAGGCAGGTTCACAAGAAAATGAATGAGAATCAGAATCTGTGTGGACGTCTGTGTGATTACAACTGGGATCGTCAATAAACTTATGTTCGGTATGTTTGTATACTGTTTCGGCAGGCTCAATAATTCCAATTGTTCCGACACCGGGTAAAACCCCAACCCAATTAGAAATCAAGACGCAAAGAAAAATTGATAAAACTAATGGCACGAATCTCCTACCCTTCTTACCTCCTGCGATAGAAACGGCCAACTTAATGAAAAATTCAACGAGTGCTTCAACAAGATTTTGCAATCTACCATTTGGAACTTCTTTCAAATTTCTAGTAGAAAAAAATATTATGGAAAAGATGATCAAAATGCCGAGCCATAGAGTCAATGTTGTATTAGAAATACCTATACCTGGGATGATTTCTCCTGGTAATTGAATATGGGCAATTGGAGTTTCAAAAAAACCTAAAAATCCGCCTATTGCGCCGCCTATTGCGCCGCCAAGCACAGAAANCAACAACATAACTGAAAAGAAAACAATGACAAAGTGCTTATTCAACTTAATCATTTATTTTTTATCCATGTTTCTCACGTTTCTTATAGCTATCTTGATGCCTAATCCAGCGATGGTAGCACCTACAAGTGTCCCTAAAAAAGTAAAAATCACAGGAAACCCAACTTTATCCCCAATCAACTTGCCTATGAACGCTGAAGCAATAACAAGTGCTACTACAAACCACCCCATTCCAGTCAATTTCCCGAAAATAAAAAGACTCTTCTTAAATTGAGACAAAATCAACAGCCTCTAAGTCTAAGTTTATAAAGAAATCCCAATAAATCTATCATATTAGAGAACCATTCACAATAGATTTTTTTTAAATAAATGCCTTTATTAATTTTCACCAAAGCCTTCTAAATCTAATGTATCGATGAACTCGACAAAATCAGATAAATTTTCCCTTTGTTTATTTTCTTCACTCTTCTCAAAATTAGAAATATCATCTGAATTTTCATTTTTTTTCAATGCTTTTTCATGCTCATGATCGAGAGTTACAGATGCTTTCTCCACGACATCTTCGTTGATGAATATTGGAGCTTGAGATCTTACAGAAAGAGCTATTGCGTCAGATGCCCTGGAATCCAAGAATATGATGTTGTTATTTTTTCGAATAGCTATTTTTGCATAAAATGTTTCTTCTTTAAGAGATTCTATTAAAATATATTCAATGGAGACACCGACTTCATTTAACAAAGAGATTATCAAGTCATGTGTAAGCGGTCTCGGCAATGAAACTTTTTGTAATTTAATAGCTATTGCATCAGCTTCGTTAGATCCAACCCAAATTGGTACATACCTATCTTCAGACTTGAGTTTTAGGATAACAACTCTTTGGTAGTTGGTTAAGCTAACCCTTATGCTATCTATTGTAACTTCTTCCATTATTACTCCTAAGATGGAGTGTAATTACCTAAAACTTTATGTCAAACTTCACTTAATTATTTCAGACTTAAACTTTTTCAAAGATTGTTCAATTGCTTCTGAGTATTTTAAAGAATGGTACTCATCCAATCCTTTATCAGGAAACAAAATTGATCTTGATGAACTTATTATATTAAATCCATTGCCTTGAGCTGATTTGAGAGTCAATTCAATATCTCCTTCTTGATGTCCCAAGCCGGGAATTAAAAACGGGATTTTATCGTCTGCTGCCCTTATTTTTTTCATATCATCAGGAAATGTAGCACCAACCACCAAACCCAAATTTCCTTCTATGTTGCACTTTGACACTATTTCTGCAACTTCTTGATAAATCATCTTATCTTCATTCTTAGTCTGTAAATTTTGTATCTCTTTTGAACTAACATTGGAAGTCTTGCATATCACTAAGGCGCCTCTTTGGTATGCAAATGGCAAAATAGAATCTGTTCCTAAATAAGGATTAATAGTTGCGACGTCAAAGCCCCAGTAAGAATACATAGAGTTAGCATATGCTTGTGCAGTTGATCCAATATCAGACCTCTTTCCATCTCCAATCAAAATTTTTTCAGGAAATTTTTTCTGAATGAATTCTAAAATTTGTTTTAGGGCTATGTGACCCTCAATCCCCCACTCCTCAAAGTATGCTATTTGAAATTTATAGATATTTGTTTCATTCAGAGTACTTTCAACAATTAACTGGCACCAATCCTTCAAATCAAGACTTGGTGCATACGTTGCCATTTTTTTTGGAATAGGGTCAATACCAACGCAAACCTGATACTGTTGTTCAAAGTTTTCTAGTTTTTGTATCCAGNTTTCTGACATTATATTTTTTTGTTCAATAGAAAATTATGAACTGTTATCGATGATACAGCCAATAAGATAGAAAATATAGATAAGCGGAACACAGATTGAGAATCACCTGAAGAAATTCCAGAAAATATTGCTGTTGAAAGATTCTGAGTTACGCCAGGTATATTGCCTGCGACAACTATAGTAGCTCCAAATTCAGCCAAACTCCTGACGAANCAAATAAGTAATCCAGCTAAAATTCCGTTCTTAGAGAGAGGAAGGATAATAGATAAAGATATTTGAATTGAAGAGAGTCCAAGGCTCTTAGCTGTACTTATTTCTTCTTTAGTTATATTCGAAAATCCGACTTGAAATGCCCTAACCATAAGAGGAAATGAAACAATTGATGCAGCTATAGATCCCGCAATCCAAGTAAATATCAGCGTTCCACCAAACACATCTTCAATCATCCCTCCAAAAAAATATCTGGGGCTAAGNANTACCAACAATACGTAACCTATAACTACTGGNGGTATTCCGAGAGGAATAACTGTTGCCACTTCAAGTATAAATTTTCCNCTAAAATCTTTAAAAGTAAGAAAATATGCGACCGGTATAGAAACTAAAAAAGCAAAAAAAGTTGCAAGCAAAGCTCCTCTTACAGAAAATAAAATTANAATTAAATCTTGTCTATATATTTCACTAATCAATTACTGAAAATCCGTTCTTTAAAAATATAGCCTTAGCCTTTTTTGATTTATTAAACATTAAAAGCTCATTTAAATCATCCTCTAATTTTTGATCAGGCTCATTTAGTAGAACAATTGGATACTTTATTATTGGTTGAAATAATTGATCATTTTTAAAAACTAACTTATAACCTAGTGTGGATAAATTATATAAATCAGATCGATAAACAAACGCGAAATCTATATGACCATACTGTAAAGAGGTTTTTAAAGACATTGCATTCTGAGAAATCTTCAAATTCTTTCTGATCAAACTAAGATCACATTGAACAAATTTTTTCATAATCTCCATTGTGTACTTACCTAATGGAGCAATATCAGGATCCGCAATGCCTATAGTAAAGTCTCCAAGACAAATCTGATCTAAGCCCTCAAATTTATCCTCTTTTTTTGAAACTAATACAACAGAATTCTCAAGGAAATCATATTCACGGTAAATTAAGCTTTCATCAAATTCCTTTATTCTTCTTATTGGGTCATAACCTGCGGTCACCAGCACGTCAGGTTCAGCCCCCAAAATTACTTTATTAACAAGGGCTTGAGATCCTCCATAATCAATTGCTAATTTTCCGCCTAATTCATTATTAATTTCTTGAAATGGGGCATAAAGTGACGCAGCGACAAAAAGTACAAGTCTATTATCAGATTTACTGCACGTTAGAAAAAAGAGAGCTAAAAACATAATGACAGGTATATAAAAATATTTTTTTTTAATACTCATTTAAGTTAATAAGTTATAAACTTTGTTCGCAATAAAAACTTTTTCACAACTGTAGTTAGGTGTATAATACATCCAATGAATGACAATAAAAATGAAGAATTCAATTTCAATAGCTTTTCTGGTCTTCCTTTCTACAGAAAAGTTAACTCACAACTTTTAGATTTAGCTAAAATCTCTGACAGTAGAAAAATAGTAGATCTTGGTTGCGGAGACGGAGGCATTACTGAAATGATTCTTGCTAAAGTCAAGGATGTAAGCAAGGTAGTTGTGTTTGCTGTAGATAGTTCATCTTCCGCAATCTCATTGGCCTTAAAACGTTTCAGTGATAGAAAAGATGTGATAATAAATTATATTCAATCAGAAGCTCAAAATTTACATGAGAACATCAAAGAAAAAGTAGACACAGTCATATACTGTAATTCGATACATTATGTACCTGAAAAAGAAAAAGTTCTGAGGTTGATTGGCAATAGATTAAATGATGGTGGACTACTTGCTTTTAACACATCTTTTTTTCTAGGATCGCACCCCAAAGAAACTGAAGTGTTTCTCAGAAAATGGATGATGAGGTCTTTAAGAGTTTTAAAAAATGAATATAACATGAAACCTAATAAGGATAAGGTACAGTCACGAGTACAATTAACTCCTGAAAATTATGAAGAAATAGTTAATAACAGTGGATTTGAAATTAAAGAAAAGAAAATTGAGAACGTGAAAGTTCCTCTTGATGGTTGGTATGAAATAAGTAGTTTTAAAGACTGGATAGAAGGAGTTCTTCCTGGCATTCCTCTTGATATAGGAAAAACTGTCTTGCAAAGTACAGTGACAAGCTTGTTTAAAGAGTTAAACTTAACATCTTTAGATAGAAGATGGCTCTCTATTGTAGCTTCAAAAAGTTAAATATTCATCCAATGATTTAACAGTAAGCTCTGATGCTTCAACTTTATCTCCTATGACAGCGTATGCTGTATCAAGAGAGGTAAAAAGAGGCGTTTTTCTTTCCGAAGCTTCTCTTCTGATATTAAATCCATCCTGGAGAGTTTTTCTATCACCTGTCACAGTGTTGATAACAGCAACTACTTGTGCTGATCTGATCATATCAATAACATTTGGGCTTCTATCTAGACTCTTCTCAATAACATCTGCAGTATAACCCAAAGATTTTATCAATTTTGCAGTTCCAGGAGTGGCAATCATATTATATCCTCTGTCGTTGATCAGTTTTATCAAGTTCTCACTTGCTTTTTTATCTCTGTCAGAGATACTCAGTAAAATTGAACCGTGATCAGGAAGATTTAAACCCGCCGCCAAAAATGCCTTCGACAAAGCTTGTTCATAATTATCTGATATACCCATCACTTCTCCAGTAGATTTCATCTCTGGTCCCAAAAAAGTATCTACGTCTGTCAATTTTGACATCGAAAAAACAGGTACTTTTACTGCGACAATTTTCTTCTCCTGGAACAATCCTACACCGAAGGAGGAATTAGACAGTTTCTCACCATTCATTACTCCAACTGATAAATCTACCAAAGGGACTCCTGTTGCTTTTGATATGAAAGGGACGGTACGACTAGATCGCGGATTTACTTCTATCACATAAACCTTCGAATCTTCTTTAATGTCTCTGACCAAGATAAATTGGATATTCATAAGTCCCACAATTCCTAATTGTTGAGCAATTTTTCTGCTATATTCAATAATAATTTGCTTTTCCTTGAGTGTAATTTCGGGTGCAGGGTATACAGCGACCGAATCACCACTGTGGACCCCAGATTTTTCAACATGAAGCATTATGCCAGGTATCAAGATATCATCACCATCACTTACAGCATCTATCTCTAACTCCAGGCCTTCAATATATTTATCTATTAATATCTGTGGATTTAGCATTGAAGAAAAATCATGGCTTTCAAAATAGTTTTCAAGTTCTTCTTGATTTTGAATTATTGTCATAGACATCCCTCCAAGTACAAAACTAGGTCTAGCAATAATAGGGAACTTAATGTGTTGAGCAATTTCTAAGGCTTGTTGAATATTTGTAGCAATTCCTGCAGGTGGTTGAGGCACATTTATTTTCTTCATTAATTTCTCAAAATAACCTCTATCAGATGCCATTTCAGTAGCATCTGCAGAAGTTCCTAATATGTCAAAATGATTATTTTTTAAGACTTGTGCTAAATTAATTGAAGTTTGGCCTCCAAATTGAATTATGGTCGAGGGTGTAACCTCAAGATAGGATTCATTGTCTAACACGTCGAGAACAGCTTCAGCATCTATAGGTTCAAAGTAAAGACGATTAGAAGTATCAAAGTCAGTAGAAACAGTCTCGGGATTAGAATTTATAAATATTGATTCAATATTTCTTTGTTGAAGTGCCCAAGCTGCATGAACAGAGGAATAATCAAATTCAATTCCCTGTCCTATCCTTATTGGACCACTACCTAATATCACTGCTTTGTTAGATCTAGAAGGTAGAGCCTCATTTTCTTTTTCATACGTCGAATAGTAATAAGGTGTTATAGCTTCAAACTCAGCAGCACAAGTATCCACCATTTTATATGTTGGAATTATATTCCACTTTTTTCTTAATTTTCTTATATCAGCAATATCCATATTTTTAATTTGAGATATAGACTTATCTGAAAAACCAATTCTCTTCGCATTCCACATTAGATCAGGTGTAAGGGATATTTTTTTCAATTTTTTTTCAAAATTTACAATGTTCTGCAATTTGGATAAAAACCACTGATCTATTCCTGTCTTTTTATATATCTCAATAGATGAAGCTCCTCTCCGCAATAGAGAGAATATCTTAAAGATCCTTGTATCGTCAGGATATAAGTCACGAACATTTAACGATTCAGCTTTTGGAGGCTCTCCTAGATGAGATTGATTAGAAATATCTAAAGCTCTTATTGCCTTTAAGAATGCGCTTTCAAAAGTCCTATCGATTGCCATAACTTCACCAGTGGCCTTCATTTGAGTTCCAATTTTCCTATTGCCTTTCTCAAATTTATCGAAAGGCCATCTAGGAATTTTCACTGCACAATAATCCAAAGCGGGTTCAAAAGCGGAAGTTGTTCTACTAGTAACTTCATTTTTTATCTCGTCTAACTTTCTTCCTAAAGCGATCTTTGCAGCTACTCTTGCTATTGGATATCCTGTTGCTTTAGAAGCTAAAGCTGAGGACCTGCTGACTCTCGGATTAACTTCAATTACATAATAATTTGGATTGGACGTATCAAAATTATCATATGGCCTAAAAGCATACTGAACGTTACAGCCTCCCTCTATTTTTAATCCTCTGATTATCTTTAACGCGGAAGTACGGAGCATTTGATAATCCTTATCGCTAAGAGTTTGGCTTGGAGCTACCACTATTGAATCTCCAGTGTGAACACCCATTGGATCAAAATTTTCCATATTACAAATGGTTACAGCATTATCTCCCGAATCTCTCATTACTTCATATTCGATTTCCTTCCATCCTATTAAGCACTTCTCAATTAAAACTTGGTTGACCATACTAGCTTTCAACCCCGTCTCTGAAATCATCTTTAAGCTGTCTAAATCTTCTGCTATGCCACCTCCTGTTCCGCCTAGAGTAAACGCCGGCCTAACAATAACAGGAAACCCAATATCTAAAGCTGCATTTTCTGCTTCATCTACTGTGGAACAACTCATGCTTGCAGGAACAGGCTCTTCCAAATCATTCATGAGGTTCCTAAATAATAAACGATCTTCTGCCATATTGATTGACTCAATAGAAGTTCCTATTAGATCTACTCCATACTTCTTCAAAATTCCTTTATCATAAAGATCCTTCGTGAGATTTAGCCCGGTCTGTCCACCCAAAGTACCCAGTATTGCGTCTGGCCTCTCTTTATCAATAATCTTCTCAATAATTTCTACTGAAAGAGGTTCTATATATACTTTTTCGGCTATGTCTAAATCTGTCATTATCGTTGCAGGATTTGAGTTCACTAAGATCACTTCACAGCCTTCTTGTTTGAGTGACTTACAAGCTTGAGTTCCTGCATAATCAAATTCGGCCGCTTGACCAATTACAACTGGGCCAGATCCAACAACTAGAACTTTCTTGTAGATTTTAGTCATCATTCACTTCCATTAGCTCTATAAATTCATCAAAAATATACTCAGAGTCGATTGGACCTGGACAAGCTTCTGAATGATATTGAATCGATATTACAGGCTTTGTCCTATGTCGAAATCCGGAAATAGTATCATCATTTATATTTAGATGAGTTATTTCTAATTCTGACGGAAAATTATCTTTGCTCACTGCAAAACCATGATTTTGAGCGGTAGGATAAACTTTCCCCGAAATTAAATCTTTTACTGGTTGATTTGCGCCTCTATGTCCAAAAAGAAGCTTGAATGTTTTGCCTCCATATGCAATAGCTAGAATTTGATGCCCAAGACATATGGCAAGAGTAGGCAGTTTATCTGTCAATTCTCTCACTTTATTTATTTGATTTTTCAAAACTGAAGGGTCTCCTGGACCTGGCGATAGAACAACTCCATCAAATTCTGCTTGTGCTATTTCTTCAAAGTTAGATTTCCAAGGAAATACAGTGACATCACATTGCCTCCTATTAAGAAGTCGTACAATGTTATTTTTTACACCAAAATCGATTAATGCTACTGAAAATTTAGATGCTGTTTTATCAACTGAATATACAGCTTCTTTCTTAATAGAAACCTTCTCTACATGATTATGGTCTTCATAGTTTCCAAATTTTCGTATCTTATCTAATCCATTCTTTAAATCACCGTCATTAGATACAATGCCCATCATTGCTCCGTCTTTCCTTATCTTCTTGGTAAGAGATCTAGTATCAACTGAGTGGATTCCAGGTATCTTGTGCTTGACCAAGAATTCTTCGAGAGTTTGTTTATTATCATAATGGAATGGAATTTCACATAGTTCTCTTAGGATAAAGGATTGGATTTTAATGTTATGTGACTCATTGGCATTATCAGAAACTCCATAATTTCCTACAAGGGGATAAGTAGCGACTAAAATCTGTCCTTCATATGAAGGATCGGTAAGCATTTCTTGGTATCCTGTCATTGAAGTGTTGAAAACAACTTCTCCGATTGATTCTAAATCGAATCCAAAGCCAATACCATCAAATACAGTCCCATCACTTAAAATTAAAAATCGACTCTTAGCCATTAAATTTGATACTCAATTCTCCAGCATTAAATACGATCTTGCCATTCATAATAGTCATTACAGGCTTGCCTTTTAATTGTACTGGCGATCCATCAGGGTAATTAAAAATATAATTGGAACTTTTAGATTCTAAAGAAAGATGATCCAGAGTCCATTCAACATCACTAATCAAAGTAAAATCTGGCGTAAATCCTTCTGCTAATTGCCCTAATTTAATTCCAAAAAGCTCAGAAAAGATACTGCCAGGATAATAAGACATTCTTTCACATGCAAATTGATAACCAAGCTTATACGAAATAAGTCCAAAAGAATTTTCCATCCAGGATATTCCTGCAGAACAATCTTTGAAAGATTTTGACTTTTCTTCTTGTGAATGAGGGGCATGATCTGTGGCTATGACATCAATGACTCCACTCTTTAATCCAGAAAGACACGCATTCATATCCTTCTCACTTCTAAGAGGAGGATTGACCTTGTAAGCTGGGTTTAATCTTTCCTCTAGCATTTTATCAGAGAAAAAAAGATGATGAGGACTAACCTCACAAGTCACACGCACCCCATCCTTCTTTGCTTTTTTTATCAAATCTAAAGATTTTTTAGTAGAAACGTGTTGAATGTGTATCCATCCATTAACTTTTTTAGCTACTTCTATATCTCGTTTTACAGCATTTATTTCTGCTTCAGCAGACCTACCTACTAGGTTATGTTTTTTTGACACATCTCCTTCATTAATACTCCCCTCCATAGCCTCTTTCTCTAAATCTTCAGCGTGATCTAATATTGGAAATTTGCCATCAAGGTCAATCAAAGATCTAGATAATAAGTCATTATCACGCAAGTAATCACCATCATCACTAAAACCAAAAATATTAGATTGAAACTCGTTAATTATTTCAGTAAAGTTGACAAGTTCAAAACCTTTTCTTCCTAAGGTAATACATGGAGCTATAAAAATCCTCACTGGCAAGCCTCGTGACTTGTTTACTATCTTAGAAATTATATCTGGAGAGTCAATTGCAGGATGGGTGTTGGGCATAACAACCACTGTAGTGTAACCTCCCTTTGCAGCAGCATTACTACCGGACTTTAAGTCTTCCTTATGTGTTTCTCCGGGATCTCTAAAATGACTATGAATATCAATTAATCCGGGGAATGCTAATAGGCCATCCGCATTTATATCAATTTCAAAGTTACCATCATTGCGCCTATTATTAGAATCGATAATTTCAATAATCTCTTCATCGTTGAATATAATATCTTCTCGGCTATTATGAACCCCGATTGAATGGTCTACAATTTGACAATTCCTAATAATCTTCATATCCCACCTCCTAAAACATTCAGGAGAACTGAAGCTCGTACCCAAAATCCATTTTCAACTTGATCAGAGATTAAAGAAATCTTTGAGTCTATTAATCCTTTTTCGATTTCTACATTCTCATTAACAGGCCCTGGGTGAAGCAAAAATTTAACGGAATATTTTTTGAGTAATTCTTTGGTAATGCGAAAATTATTAACGTAATCATTTAAATCAATTTGGTGTCCTTGCAGTCTCTCATTTTGTATTCTTAAGGCCATGATTACATCAGCAAATTCTAAAGCATCATTTAGAGACGCAAAAGATGTGAATCTATTCATATCTAGATCATTTGGTTGGAAATAACGTGGCGCACATATTGCAACTTCAGAATGCATTTTTGTAAAACAAAAATTTGTTGAGGGAGCCACTCTACTATTCTGTACATCTCCTACTATACAAATCTTAAGTTCATCAAGTTTCACACCTTTTTCAATCAAAGTCATCATGTCTGATAAAGATTGAGTAGGATGTGCCTTTCTACCTGTACCTGCGTTTATAACTGGGCATTTCATTATGGAATTTGCCAAGATTGCAGAGTCATCTTTTGAATCTCTAATAATTAATGCATCAATGGGGTATGAGCCTAAAGTTTTAAGGGTATTTTCAAGGGTTTCACCTTTAGTAATCGATGAATCAAGTTGAGATACATGAATAACATTCGCACCCAATGCTGAGCATGCTAATTCAAAAGAAGTTTTGGTCCTAGTACTCGGCTCCAAGAATAAAAGTAGGATATTTTTGCCTGATAGCGGTTTCTTATCTTTAATCCGAGAGAAATTCCCTTTGAGGAAAAAAGATGTATTTAGTAGATTATCTACTTGAGATTCTTTTAATCGATCAAAATCTAATAATTTGTCCATTAAAAGTCTAAAATAGCATTTTTACAGACTTATAACAACAAGTTAATGGTTTTTATAGGTTTTAGTGCCTAATTAGTGTTAATTAGGTCTACTACTCTTTTACCGAGCACTGGACCTAATTTTATCCCGTTTCTTCCTGCTCCAGTGCTGACATATAATCCTTTAATTGATTCAGATTCTCTTATAATTGGTACATTTTCTGGTGAAGATGGTCTCAAGCATGCAGTTTGCTTCTCAACATGGAGATCTGAAAATCCAGAAAACATGCTTTTGAAAGCATCTAGAATCATCTTCTTGCCATCCGAGGTAGGAGAATCATCAAATCCAACATCTTCTTCTGTGGTTCCCAACCAAAGCAAGCCATCTTGCTTCTTGGTGACATAATCTTTTCCCCAAGAGACAGAAATATTGAGATCTTCTTTTGAACTGGCTCGTAAAATCTGACCCTTTAAGGGCATCACATTCACGGTCATTAAATTATCCAACATTTCTTTTGTCCACGGGCCTGAAGAAATGATTATATTTTCTGCATGAATTTTTTCTTTATCTAAAGAAACACCTTCAAATCTAATGTGTCCGTTGACTTTGTGTGTAATTAAGTTTTCCTTGCGAAAATCAAAATTTATCAGCTTAGAGCCCATATTAATCGCTGCATCTTTTAAACTATTTGTAAGGTTGAATGAATCAACTTCAAAATAATTTTCAGTAAATATCCCACCGTACATCGCATTAATTAGTTTAGATTCGACTTTCTTGATTTCATTCTCGCCATACCAAAAGCAATCCTCTTTCGACGATATTGATAAGAATTCCTTAAAATTGTTCGCTTCGTCTTCATTAACTGCAACTCGAACATATGGTTTTTTAACGTAGAATGGGTCTGTAGGAGAAAAGTTCTGTAGCTCGTTTCTTAGTTCGGAATGTAGTGACATTGCTTCAGTATGAAATTTTATCATCTCTGCATTGTCGTAAATGTAAGGCGCAAGTCCTCCTTGAGCATTTCCTGAAGAATTAAAACCGCAGAAATTTTTTTCTATGATTAAAACTTTCTTGTTCTTTCGGGAAGCATAAAATGCAGCTGCACTCCCAACAATACCGCATCCAACGATAACTAGGTCATATGATTTCATTTTAATGAAACCTTTTAAAAGACAAATACCCAGAACTTGACTTTGATCGTTTTCTAGATAAACCTTGTTCGACAGCGACTGATGCTACTGATTTTGCCACATTACGTACAACACTAGCGTCAAACATACTTGGCATTATAAATTCTTCACTCAGATTTTCGTCAGGGATTACAGAAGCAATCGCTTTGGCTGCAGCTATCTTCATTTCATTGGTAATAGTGGTTGCCTTACAATCAACGAGTCCTCTAAAAAATCCTGGATAGGCCAAAGAGTTGTTTACTTGATTTGGAAAGTCTGAACGGCCTGTTGCCATAATTGCCACATTGCTTGATACATCTTGTGGCAGTATTTCAGGGTTAGGATTAGATAGAGCAAAAACAATTGCATCTTTATTCATACGTTTAATTTGATCTTTGGTGATTAAATTCGGTCCTGCCAACCCTAAGAAGAAGTCTGCACCTTTTAGACAATCGCCTATTGATCCATCTAATTTTTCTGGATTTAGGTTTTTCTCTAACCAAATTGAGTGTTCGTAATTATCATCATGTCGTCTCTTAAATATACCTTTACTATTAAAACCAATAATATTTTTAATACCATAACTGTTGAGCATTTTGGCACAAGCTGTTCCAGCAGCTCCCAATCCGAGTAGAACTACTTTCAAATCCTTCTTTTTCTTCTTTAATACTTTTAGAGAATTTATTAAAGCAGCTAAAACAACTATTGCCGTTCCGTGTTGATCATCATGAAAAACGGGTATGTCGAGATCTTGCTGTAAGATCCTTTCAATTTCAAAACATCGTGGAGCACCAATATCCTCGAGATGTATTCCTCCAAATCCAGGAGATATCGCTTTTACAACATTTACTATCGCATCAACATCCTGAGTGTTCAGACAGATAGGCCACGAGTCAACACCAGCAAACTCTTTCAATATGACAGCTTTACCTTCCATGACCGGCAATGCAGCCTCTGGACCTATGTCTCCAAGTCCAAGAACAGCTGAACCATCAGTAACTATTGCGACTGTATGACTCTTGCCAGTAAGAGTCCAAACTGATTCATTATCTCTTGCTATCCTATCTGAAACTTTTCCGACTCCAGGGGTATATGCTCTAGACATCTGATCTCTGTTTTGAATCTTGATTTTACTTCTTACTTCTATNTTTCCACCAAGATGCATAAGAAAGGTTTGATCGGAAACATTAACCACTTTGACNCCTTTAATACCTCGAATCGCAGACAGTATTGATTCTTCATGATCTGAATCAGTAGCATTAATTGTGAGGTCTCTGGTAATTTTTTTGTCGTTGATTGAAACAACGTCAATAGCTGACATGTCTCCGTTCGACTTACTCACTACTCGGAGTATATTTGCCAACATCCCCTTAGTGTTTTTATATTCGAGCCTGACAGTTATACTGTTAGCTCCTCCAAAAATACTTTCGTTCATTTACCTGACAGATATTATTTATATAATGATAATGACCGTATGTTATCACTTTACATTTGTCGTTGAGAACATTTAGACATGCAAGAAAAAAACAAAAAAATATTAAAAGGAAAAATCGTTCAAAGAAAAGATTTGACTAAAGACTTNTGGAAAATCTGGATAAAACCTGAAGAGCCAATTAGTTTCCAAGCAGGGCAATATTGTACGATAGGAGTAAACGGGCTTGAGAGACCCTACTCCATAGTATCTGCGCCAGATGAAGAATTAATTGAACTTTTTATAGAACTAATCCCGTCGCCGCAAGGACAATTGACTCCAGTAATGTATGAACTTTTTGAAGGTTCAGAAGTGACAATTCGAAAAAAAACAAAAGGTCTATTTAAATTACAAGAAAAATTTACAAACCATATAATGGTATCTACGGTGACGGGTGTAGCTCCGTTTGTAAGTATGCTTAGAGATGGCAAAATACTTAAAAATTCAAATTATAAAACATGGATTTTAGAAGGAGCCAGCTACATTGATGAATTCGGATACGACCAAGAAATCCAAAAATTCTCCGATTCAAATGAAAATATAAAATTTACTCCCACTTGTAGTAGACCAAGTGAAATCAGAAATAAAAATTGGAATGGATCTAATGGGAGAGTAAATGAAATATTAAAATCAGTAATAAATAATATTCCAAACATAAATAAAGAAAATACAATAATATATGCCTGCGGACATCCAAAAATGGTAAGTGATGTAGCTAAGAATTACTCAAAGAAATTTAACTTCATAGAAGAAAGGTTTTGGAAAGCTTAAGAAGTATTCGAATATTTAAGTGATCAATTCTAGAAATCGAAATCGAAATCAAATATAGTAGTCGTATCCAATTCATTCACAAAAAGGAGAAAAATGGTAGAAAAAATAGGATTTATAGGTTTGGGAATTATGGGATCCCCAATGGCAAAGAATTTGGTCGAAGCAGGTTATGAAGTCACTGCTTACGACATCATAGAAGACAATCTCAATAAAGTCGTAACAGCAGGAGCAAAAAAAGCGTGTTGCGCAAAAGAGGTGTCAGAGAATAGTGACATAGCAATTACAATGGTCCAGAATTCACCTCAATCTGAAGCTGCAATACTCGGAGATGAAGGGGCTTTGTCTGGTGCAAATGAAGGGGATTTAATTATTGATATGAGCTCAATATCCCCTCTTGTATCACAAAAAATTGCAAAAAGTTGCAAGAATAGTGGAGTAAATTTCTTAGACGCCCCTGTGTCAGGAGGAGAACCAGGAGCTATCGAAGGAACTCTTGCGATTATGGTAGGAGGGACATCAACAGATTTTGAGCGAGCAAAGCCAATCTTTGAAGTATTGGGAGCGTCTTCAGTATTGTGTGGAGAAATTGGTGCAGGAAATTTTACGAAATTAGCAAACCAAATGATAGTTGGTGCAAACATACATATTTTGGCAGAGGCACTAACTTTAACATCTAAAGCAGGACTGGATCCAGAAACTGTTTTCAACGCAATAAAGGGAGGTCTTGCAGGAAGCAATGTAATGAATACAAAAGCCCCGATGATGTTTAATAGAAACTTCAACCCTGGTTTTAGGCTTGAATTGCATTTGAAAGATATAACGAACGCTATGGAAACTGCCAATGAATTGCAAATACCTCTTCAAGTCACAGCCAACCTCCACCAAGTTTTGAAAACTTTAGTTCTGAATGGCGGAGGCAAAGATGATCACTCAGGTATTCTAAAGTTTGTTGAGGGACAATCCGGAGTAGAAGTAAAAAAGTAAAAAATGCTTGAAAGATTCCACATACCAGAAGAAGATGAAATCAGAGTAAATCCTGAAAAACTACGGGAGGTCTCAGAACAAATATTCATGAAATGTGGCATGAATTTTGCTAATTCTAAGATAGCTACTGACGTTTTGTTACAAGCAGACATTAGGGGAGTTGATACACACGGGGTTTCAAATATGCTAAGAAATTATGTTATGTATCTTACGGAAGGTAGTGCTAAACCAAACCCTCTCTGGAAAATAACAAGAGAAACTGAATCAACCGCGACAGTTGACTGTGATGAAGGGTTGGGTCTTGTTGTTGCACCTTTATGTATGGATATAGCAATTGAAAAGGCAAAGAAAACTGGTGTGGGATTAGTATCTATGGGAAATGGTCGTCACTTAGGAATGGCTGGTTATCACGCTATGAAAGCACTAAAGCACGATATGATAGGTACTTGCATGACTTCTTCAACTACAAATGTTGTTCCAACTTATGCAGCTAAAGCAGGACTGGGTACGAATCCTATTGCAGTCGCAGCACCTGCTCTAAATAAAGCTCCATTTGTCTTCGATGCCGCAACTAGCGCTATAGCCACCAATAAAGTTAGAGTAGCTCAAAGACTGGGAGTTCCTTTAGCAGCTGGATGGATAACAGACGAGAACGGGAACCCTATTATGGAAGAAACATCTTTGAATATCAAAGATGATCCAGATGAAGTTTCTAACCTACTCCAAACACCAGTTGGAGCTACTCGTGAAATAGGATCTCATAAAGGCTACTCTCTTGGCATGGTAGTTGATATTCTAGGATCTATATTAAATGGTAGTCTCGCCGGACCATTAAGGACAATAAAGCAACACCAAAATCACTTTGTTGCTGCTTATTCCATTGAAGCTTTCATTGATACTCAAACTTTTAAAAAGATGATGGATGAATATTTACAGGCATTAGAAGATCTTCCACCAGTAGAAGGACAAGAAAGAGTTTTATATGCAGGATTAATAGAGGAAGAGACTGCAATAGAAAGAAATAAAAAAGGGATCCCTCTTCACCCAGAAGTCATCAATTGGTTTGAAAGCATCTGCTCTGAACTCGAACTACCCTTTAGTTTGGTTGAAGATAAGAGAGATAATTAATGCTAGAAAGATTCCATGTGCCAGGTGAAGAGATTGTTTTAGTAGAAGAAAATCGACTAAGACACGTTACCGAACAATTTTTTGTAACTCAAGGGATGTCAATTGAAGACTCTAAGATAGCAACGGATGTTCTAATATCCTCAGACTTAAGGGGCGTTGAGACTCATGGTGTTTCAAATATGCTAAGAGCTTATTTGGGTGCCTTTAGATCAAAAAATCTCAATCCTAAACCCAATTGGAAAATAGTCAGAGAAACTCCATCGTGTGCAACAATCGATTCAGATGCTGGATTAGGAATCGTGGTAGCACCAAAAGCAATGGAAATTGCGATCGAGAAGGCAAAAAAAACTGGAGTGGGCTTAGTCAGCTTAGGTAATGGAAGGCACATTGGCATGCTCGCCTATCACGCCATGATGGCTCTTGAGCACGACATGATAGGCACCTGTATGGCGTCTTGTGGCCCTAGAATGGTACCTACTTTTTCATCTGAAGCGGCTATTGGAACAAATCCTATCTCATACGCAGCTCCCGCTGACAAACTTCCTCCATTTGTATTTGATGCCGCCATGACATCTGTTGCCGGAAATAAGATAGTCCTTGCTTCTAGGCTAGGGGTTCCCTTAGAGCCAGGATGGATTGCTGACAAAAGAGGCAACCCCATTATGGAAGAAGTTTATTTGAATGATTTTCCCGAATTTGAAAACGAATCTAAAAATCTTGAACAAAGGTATTCCTCAGGAAATATATCAAGTGCAGTTAGCCTACTCCCATTTGGTGCAACAAGAGAAATGGGTTCTCATAAAGGATATTCTATGGCAATGGTGGTAGATATTCTAAGTGGCATATTAAATGGAAATAAAACTGCTCCTACTGGCGAATTTACAGGACAAGGACATTTTTTAGCTGCTTATTCAGTAGAGGCCTTTATAGATACTAAGGAATTCAAAACCTTGATGGATCAGTACCTCCAAAGTTTTCTAGATCTTCCCTCCAATTCTGAAGGCAAAGAGGTCGTCTACGCTGGATTCTTAGAAGCAAAAGAGCAAGAAAAACGAATGAAACAAGGAATTCCTTTGCATCCAGAAGTAATAGATTGGTTTACTTCAATGTCAAAAGAGTTGAATATTGATTCGTTAGTATGAGAAATTTTAAATTCGTTTTCCTGCCATCTGTAAATAATGGATTTAAATTTGATCCTAGAACCGATGGCGCTGAGTTAATTCAATCTTGGATAGAAAGACTCAATGATAGCGAGGATTATCTTGAAATAATAGTGCCTGCAAACATAGAATCTGCTAAAAAAGAATTGCGCAATGCAGACGCTGTATATGGAATTTTGACACCAGAACTACTAGCAACTTGTAATAATTTGGAATGGCTACAAGCTCCGCAAGCAGCACCTTTTAATCCGTCAAGGTATTATTTTGATGAATTAGTAGAACATCCGGTTAGAGTAACAAATTTCAAAGGAATATATAGCGATCATATATCCCACCATATTATGGCAATGGTTCTGTCGTTTTCAAGAAGCCTAAACATTTACATGCAACAACAATTAAAAAGTAAATGGCAACCTATTATTAATCCTAAAGGATCAACTAGATTCTTACCTGAAAGCTCTGCCTTAATAGTTGGGGTAGGAGGAATAGGCGCTGAAACAGCAATTCATTGTGCAAATTTTGGAATGACTGTATATGGGATTGACTCGAAAATTAAAGACGCTCCGGAAGGAGTTGAAAAAATGTACGGCTCTGAAAGCCTGATGGAGATTGCAGAAAAAGTTGATTTCGTTATTAGCACGATTCCCCACACACCTGAAACCAAAGGAATATTTAATTTTAATTTCTTCAAGAAGATGAAGAATTCCTCATTCTTTATAAACATTGGAAGAGGTCCGACAACTATATTAGATGATCTCCTTAAAGCATTAGATTCTGAAGAAATAAGCGGGGCTGGTTTAGATGTATTTGAAGTCGAGCCGCTTCCTGAAAATCACCTACTTTGGAAACACCCTAATGTTATTATTACCCCCCATATTGCAGCATATGATGTCCCATATTTAAATGACCGTCGATTTAATATAATTTTAAAAAATTGTAGATTGTTTGCTCAAGGCAAGGATCTTTTCAACGTTGTAGATAAAAAATTATGGTTTTAAAATGTAAGTGATAGGAGAATGAACATGCCTACTAAACGAGAAAATAAAAGAGCTCTAGGAAAACACACAAGTTGGGAAACAACCGAAGGTGCAGCTAGGGCACCTCACAGATCAATGATGAAAGCTATGGGTCTAACTGATGAAAATATAAATGCACCATTCGTAGGAATTGCATCAACTCACAACGAGGTTACACCTTGTAACGCTGGAATAGATCCATTAGTAGAACAAGTCAAACGAGGGGTTTTTGCTGCGCAAGGTACTCCATTTGTTTTTGGGACCATAACAGTCAGTGATGCAATATCTATGAACACTGTAGGGATGAAGGGTTCATTAGTCAGTAGAGAGGTAATAGCAGATTCGATAGAAACTGTAATCTTTGCTGAAAGATTTGACGGTCTTGTTGCTGTCGCAGGATGTGACAAAAGCCTTCCAGGATCTATGATGGCTATTGCCCGACTAAATGTGCCATCTGTATTCGTATATGGCGGGTCAATCTTGCCTGGAAATTTGGATGGAAAAACGATTCAAATACAGGACGTATTTGAGGCTGTAGGAAAACACCAAAAGGGTGATATATCTGATAGCGAATTGTATAAAATCGAATCTAGAGCCTGTCCGGGCCCTGGCTCATGCGGAGGGATGTTTACAGCTAATACTATGTCCTCAGTGGGAGAAGCACTGGGATTGAGTTTACCAGGATCTGCTTCCGAACCAGCTGTTGATCAACGTAAATCTGCGTCTAGTAGATTAGCTGGGGAAGCCGTTCTTAACCTCCTAAGAAAAGATATTAGACCATCTGAAATATTAACAAAAAAAGCTTTCGAAAATGCTGTTACCGTCGTAACTGCAATGGGAGGATCAACCAACACAGCTCTACATTTGCCTGCAATTGCTCACGAAATGGGAGTAGAACTTACTTTGGATGATATTCATGAGATATCAATGAGAACTCCTCATCTTGCAGACATGAAACCTGCAGGTAAATATATCATGTACGATTTAGATAACGTAGGTGGAGTTCCATTAGTCATGAAAAGACTCCTGGAGCTGGGCTTAATTCACGGAGACTGCATGACCGTGACTGGTAAAACTATTGAAGAAAATTTATCAGAAGTCGAAGACGACAAATCAGAAAACAGTGTCGTCAAATTGCCAAATGAACCACTGAGCCCAACAGGAGGACTAGTTATACTTCACGGAAACTTAGCTCCAGAGGGAGCTGTTCTCAAAGTTGCAGGACATAATTACGGGAAGAGTTGGTCAGGTCCTGCAAAAGTGTTTAACCAAGAAGAAGAATGTATGAGCTCTTTAAAGAAGGGTGGCATTGAACCTGGCGATTTCGTGGTCATACGATACGAAGGACCTAAAGGCGGTCCTGGCATGAGAGAAATGCTTTCAATTACCAGCGCGATAGTTGGTCAAGGATTAGGAGATAAAATATTCTTAATGACAGATGGCAGGTTTTCAGGGGCCTCACATGGACCTATGATTGGTCACGTAGGACCTGAGGCAGCAGTCGGAGGACCTATTGCAGCAGTTGAAAATGGAGACATTATAGAGATAGATCTAGAAAAATTTGAACTTAATATGAAAGTTTCAGATTTGGACATAAAGAACCGTCTTATCAGTATTAAGCATCCTGATCCTCCTTATAAATCTGGAGTCTTAGGAAAGTACATTAAGCTTGTACAGCCAGCATCAAAAGGAGCAGTTACAGGTTAGTTTAGGCCTACCAATTTTTTTATCCAGCTCTTTTTTGCATGTTGACCATTAAGCTTTGGAGGTGCTGTGGATGGCGCTACTTCAGTCCTTTTAGACCTTACATTTATAGAAGATCTGCCCTTTCTGAAGCCACTACTCTTCGAAGAATAAGGTTTTTTAGTATTGCTCGAATAATAGGTCCGCTTTTTAGGCTTCTTATTCTCACCTTCTGGAGATGAAAACTCATCTTTTACCTCTTCTTTGTTATAAGAATTTGAGGCCTTCCTTAAATCGGATTTGGTCATCCAAAGATTATTGAAATACGTTTTATTCAATTTGACGTGGAGGTCAGCTATTCTTGCTATCTCTGGAGATATATTTGAATCGAATGCAGCTATTTCTACATGCTTACCTTGATCTTTCGCTGCCTGAAGAGCTGGATAAAAATCTCCATCGCCACTGACCAATATAGCGCTATCATACAGGCCTTCATAGGCATTCTTTAATATGTCTACCCCTATCATCATGTCGACACCTTTTTCAACCATGGCGTCTCCTCGTTGCTTTACTATACCTAATTTAACTTCAAAATAAGGTATCTCATAAAGAGCAGAAAGAAATTTTTCTTGATCTTTGGCTCCTTTTATACTTGAGTCTTGCTTAATGTTGTAATAGTAAGTTCTAACTAACTCTCTATCACCTGCTAATTTCTCGGCAAATTTACCAAATTTAATATCGTTCCGCGAAAAATGTTGGTTCAATACATGATAGAAGTTACTTCCATCAATAAATACCATAACTCTCTCTTTGGAACTCTCTGTCGTAGTAGTGTCTGACATTGTGTCTCCGAATCTATTTAGAATGTTTCATGAAATAAAATAAATAATTTAAAATATACTTAGTATTGATTATAAAACTAAACGACATATAGAATACACTATATTTGTTACAATTAATTAACTTTTTATGGATACACAGTCAAAATTTGTTTCTGCTCGAGAATGTAATGTTGAAATGCCCAACGGATTACAGTGGGATGGAGAAGATTTATGGGTCATTGATCAAAAATCAGACGATATATTTGTAATAGACCAAGAAGGAACAATTAAGAAAAGAATAAAAACGATTTGTGAGAATGGATCAGGAATCACTCTTGGAGAAGGTTGCATATGGTTAGCATCAAATGGAGTAACTACATCTAGACATTATAGATCTACTGACACCCATCAGAATTGGGTTCTAAAACTAGATTTTGAAACTGAAAAAATTATAAACAGATATCCAACTCCTGACGGTGGCGGAGTCCACGGTTTGGAATGGGACGATGGCAAACTGTGGATAACAGCATTTAATCCTACTGCCTTAATTTTAGTTGATCCCAAGAATTTTGATGAGGTTTCTAAGTTTGAAATTGATCAATCTCCTCACGGACTAGCCATAGAAGGAGACTCAATTTGGTGCTCAGATAGAGTCGCTCGTAATATAATTAGATATAACAAGACGACTGGTGAAGCAATAGAAAAGATAGATGTACCTGAAGATGGNCCAGATCCTCACGGTTTGTCTATAAAAGATGGCATACTTTGGTATTCCGACGCTGCTCACCCAAANCCATATAGNCCNTACCCAGAAATCGGATGGATAGTCGTNGACTAANTAAGTAATAGATTTATGAAAATATTAGATACTCATCANCACTTATGGGATCTTTCTCTGAGATCNTATGATTGGATTAAAGAATTACCTCCAGATGAGTCAGAAAAAATTTCTAATAATTTCCTTCATGAAGATATATTGAATGAATCAATATCTAATAGTGTCACTGAAACAATTTGTGTTCAAGCACATCAATCAGAAGAAGAGACAGATTGGCTTCTTGAAATAGCTGATAAATCTGAATTAATTAAAGGTGTAGTAGGATGGGTTGATTTAAAAAGCCAGAAAATTGAATACGCGTTAGATAAATTNCAGAATAATGAAAAATTTGTTGGTGTTAGACACGTATTGCATGATGAATCAAATGAAAACTGGATAATGGATTCTAAAGTGTTAAATAGTTTAAAAATTCTTTCCAAAAGAAAAATTAATTTTGATTTTTTGGTAAGGCCAAATCATTTAAAATATATAGCATCAGTTTATGAAAAAATTCCTGAATTAAATGGAGTTATTGATCATATAGCTAAGCCTGAAATAGCTAATAATAAATTTGAACCTTGGGCTAGTGATATTGATGAACTTTCAAAAATAGGTAACTTGTATTGCAAGATTTCTGGAATAATAGAAGAAATGGGTGAAGGGCAAATTTTAGATGATGTATATCAATATTCCTCCCATATTATAAAATCTTTTGGCACTCAAAGGATTATGTACGGAAGTAATTGGCCAGTATGTTTAATAAAAAATTCATATAATTATGTTCTAGATTTAGCAAAAAATATCAGTTCAGATCTTTCAATCATTGAAAAAGAAGACTTTTTCTTTAATAACGGATTTAATTTTTACAAATAGTTATACCTGATTTATTTTTGGATCAAATGATGGGTCATCAATAGGATAAAGTTCTCTTTTAATATTATTAAAACTAAGATTTTTTAGATCTGCAGTCGTTGTTCCCTTAGTATTCACTAACAGAGTCTTTGCTGCAAAAGGATCATATGCAGGTCTCGGTAAAATAACTCCTCGGGTTGTAATAAGTTTCTTCTTAGATGGATCTATTCCAATATGTGTAATTTGACCAATGCTCTGAGGAGGTTGCCTTAATGAAGTTAGAATAATTGATCCGGAGTTTTCTGTTTCAAAAAGAGCTGATGGACCTTGATTATACTTTGTATAACCTCCGTGCCTGACCTCATTATCTTCCCATATTCCATCAGTGATATTTTTAACTTTCCCTTTCAGTTCCACTGGCGATCCATGCTGATTATCAACCTTTCCTCCTATTTTCAACTCCAAAACTGAACCTGTTCCAGATTTAATACATTGGGAAACTGACTCAGGATCGTAAAAAACAGTGCAATAATTCTCTACGTCTTGCTTGACAATTTCATGCAGAAGAAAGGTCGAATCTGCAGAACTTCCACCTCCTGTATTGTCTCCAACATCATTCAATATAACAGGGAATTCTTTNGCCTCTTTTGCTACTCTAACTGCTTCTGATATTTCATATGCATCTAAATTATAAAGTTCTCTATTTTCCCATGCTCTACTAGATACCCATTCACATTTTTCTCTTGATAGTTCATTGTCATTATTTGTATAGACAATAAATGATGCCCCTAGTTCGGGAACGTCAGCAAACTGAAAACCTAACGCAAAGCTTGCAGATATAACTGATTTGTCACTAAATAAAGATTCCATATCCTTAATTATTTTTGAAACGGGCTCTTCAAAAGTATTATTTTTAGTTATGTTTATCATCATAGGTGGAGCAATAAATGTTCCAGAAGGTTTCAAATCGTTCTTTAACATCTGATCAATCAATTGAGCAGCTTCAACTCCTCTTCCATATGTATCAAGATGCGGGCAAGTTCTAAATACAATTAACATGTCTGCATTTTCAAACATTTTTGTAGAGATATTTGCATGCTTATCCAAAGTACAAATTATCGGAAATTCAGAACCTAATTTTTTTCTTAATCTAAATAAAACTTCACCATCAACATCTGAGTACTCTTCAGACACAGTAGCTCCATGAAGATTAATTATTAATCCATCAATTTCATCCACATTAATCTCATTTACAAGCCTATCAACGATAGAATCGAAGGCAGTTTTCTCAACAGTTCCAGAAGGGGTAGCTATAGCACATAACTTCGGAACAATAGTATTCCCTTGTCTCTCTAATTCATCAATAGAACCACTAAGTTCATGGTTCCCTCCTCTAAAATGATCAATTAGGTGATCACCATAAAGAAAATCACCAAAAGATGGATCTTTAAAATTATCTAAAGATGTTGTTTTCTTTATAAATGTATTTGATTCGTGCATAAAGCACGTTAATCCAATTCTCACGACCTCTATCCTCTAGCAATGTATGGCATTTTTGTAGCCATGATAGTCACAAATTGAACATTTGTGTCTAGGGGCAAATTTGACATGTATAAAACAGTTTCTGCGACATGTTCTACATCAAATCTTGGTTCAACCATCGTTGTTCCATCTGCTTGGGGAACCCCATTATTCATTCTTTCAGTCATGTTAGTTGCAGCATTTCCAATATCTATCTGCCCACATGCGATATTATATTTTCTTCCATCTAGAGAAATGGATTTAGTCAATCCGCTCACTCCATGTTTAGTAGCTGTATAAGGTGCAGAATCTGGTCTTGGTGTGTGAGCCGAAATAGACCCGTTATTGATTATCCGACCACCCATTGGATTCTGATTTTTCATAATCCTAATTGCTTCTTGAGAACACAAAAAAGTACCTGTTAAATTTGCGTCTACTACATTTTGCCAGTCACNATACGATAAATCTTCAAAAAGTTTTTTAGGTGCTCCTCCTCCTGCATTATTAAATAGGACATCTAATCTGCCGAAAGCTGCAAGAGTCGACTCAAACAATCCTTTGACGGCATTTGGATCACCAACATCTGTCTGANCAACTATGATATTTTTTCTTTCAGATCCTGCCTCGTCCATAGTTTTCTCAAGCACATCCAGCCTCCTACCAGCGATAGCAACTGAATATCCATCCTGAGCTAGTGCCAACGCTGAAGCCTTACCTATCCCAGAGCCTCCGCCAGTAATTATTGCAACTCTTCCATTAGATGATCCCATTTTCTCTCCTAACAATTATTTTTTATGATTTTCATAATATTGCATTAAAAACTTTTCTGCTAGAAGATATTTTTAGGAGATCATATATGACTGAAACAAAAGAGAAGCTCAAAATNTTAGTTCTTAATAGTAAGGCGCTTAATTTATCAATAGAAGATCTGAAAGGTCAAACGAAAGTTCCAGTAGAATGGACAGTGATTGAATCATCAGATAAGGAAGAAATAAGAAAGCTGCTCCCTAGATTCGATATCCTTGTATCTACTTCTCTTGAAGTCTCTTGGAAAAATGAAGCAAAAAATTTAAAAGCGATTTTTATGCCTGGTGCTGGTTGGGATAAAGTTTCAGCAGAGGCTGTTCCTGAGGGATGCGTAGTAACAAATAGTTATGAACACGAAGCAGGAATTGCAGAGTATGTACTTATGTCAATGATTGCATTAGATAGNGATTTGATAAACTCTCATAATAGTTTTTCACAAAATAACTGGGATTATTGGCCAGCCAGATACGGACCATTCAAAGAACTCACGGGAAGGAATATAACTGTTCTGGGATTAGGTAGAATCGGGAAGAAAGTACTCGAATTAACCAAAGCATTTGGAATGAACAATTTTGCAGTTGAGGAACTCGATGTAGATGAAGACATTATACAGAGTCTAAATATTCAAGCAGTAGCAAAACCTAAGGATATCAACAATTTGATATCGATATCTGACTTCGTAATCATATGCGTCCCGTACATTAAATCAACAAAAGGGATGATAGGAGAGAAGGAAATATATTCAATGAAAAGGGACGCTTTTATCATTAATCCAGCTAGAGGACCCATAATTGATGAAGAACACTTGTACCGCGCTCTTAAGTCAAATAGGATAGCAGGTGCTTGCCTCGATACTTGGTATACATATCCAAAATCTGCCAATGATAACCCCCAGCCTTCTGAATATCCTTTTAATGAATTACAGAACGTTATACTGACACCACACGTATGTGGTTCTACATTTGGTACATTCTCGAGAAGAATGGTAGTTGTGGCGAACAATATAAACCATTTCTACAACAACGAACCCTTAATAAATGTGGTCGAGGAGATATCTAATAACTAGAATTTCGATCTAGCTCAAACATAGCAATCGAGGCTGCGACAGAAGCATTTAATGAATCTATTTTCTCTATGTTGATAGGGATACTTACGAAAATATCTACTTCCTTTTCAACAGTTCCAGATAATCCCTTGTGCTCTGACCCAATCACGAGGGCAACTNTCTCAGAAAATTTATGCTCCCGGATAGATTTATAACTCCCGGATTTTAAACCTACAATCCAAAATGAGTATTTCTTTATTCTTGCAAGAAAATTAGAAATATTGGCGACTCTCACAATGCTTAAGCCGTGAATAGCACCAGCTGAAGCTCTTATTGCACCAGCTGTGATACCGACTGACCTCTTCTTGGGTATAATTATGTAGTGTATTCCTAAAGCCAATGCGGACCTTGCCATTGCTCCAAAGTTTTGAGGGTCCTGTATACCGTCGAGAACTAATAGGTTCATACCTAACAGGTGCTCTTTTTCCGCTAAGCTCCAAAATTTAGCCTCAGGGAAGTATCCTGCCGAAACCAAATGAGCGATAACACCCTGATGTTTGCCAGTGTAACTTAGCTTATTAATTGAATTTTCATCGATATAATCTAACGGTATATCGTTATCTTCGCACCTTAAAATAATATTCTGAAGAGAATCTGAATTCCTAAGGTCTAACCTCACAGACACCCTTTCCACTCTTGAAGGATCTTTTAATGACTCCATTACAGATCTTCTACCTTCTGAAGTAGGATCTTTTCTCATTTTTGCAGTTTTACTGGGCATAATTATTAAAAAAGTGGTGTAAATTTCATTTTAATTGTTTTGCCTGACTGCTACGATGAATTTTGATACAAAATTAACTTAAAATTCAAAACTATAAATGAAAACTAATAATTACCTTAAAATTAGGGCATATAAAATTACATTAATCTTAATAGGTTGCTTAGGTATTTTTTCTTGTTCTGGGGTGGGCGAACAAGGAATAATATTGTACATTTCCGAAAAAGACGGTAACCCAGAAATATATTCAACTGATACCAGAGGGCAGTCACATTCTAGATTAACAAGTACATCTAAACGTGAGGATTTACCTAAACTTTCACCAGATGGAAGTCATATCGCATTCATTTCAGATAGAAAAGGATCTTTTCAATTATGGGTCATGAGTATCGAAGGTGGTGAAGAAAAATTGATAAGTAAGAAAGGCGAAATTGTAGCAACAGTCGTAGAATCATTTTTTTGGTCTCCGGATTCTCAGAAAATCGCATACAAATGGCATAACTCTGGACAACACGATATCAGTTTATATGACATGCAAAGTGGAAATATCACCTCAGTCACAAATGATCAAGCTGTAGAGGTTCTTGGTGACTGGTCTCCTAGCGGAGAATGGATAGTGTATTCAGTAATCGCAAATCCTGACGTAAATAGAGTAGGAATTTTCAAAAAGAATCCTCAAGGAGTAGATGAAGTGCAACTTACTACTGAATTTGAGGATCATAATGCCAGATGGTCGCCAGATGGAAGAAAAATAGCATTTCTGTCAAAGAGGTCACAAGAAAATACCGACATATACGTGATTGATGCTGATGCAAAGAGCGAATCTGAAAATGAGGAGAAAAATATCACGATTAGTAGCGGAGGAAATAATTGGGACTTTAGTTGGTCGCCAGATGGAAAAAGAGTAGTTTTCGTGTCTGATAGCGAACAAAACCCGGAGATTTTTGTCGTTGACATTGATGACCCAAGCCAAACAATACGACTCACAAACAATAACAGTCAAGAAAGTGCTCCTATATGGAGAGAAAACAAGATAATCTTCTTATCTGATTCTGATGGTGATTCTGACTTGTACAGTATGAAACCGTCTGACGGATCTAACCAAAAGAGGTTGACTGAGACTGTTCAAGCTGAATACTCTCCAAGCTTAAATTAGAATCAAAAAAAATGTTTGTTAAAAGCGTAATGGACAAATTTTGCCCTATCTTCATAAAGCTAGTAAAATGATTTTTTCAGAGTCGATAGACAACTCGACGTAGTTTGCGTTGTCCGTTGTCTATATAAAAACAAAACATGGAGGAGAAATTATGTTCTCTAAGAGAAATTCACTTTCTTTTATTGGCGTTCTCTCACTAGTGTCACTAGTTTTAGCTTGTGGAGCGGGTACTACTGAAACAGTAACTGTAACGGAAACTGTTGAAGTAATTAAAGAAGTACCGGTAGAAGTAGTTAAAGAGGTACCAGTAGAGAAAATCGTAAAAGAAACTGAGGTTGTTGAGAAAATAGTTACGAAAGAAAAAGAGGTTGAAGTAATTGTTGAGGTTGAAAAACCTGATGCAGCTACCACTGATCTCGTGTGGGGTACTAAGAAGATTGAGGGAATTTTCGGACTACGATGGCAAGGACCTTACCGAACATCTGCTATTATAGCGATGCAGGGTGTAGAAGAACCACTTTTCATATATAAAAATGGTACTCCTATGGAACCTTACACAGCTGAAAGCTGGGACGTTAGTGCAGATGGAAAATACTTAAATATATCTATTAATAAAGGTATACCTATTGCATCCCCTAAGGGATTAGAAAATATAGATTTTGGTGACTTCGACGCGAGCGACGTTTGTTGGTATTTTAATAATGCTAACCCGTCTATAAACGCTGAGAGTACTGACCCTAACGGTGGTGACTACGCTGCCATATTTGGTAATTGTGAAGTCGTTGACTCACACACACTGAAGTGGGAATTAGTATCACCTCTATATTTCTGTTTCCCTATCTCTGACTTCGGTTGCTTGAGTGCTCGAATGGGTCCTCAGATGCAAAAGTCTTACGATAAGATGGGTTTTGAATGGTCAAAGGCTAACCACGTTGGTACAGGCCCTTACGTTCAAGGAGCTTGTATAGCTGGTGACAGGTGTACTATTCATAAAGGAGCAGGCGCGCACTGGAGTGGAAACGATGGAAACATCGATTCTTTGACTCAGGTTCAAGTTCCAGAAGTTGGAACTAGAATTGCGATGTTAGAGAACGGATCTCTAGACTTCGCCGATATGGACTTTAAGATGGTTCCAAGCCTCTTAGAGAAAGGACTTGATTTCGTAGAAACCATGCCAGGTTCTTACGTTAACCAGTCAATCATATGGGCAGGTAACCTTTGGGAAGAAGTTCACGCCAGAACTGGCGAAGCTTTGAACCCTTGGGACGCACCTTCTTATGCTAAGGACTACCCTTGGATTGGTGACCCTTGGCAAGACCTATACCCTGACAAGGTTGTGTACACAGATACCAACAACCCTGCAGGTATGACAGATATGGAACAGGCAAGACTAGTAAGACTTGCTCTTAGCATGGCGATCGATAGGAACGCTATTAACAAGAACCTATTGAACGACCTTGGACTTCCAATCTACTCAGAATACATGGGTCCTGAATATCCAGGATGGGACGCAACTAGGACAACAGGTTGTTGGGATGTAGGAGACATTGGTACAGGTACTGGTGTCACTGCGCCTCCTAGCACACACGCTTGTACTGGTACAGAGGCAATAATGGGTGACGGTGGTATTCCTTGGGAATTACCAGGTGGTGGTGGAGACATGAAACTAGCAGGTGAACTATTAGACTTAGCTGGATACCCAGCTGACGCTTCTGGATCCCGAGCTGGTTTTGGTGGAGACCTAGTACTACAGAGTTATGTTGCTGAGACTGGTGAAGTTTCACTAGAAGTAGCAGACACTGTTATGTCTTCTTGGAAACAATTAGGACTAGAAATTAGTGGACTAGAAGAGGATTATGGTGGAGTAATTAGCCCTCGAATGAGAAGGAGAGAGCAACTTCTACCAGTATTGAAGAACGGTGACGTTCACTCAAACTCATACCCTCTAGACTGGCCACTACCAACAGTTGACTCATCATCATCTAGACCAGGATGGGGACCAGGATTTGAATCACCAGCACAAGCTTACTGGTTGTTCCAAATTCTACCTGAGAAAGATCCTGTAAAAAGAGGTGATATGCACTTGTCGGGTGTGGACTATAGCATGTTCTGGCAGCAATACGGTGGAATCTATATGATTCCTAAGGGTGTTGTCGCACAGGCTGGTATTACTTGGGATGGATGGATTTCCCACTATGCCAACACATCCGCTCCTCAGTTTATAGAAGTGCCTAGTGGTTATAGCGGTGCTGGAGCAGTATACGTAAAATAACCAAGATATAGGTCTTTTAATAAAGACACTGAATAAAAAAGGACCCCGAGAAATCGGGGTCCTTTTCTTTTATTTGTTAAAGAATTAAGTTATTTTCTTTATCTCAGTATCACAGAAATCAATCATTAATGACTCCGACTCTGGGCTTAGCGGAGTAACCCCGACTTCGTATCCGCCTTCTTCATAAGCATTAGCTGTCGGAAGGTAGCCAAGCCATCCATTAGTATATCCAGAAAAAAATATCTTAGTTTGCGGGTTAAGTGACTTAATCTTATTGCCGAATTCAATGAAAGGCTCTAAAGGAATACCCTGAAGTATAATGTCGCCTATCTTTATCGTTTGAACCCAAATATTTACCTTTCCTCCACCAGCGATTTTAGACAAGTTTCTTCTAAAATTAGTTCGCTTTACCATTGAAACAGTTTTCTTTATTAAGTCAGGATCATTCGTTTTCCTTACATCCTCTAATTCCGCTGTAGCCTTCTTAAAAGCAGCTAAAGCCTCTTCAAATGGAGGAAAATCCAGAGATGGCAATTCTATAAAAGAATTACTCACCTTTAAGGTATCGCTTGGTTCAACTATTATTTCGTCTTCATAAATTCCCAGGTCTGCTCCCGAGGGTAAAATTTCTACAAGTTTCTCACGTCTTTCAAATGGATCTATAGACATTCTTATTTTTGAAGCTTCAAGTCCAAGAATAGCTCCAGCCTTTCTTGCAACTTCTACTTCACCCACAAATCCGTGAACAGGCCCTTGATTTCCTGCTGCCCCTTGTAAAAATAAACACATACCACCGACAACTTCTTCAACCATTTTTCTTGCGTGCCCTGGATAGTCAGGCGATAACAATCGATTTTCAGGCCCCAATATAGTAGGATGGCAGGCATAACCCACGATTGTCGCGATAGGATTTCCGCTAGCATCATCGAACCCGATTATATCAACTGAATGGTCAACTACTCCATTCCAATTTCTCCCAGTAAACAAATTACCGTTCTCATCAGCTGGTCGCCTGTTTATGTTAATATCAGATCGTCCAATTCCGTGAGAGATGTGGCATTTTGTTTTTTTATTAGCAGCAGACTTGGCCGCCTCTCCAATCTTAATGGGAATTGAATCATAATAAGGTTTTATATACTCCTTTCCTCCTACTACCCAACTACCATCACCTCCACCGTGATCTTCATACCAAACAGGTCCAGCGTGTGTATGAGTGGCACTAATTCTGATATTTTGGGGGTCAATATCAACTTCCTTGGTAATGGAGTCTCTTATTTTATTATCTAATCCGTCAGGTACTCCTCCCAGGTCGACATCAACAATTACTACCTTATCTGCACTAGATTCAGTCTCAATAAGCAATACATAGGCATACATAGGCATATCCACACCTTCAGCTTGTTCATGAATTGCAGCACCCCATCCTGAATGTGAAATTCCCACAGGTGGCGTTATATCTACTTTTGACACTCCTACAAGAAACATAGTTCCTCCTTTATTACTAATTTATAATTCATTTAAATCTATTCCAAGCAATTAGAGAAATAACTGTCCCTAAAAGAGCAAGGACAGAAGTAAAGGTCAATACAGCGTTGAAGCCAAAAGAGTCATAGAAATATCCAGATATCAAGGGTGAAAGTGATCCCAAAATTGCCCCTCCTGAGAATAAAAGTGATACTGAAGTTCCTTCAGTCCCTTTGATTGTATAATCGATTGCTGCAGCAGATATCACGGGCACTATTGCAAACAACACACACCCAAGCAGGAGAAGTAATATTATCAATGACCATCCAGAACTTCCAAATCTGATTAAATATATGAAAATTCCCGTCAAAATCATACCTAGAGTTATAACTGGAAGTCTCCCTACTCGATCAGAAAAAGCTCCCCAAATTGGAGTAAATAAAACTCCTGATAAACCAATAAGAGAAAAATGAATTCCTATGGCTACAGGACTTAGGTTCAAATATTCCTTGAGATATATCAATAAATAAACTGTGAATCCACTATGTACTGCTGACCTAACAGCATGCAAAAGTATCATAACGATTACTTCGATTTTTTTTAACGATTTGTAGGCATCGGAGAAGTAATTTCTGACATTAACTGTTTTTTTTCCTTTTATGGTTATTTTAGGGCTGAATATGAATATAACTATTGCCAAAGTGAAGCACATTACGGATATAAGAATTGATAAATTCCTCCAGTCCATTCCAGCTGAGTATATTCCATATATACCACCACCCAATAAAACTCCAACCATCACAGGTCCCAAAGTATTACCAGCAGATGCAGCTGATAAGTGTACACCCAATGCGAATGCTTTCCTGTCAGGGTACCTGGTACTAAGCACTGCAAAAGCGGGTGGGTGCCATAAACTGGCACCTCCGCCAAATAATATAAAGGCTATAAAACCCAAAACGATCCAATTTTCCTTGGAAAGAAAAAATAATATCAAGTAACCTATGCCAAGAAATAAAGCGCTGAACCCTATGATTATGCCTACTTTCTTTTTGAATAAGTCTGACAATATTCCTGAAGGAACATTAACTAAAGCCCCGGCTATACTATGCGAAGTAGCTAAGGCTCCTATTTGAACACCCGTTAGAAGAAGTCCTTCTTTTATAAAGGGAATCAGAACTGAAACGGAAGTGGAAAATAAATGCTTGATTCCGTGACCTGCAGAAATAGAATAAAGAAGGGCATTTTTACGAAAATATTCTTGCTTGCCCCCCAAACTTTTTAAATTCTATTCGGGAAGTAAGCCTCTAAGTTGGTTAGCGACAGGACCAGGATCATCTATTTCTTCCATTCTAATCGTCATCCTAGCTCCTATTCCACTAGAAACAACAACGCTGCCTCGTCCAGTCAATATTTCAAATAAACCTCTAGCTTCTTGAATTGAGATTATTCTCCCAACAGGAATTTCATTGGTATATAGCCACAGGAATTTATACATGTGAATAATTCTTCTATCAGTAACTAGATATGTTATACATAGATTTCTTAGGTATCTAGTAGTGCCTTTAAAAAACATCCAAAAACCAATTAATCCTACTACAAAAGGATATACATAGGGTGACATAGTAACAAAGAATAAATAACCTGCCCCAGCGAAGAAAGGGACTGATATGAGCATTCTGACATAAGCTGGNCTCATAGTTGGGTGCCTCATTATCAACTCTTTTTCTCCTTGAACCAGCATCGGCATAGGAAAACTAGCTAAAAATCCTAAGAAAAACCCAGTTACTAAAAGGAACGCCCCAATACCGCCACAAACTAGACTAGCGTACAATGGTATAGCATCTGGAGCAANAATAAGTCCATATACCGNAAACCCAATAAAAGGCAAAGAAACAAGCAGATTAACGAGGGTTTTAACTATAAAAGTGGAAACTCCTCGAATTTCAGCTGGTATGTCCTGATTTGTTGTCATTTTTCTTTTTCCATTCTAATTTATTTCTTCAAATATAAAAAGTTAGCTTCCCCTAACCATCTGTAGCAGAGTTGCACCCACAGTAACTACAAGACCGATTATAGCCAGNGTCGTAGGATCTTTAAGTCTTTCCTGGTATCCTGCGTCCATTCCACAGTCAATTTCAGTTCCTATGTCTATATTGCCAAATAGTCCTCTTGACCCTTCCTCGTTTTCAACGAAACATTTCTCTTCGGGCTCATAAAAGCTTTCTCTTCCGCCGGATCCTTCCATGTTTTTCATCATCTCTCGTTGCTGTTCCATCTGCTCACGGTCCATCGCCANCTGCTCTTCTCTTCTTTGTTGCTCCATCGCCATCCTCTCTCTGTCAGCTTCCATCTGCATTTCAGTCCTTTCACGCTCGAAAGACATCTCTTCTTCTCTTCTTTCGCGCTCCATCTGGTCTCGGTCTCGTTGAGACTGCAATTCGCTTTGGCGTCTTTCTTCGTCCATCTGATTTCTTTGGTCTTGTTCACGGGACATTTGATCCATTCTTTCTTGCTCTCTTTGGCGCTCCATGTCCATTTCCATTTCTCTTCGTTCACTCTCCATCCTCATTCTTTCTTCCTCTTGCCTCATCATCTCTTCTTGCTGCTTCATCATGTCATCGCCCATATTCATCATGCCCTGCATAGTACCCATTGGGTTCCCTCCGCCACCCATTGGTGGGTTTCCACCGCCACCCATCATATTGCCCATTCCTCCCATCATATTGCCCATGCCTCCCATCATGCCGCCCATCATTCCGCCACCACCCATACTAGGTCCATAATCCACTCTGTTTGCTGCCCAATTTGCGTTGCCGTCAGGTATAAGAATCGGATTAGATTGATTGTCGCAGTAGTCATGGAGACCAATCTTTCCACCTTCTTCAACAACGAATGCGATAGTACAAGGATCATCGGTGCTGAATGCTATATTAATCGTGGTGCCTGGTACGTTTAGTGGCCAGTTACTCTGCTTATAGTCATTGTTCCAGCCAATGAGTGAAGAATAAAGTTGACCACTTTTAAGAAACATAAATTCAGGTTGCTGAGAACGTCCTCCGCTCATTCCTTCATAAGGGTGAAATGCTGGAGAGGTTTCTCGTTCTCCACCTTCTCGCACAGGCCAACTTTCGAATCTTTCCGTATCGATTACCCATATATCGCTATTTTGGACGTATGCAAGAATATTTCCATTACTTTGGCCTGCCCAAGCGGGAGAAGTCTGGTCGCTGCCATCAAAAGTAATTTGGGCTGGTTCCGATGACCCTTGACCTCTTTCTTCTGGAGTATTCCAAACATTTTTTACATATATATCTTTATTGCCAGATCGGTCAGATACAAATGCTACTTGATCCCAAGCTCCCCAGTCAGGCTCGGTTTCATTTGCGCAACAGTGAGTTAAGTTGAATCTTCTTTCTCCACTAAGATCCTGAATTACAATATTATAGTCACCGTCCTCATTAGAAGAATAGGCTATATGTCTACCATCAGGTCCAAAAGTGGGCCACCTCTCATCAGCCGCAGAAAAAGTTAACTGTCTCAGATCATGACCGTCCCCTGTCATCATAAAAATGTCCCAATTCCCATTCATGTTTGAATCGAACAGAAGGGTTCCCTGCATATAAGGTCTATCATAAACCTGATTTGATGACGCATCAGGTATCTCATCGTTGGACGCAGAAACAGGAAAGCTCATCATTGCGACAAACATCAATACAAACAGAACCAACGATCTCTTTGTTAACAGATTAGCAATCAACAGAATTACTCTTCCTCTATACTAATTCTCTCATTCAAAACTTTAAAAGCTTGAGCAAAATCACCCGGTAACATTCCTAGAGCTCCACCAGGAAGGGTGTTATAAATATCAACTACCACATTTGTTACCTCCGACTCCTCAAGAGCAATACTTACAGCTCCTCTTGCTCCTTCCGCAGCAAATGACTTAGCAAATTTAGTCATCGCATCACCTTCATATTCTTTTACTGCTCCATCAAGCGGATAAGCAAATCTTGCTCCAGCACCTACGACTGCGCCTATGATTAACAGTCCTGCTACCAGTCCAAGTGCGGCACCTCCCAATTTATCTAACCAACCCATCAGTACAACATTCAGCATAGATATTATTAACTTTGCTACAATTCTTCCTACTAGAAAAATTCCCACATAAATAATTACGTAAGCCAATGCAGTCGAGATAGATTCGCTCTCAATATTCTGACTGATAATTCCGACAACTCGTTCTGCAAACTGACTGCTAACCAAACCTGCGACATAAAGAGAGGCAACGGTTAAAGCACCAGTTATCAAGCCAGATTTGAATCCCCAAAAGGCTCCAAGTCCGAAAAGTATAATCAATATCCAGTCAAAAAAGTTCATAAAACCTCGTTTTTCAATAAATTAATATGTAACTATTTATATCTTCTAAATTATACGTGATAATGTCAATTGTTTTTTGGTCGGGGAGCCGGGATTTGAACCCGGGACCTCCTGGTCCCAAATTTTAAGCTGAATCTTGGATTGGCTAATCTGGGATATTCTAAATTATCCCTAATTATACTTAGACTTCCAATATTTTAGGTTTTAGGTTTGACTGATTATGTCATAAATTATGTCAATAAATTTCTATGGTTTTTTCTAATACAAATCGAACGCCTATCCAAGAACCAGAGGATCAGCCACGTCTTCTACAAAACACTTCTCCCAACCCACTCTAATCTACCCTGTATCTGTACGAAATTGGCATAAGCCTTTCTCTATATATAGTGAGGTAAGTATAAGAGCCATTAAATTGTTGAATGATTGGTTGTTGAATCTATAATGGACTAATGGATAAGTACAAAATCGATCAAATAGTTCGTGCAAGATACGTTACAAAATTAGACTTAGAAGAATTATCTTCAAGGTTCAAAATGCCTATCCATTCAATAATTGAGATATTACAATCTTCAGAAGCAACAGATGCTGCAAA
>PACM01000017.1 GCA_002700125.1 Dehalococcoidia bacterium
TAAATTTTTAGATCTTTTAATCTGCTGATTATATTACTCCTACCAGCCAATTCTGAGACAGTTATATTAGATTTATTGCCTACTATACTAGGATCCATATGTTGATATGAATCTACATATTTATTAACAGCTGATGCATGCATTCCTCCTTTATGAGTGAAAGCTTTACTTCCTACAAATGGAGCATATGCATCTGGAGTACGATTTACTGTGTCCGAGATAAAGTTTGAAATTTCAGTGAGTTTTTGAAGTTTTTTGGAGGGCAATACTTCAACATTCTTTTTTAGTTGTAAATTACCAATTATACTCACTAAATTAGTGTTGCCACATCTTTCTCCATACCCATTCATGGTGCCTTGAATGTGCCTTATACCTTCTTCAAAAGCAACCAGAGTTGAAGCAACTGCTGTGTCTGTATCGTTGTGACAGTGTATACCTAAAGATTTAGCTTTTATTCCTTCATCTTTGACTTTCCCTATGATGGTTTTTATATCATCAGGTATCATTCCGCCATTTGTGTCGCATAGAACGACAATATCTGCCCCTGAATCCAGTGCAACTTTTATAGTCTTTTCAGCATATTCTCTATTGCTGAAAAATCCATCAAAAAAATGTTCAGCATCAAATACAACCCTTCTACCTCGATGGACTAGGTAGGACACAGTCTCTTCTATCATCTTAAGATTTTCATCAAGAGAAGTCTCTAAAACTCTTTCGACTTGTTTAGCAGATGATTTTCCAACTACTGCCAAAGTCATAGTTTCAGAATTTAGCATCGCTTGAACAATAGGATCTGACTCTATCTTTGAACCAGGCTTTCTAGTACTTCCGAATGCACTTATTACCGCATTTTTCAAGTTTTCTTTTTGGATTAATTTAAAATATTCATCATCTTTTGGATTTGAAGCAGCATATCCACCTTCAATGCAGGGTATGCCCAGTTCATCAAGTTTTAGAGTGATATTCAACTTATCTTTAAGTGAAAGAGATATACCAGATTGCTGAGCACCATCCCTCAATGTAGTGTCGTATAATTCTAAATTCACTTGTACTTAACTCCTGATTAATGCACTAATATAACATGCGAACCAATTGTTACACGAATTTTTTGGAATCCGCAAGATTTATGATATTTGGTGAGCCCACTAAAAACTGTCCCTCCCAATTTCTCATATTTGATAAAGTTTTCTTATTCAATTCGAAACCGCTTAAAAATGATCTAAATTCACCTGTAGAAGAATAATTGCTATCAAGGGCTATTACAGACCCATTAGCCTCTTTAATCATCAATAGGCCTGCTCCAAAATCCCATATGTATGCTGGGCCTAGAAGAGCAAACTTTATGGCTCCCTTTGATATCATAGCCATTTCATAGGCCACACTGCCTATAACTCGCTTTTCACCTCTCAATATCTCTTTAGAAGGGATTATATTCCTATCTTGATTTCCGATTATTGGACTGAGAGAAGAGTAGGAAGAAATACCTCCAGAATCTAAAGAATTGGGGTCAGATCCAGATAAGTTTAGTCTAACATTATTTGCCCATGACCCTTCCCCTTTGGCGGTGGAGAAAATTAAATATCGTTTTTTATTTGGCCATGGTATCCATATTGCACCTGCTATGGGCTCACAATTTTTTAGAATTGCAACCGAAATAGAAAAATTGGGTATACCGTTGACGAAATTTGTAGTGCCATCTATAGGGTCTATTACCCATACATATTCACTAATTCCCTCAATTTTTTTATCTTTTTGGTCCTCTTCTCCAATTATTTTGTGCTCTGGAAAATTAGATATAATTATCTTTTCAATTATTAGCTGGGATTTCTTGTCAATTTCAGTTACGAGATTATTTTTTCTATCCTTGAAAGATACTTCGAATTCTCCTTCGAAGCTGTTGAGGACATATTTCCCCGCTTCTTTCACTAGACCGATAATAAACCGTTTCAATTCATTATTTGTAACCAATTTAAACCACCCTTTTTATTTATTTAAACAGTAAAACAGAATATAATAATACTAGTATGAACAGTAAATTAAAAAAAGATCGTGGGCTTGTGACTAGAATGTATTTCACTTGGTTTCTTCTTGGCGTACTTTATGCTTTTTTTGCCTTTGTACTTAATGCATACGGNGTACAAATTGGATTCATAGTGACCATCGTGTTATTGATGGGAGGCTTTCAGTATTTTATGTCTGACAAGATGATATTGTGGTCTTCTGGANCCAAACTTATTGAAAGAAAAGATGACCCTGAATTATTTCAATTAGTAGATGAAATCTCTAAAGAAGCAGGNATTAGTGCNCCAAAAGTTGCATTCATGAATTCTGATTTGCCCAACGCCTTTGCAACCGGCAGAAACCCTAAAAATTCTCTCATAGCAGTGACTAAAGGTCTTAGAGAAAGGCTCACTAAGCAGGAACTACGAGCAGTAATTGCTCACGAGATAGCACATATTGTGAATGGTGATATGAAAGTTTTGGCAATTGCTAATTTCTTTGTAACACTTTCCAGTTTTTTAATGCAGGTGTTTTTTTGGAACATGCTGTTTGGTGGCATGGGAAGAGGCAGAAGTAATGGAGGAGCAGGAGCAATTTTTATAGTTTATTTAATAACTATGGTGGTATATTTTCTTGGACAGTTACTTGTGCTTGCACTTACTCGCTACAGAGAGCACGGTGCAGATTTCACAGGATCTCAATTATCTGGAACACCTTCAGATCTAGCTTCAGCATTGACCAAAATTTCTATGGCATCAGTGAAAGTGCAAAGTCAAGATTTAAGGCAATTTAAAACAGCCAATGCTTTCATGATTATCCCTGCACTTTCTGGCGATGATATAGCTAAAATGATGTCAACCCANCCTCCGGTCACCGATCGTGTAAAGAGACTAATAGAGATGCAACGACAGCTGGACCTCTGATAACTTGTTGAAGTTCCTAAAATCTATGTTTGTTTCTACTGTGGATAAATGGCAAGCTNTGTCAACAGTGCTACCACTNAATGTAGGCAATCCATTATCAATGGAGCATAAAGCTGGCATTATATGTTGGGATAGACATGGCAAACTTGAAGAATTTTCTTCTAAAGAATTAGGTAGAATTATCTCAGATGGCGATCAAGGTACAGCCACTACTTTTAAAGTTATCGATGAAAAAGGTGATACTGCTTGGTTGATATTGTCAGATGACAACTTTGAAGACTTGATATCAACCGCCTATACCGTATCAAATGCTATCTCTGACCTGATTTCTTCAGACTTTATAATAGGATTGATCTTGAAATTCTCAACTTTGGACATAGACTTTTTATCTGAGAANACTGCCACTGACAAATACCTAGTTTTTAATGAGGATCCTTTGGGTTTCTATCCGCTAGTGTATGCTGCATCGGAAAGACAACATTTTGATGAATTACAAATTGCCGATTTTCTTAAAACATCAGGGTTATTTATGAATAAGAATCGTAATAATTGGTACAGTGTAGAAAAAATACCTTTTTAATTTATGCCAGTTGCAATTCATTCACAAAATAATAAAGACATCAAGAACATCAAAGATAAATTCGAATTATTGGACATAAAATCTGAATTCGTGATTATTAATGATAAAGATAAATTCCCGGCATTTTGTACCAGTTTAATTTTGACAGGTCCTGTCCTTGAAAATTTTACTATACCTATATGCGTAAACGATGCAATCANGATGAAAAAAAAAATATTAGGTGTTGAGTCAGGTTTAATCTCAATAATCGATTCTTTTTCTAATTTACCTGTTCAAAAAAANTNTTTTGAGGGAGATAATTCNTCGTTTATAACACTGGGTTCAAAATTGGCTACTATAATAGGAGGNGCGGGNCCTCTNAAAACTCAATATTCATTNAACTGGGAAATTCCTATGAACTNTANCCCAGATGACTTTATGGCTTCTGCATTTAACACTGGTAATGGATGCATAGAAGCAGTTGAATCAAAAGGATTAAATGAAATTTTAGGGGTAATTTGGCCTATATTTTCTTCAGTTAAATATCCGTCAGGTTTTGAAAATATTTTAAGTTGGATTTCCGAATAAAAAATTGTAATTATTTTGGGGGATTCATAACATTAATATTCAACAATTTTTCACTTAAATATTACGAGAATGGTTTTACCACAAAAAGATAATATTAAACTAATTGGCATTGAAGATGAGATGTCCAGTTCTTATTTAGACTATGCGATGAGTGTAATAGTCTCTCGAGCACTTCCAGATGTTAGAGATGGACTTAAGCCCGTACAGCGTAGGATTCTTTATTCAATGTATGATACTGGCATGCGAGCTAACTCTTCTTACAAGAAGAGTGCAAGATTAGTAGGAGAAGTGATTGGTAAATATCACCCTCACGGAGATTCTCCGATCTATGAGGCGATGGTAAGAATGGCTCAACATTGGTCAATGAGATACAAGCTTGTAGACGGGCAAGGTAATTTTGGATCTACCGACGGAGATTCTCCTGCAGCGATGAGATACACTGAGGCAAAATTGGCACCGATATCTGACCTTATGTTAGCGGATATAGAAAAAGAAACCGTGCCTTGGAATGATAATTTTGATGCATCGATTCAAGAGCCCAGCATATTACCTGCGAGACTTCCTAATCTTCTAGTTAACGGNGTACAAGGTATCGCTGTTGGGATGGCTACAAATATGGCTCCTCATAATCTTCGCGAAGTATCGAATGCCGTTATACATTTAATAGATAATCGTGAATGCTCCATAGANGATCTGATGGAGTTTGTAAAAGCTCCTGACTTTCCAACTGGTGCTCATATATGGGGGGTAGAGGGAGTNAGATCAGCTTATGCTACAGGTAGAGGTCGCGTCATGATTCAAGCAAATCATACTGTTGAGTTTATGAATAAGCAAGAAGATAGAACCAGACTGGTATTCAACGAATTGCCTTACCAAGTAAACAAAGCAAACTTGGTGATCAGGATAGCTGAATTAATAAAAACAAAAAAGATCGAAGGCATATCAGAGGTAAGAGATGAATCTGACCGAAAGGGAACTAGATTAGTCGTAGAGCTTAAGAGAGGTGTTAGTGATTACGTTGTACTGAATAATCTTTATAAGCACACGCCTCTAAGATCTTCTTTTTCAATAAATATGGTGGCACTTGTTGATGGTTCTCCAAGGGTCCTGAATTTGAAACAACTAATAAGATACTACGTTGATTACCGAGTAGAGATAATAACAAATAGAGCTAAATTTGACTTGAAAAAAGCTCAAAGTCGAATTCATATTTTAGAAGGTCTTAGAATAGCACTGCAGAATATTGATGATGTTATTGAAACCATCAGAGCTGCCAAGCTGGTAGAAGAAGCTAGGGTGGCGTTAATGAATAAATTCAAGCTCAGTGAAATACAAGCACAAGCTGTACTCGATATGCAGCTAAGACGACTTGCTGCTTTAGAGACTGAAAAAATAGAGAATGAATACAATGAACTGAAAGAGTTGATAAAAGCTCTAAACGAGTTATTGGGAAGTGAGGAAAGGATTCTTAGTGTAATAAAATCGGAAACTGAAGATTTGAAGCAAAANTATGGAGATAAAAGACTTACTCAAGTGCACGTACAAGAATTAGGTCAATGGAACAGAGAGGATGTGGAGCCTCATGAAGAATCTGTGGTTACTCTCACCAGAAATGGATATCTTAAGAGAGTAAAAAGTGATACTTTCAGACGTCAACATAGAGGAGGCAAAGGAGTTAAGGGTGTTAAAATGACCAAAGAAGATGATGTAACACCTTTTTTACAGGTAGCAGATTCACATGATACCATCTTATTCTTTACTGACAGGGGTAGACTTTTTTCTTCTCGAGTATTTGATTTGCCTGCTAATCAAAGTCGTGGCAGTAGAGGAACTCCAGTGCATAATATAGTAGCACTTGACGCCAGAGAAAAAGTTAATGCAATACTGACTGTCCCTGAGCTTGANTTCGATATTCCTTCATTCATAGTCATGGCTACCAAAAGAGGCAAGATAAAAACTATGGAAGTATCCAAAATAAAGAATCTTCGNAAATCTGGCCTTAACGCGTTTAAATTAAAACCCGATGACGAACTTGTGTCTGTTGGCCTTGCCTTGCCTCAAGTAGATGTTAGCCTGAAAAATGTAATAAAGCTTGAAGAAAATAAAAAAAATCCTGGCAGAGCAGTTTCGTATGACTTAGAATCATTATATGAGGTAGATTCGCCTGGAAAATGGCCTACTGAAAATCCTTCCGATATGAACATTATGAGGAAAGCAGGCGGAAGAAAGTATTTCAGTATTGTAGACCCTGCTGTAAAGGTTCCTAGAGCCCATCACAAATCTAAAAAGATATACCAAGACATTGTTTTAATATCTGATGCAGGAAAGGCCATAAGATTTCATGTTGAAAAAGTACGACCGCAAGGAAGAATTGCTGGAGGTGTCAATGGCATGAAAATTGAAGCTAAAGAGAAGATTGTCGCGATGGCATTGGCATCAGACAATGAAGACAGTTACCTCCTGATTGCTAGCACAAAGGGATTTGGAAAGCTCTCAACAATGGAATCTTATAGACCTCAAAAAGTACCTGGCAAAGGTTCACTAACAATGAAAATAACGTCTAAAAACGGTAAGGTGGCTGATGCTCAGGCAATTCGAAAAGGCAAGGATACTGCAGACAGCGTGTATCTTTTGACTGAAAAAGCCGTTGTACAAGAAATCCCACTTGATGAAGTAAGCGTATATGGAAAAGTCACCCAAGGATCCACGTTAATGAAACTGCAGCCTGGTGACAAAATATCTGCCATTAGAACTGTTTCTAGTGACAACTCTTTAGATAAAGAGCCTCTAAACGGCAAGTCAGCTCCTAAGAAATCATCAAAATAAAATTTATGATGCCTTCTACTATTAATTTAAAAGAAGCTTGGTCCCAAGTGCCTACTGGAGTTGGAGTTCTATGTACTACAGAAGCAGAAGGAAGAATTCATGGGATAACTGTAAATAGTTATATTTCTATATCAGTTGACCACCCAATGATCGGAGTTTCTATATCAATAAACTCTAATAGCCACGACCTTATAAAAAAAAATAGAGAGTTCGGATTTTCTATTTTAAGCAAGGATCAAAAAAATGTAGCTAATTATTTTAGCTCCGATAAGGAATTTAGTTTGCCTAAGAATATACAATTTGATGACTTAGGTGGCAACGCATACGGGATTCAAAATGCGACCGTCCAATTTGCTTGTAGCTTACGAGACGATTTCTTTCTAACTGATCACACATTGTTTGTCGCAACAATAAAAAACGTCAGATTTAATAGAATTCAACCTCTTATATGGCATAGATCTGGATTTTCTGAATTAACAACTAGACGTTAGTTAAAATGTTATTGACCAACATAAGATAGAAATGTAAAATTCGTAAGGCTATTTTAAACTTGGAATATTTATGAATGATTATGCTGTAATAAAAACCGGTGGTAAACAGTATCTGGTTGAACAAGGTACTAAAATTAACGTTGAAAAGTTAATTGGAAAGCCTGGTGAAAAAATTATCTTTGAAGATGTCTTACTAACTTCTTTAGATGGGAAAGTAAGTATTGGAAAACCCATAGTAAAAGGATCTAACGTAGTAGGTGAGATAGATCAACAAATTAAAGGTCCCAAAATTCAAGGGATACGATATAAAAATAAGACTAGGCATGCAGTCAGAATAGGCCATAGACAGCGTTTGACCTCTGTAGTAATAAAACAAGTTAGTAAAAGTAAACCTGCTACTCGTAAATCAACTAAGAAAGCTTTAAAAGGAGAAAAAAGTGGCTCATAAAAAAGGAGGAGGAACTTCTAAAAATGGAAGAGATAGTGCTGGTAAACGACTAGGAGTTAAAGTATATGCTGGTACCGATGTTCTTTCTGGCTCAATATTAGTTAGGCAACGTGGAACAAAAATAAAGCCAGGACTGAATGTTGGAATGGGGAGAGATCATACTCTATTCGCATTAACTGATGGTAAAGTTATGTTTGATTTGAAAGTTATGTTTGATGTGAAAAGCAAGACGAAAAGCAAGACAGTGCAACGAGTTAACGTGTTAACCGCATGAAGAAAGATTTGCATCCAGAATATTTCTCCGACGCATCAGTAAGTTGCGTTTGTGGAGAGAAGTATACAACTGGTGCAACTCAAAAGGAGATAAGAGTAGAAGTTTGTAGCAAATGCCATCCTTTTTATACTGGAGAACAAAGAATAGTCGATACAGAAGGAAGAGTTGAGAGGCTAAGAAGAAGATATGGGCAAAAATAAAACCCTTCATATCATATAACGATAATCTGAGATGAACTCTTATGGAGGACAGGCTGTAATCAACGGAGTAATGATTATGGGTAGAAATACTTCTGTTATAGCAGTAAGGAGTCCGGCAGAAGAGATTATCAAACGAGAGATATCTATAAAGAAACTTTATTCCTCTAAATTTAACAAGATACCTATATTAAGAGGTATCTTAAGTCTCTTGGATCAACTTAGGACTGGTGTAAAGGCAATTAATCTATCTGAAGCTATATCTAGAGGTGAAAAAGATTCAGAAGAAACTGTCCCTAACTTATCTGGATTTCAATTATTTCTTACTTTTTCAGTGTCATTACTTTTTGTTATAGGCATTTTTTTGGTTGGTCCTGCTGTGGTATCGAGAATTTTAAACTCCCTAGGACTCGGAGATTTCTTAATTTCTATAATTGAAGGAATCATAAGGCTTTCTCTAGTGATAGCTTATATTTTCTTCGTGGGGTTATCTGATGAGTTTAAGAAACTCTTTCAATATCACGGAGCGGAACACATGGCTATCTGGACACATGATAATAAGGATGATTTAACAATAGATAATTTAAAAAAATATTCAAAAGAACATCCACGTTGTGGTACATCTTTCATCTTTTTAGTAATTTTAATTAGCATAATTTTATTCACTTTTGTTCCAACATCCAGCATAATTTTTAGGGTAATTTTCAAAATTTTATTATTACCTATTGTCATTGGAGTTAGTTACGAGTTGTTGAAATTTGCCAGTTCTAGTAAATCAAAAATATTGAAGAGTATATTAAATGCACCTGGCATCTGGATTCAGTTTCTAACAACTCGTAAGCCTGACAATTCACAAATGGAAGTCGCAATTGAGAGCCTCAAGTTTGCAATAGAACTGAATGAAGACTAATGCTTTTTTCTCTTCTCTAATTCAGACTCTACATCATTCATCGAAATAGATTTCGATGACATCATAACCAATATGTGGAAGAATAAGTCTCCTAATTCTTCAATTAATCTGACGCGACTCCCTTCCTTATTAGAATTTATTTCCACTATGGTCTCACATGCTTCTTCTAGGATCTTCTGTGAGATGTAGTCACTACCTTCTCCTAGTAATTTATTAACGTAAGATCCTTTTTTGGGGCTTATCTTTCTTTCTTCAATTAGAGCAGACAAATCACTAAAAATATCTGAACTTTTCCATTCAATATTTGCCAAATCTTCATTCGAAAAACAACTTTCTTTGCCTGTATGGCAGGATGGACCTGTTGGATATACCTTTACTAGCAGAGCATCGTTGTCGCAATCTATAGATATACTCTTAACTTTTAAGTAGTTTCCGCTAGTTTCTCCTTTATGCCATAATTCCTTTCTGGATCTACTGTAAAACCACACATCAGGACCTTTTATGGTTCTTTGTAAAGCTTCATTATTCATATATGCCAAAGTTAAAACTTGATTTGTTTCAAAATGTTGAACTATAACTGGTATTATTTTGTTATCCAAATGATTCTTCCTCCACTTATAACCTTACAGGAATTCCTTTGGACTTTAGAAATTCCTTTACATCCCTTACTTTTATCTCCCCGTAGTGAAAAACGCTAGCAGCCAGCACCGCGTCTGCCTTACCTTTTTTTACGGCATCATACATATGATCAACTGTTCCTGCGCCGCCACTGGCGATCACTGGCACACTAACTCTTTTAGAGACTAGCTTTAGTAACTCCAAATCGTATCCCTCTTTTTGCCCGTCATTATCCATGCTAGTAAGTAGAATTTCTCCTGCACCTAATTTCACACATTTTTCTGCCCAATCTATTACATCAAATTTTGTATCCTCTCTTCCACCGTAAGTAAATACATTCCAAGAAGATCCTATTTTTTTTGCGTCAATAGCAAGCACTATACATTGTGATCCAAATCTTTTGGAAGAATCTGCAATTAGCTGTGGATTTTCAAATCCAGATGTATTGATTGAAACCTTATCTGCGCCTGCATTCAAAAGTTCAGAAATATTCTCAATGTTTTTTATGCCCCCACCAACTGTTAAAGGTATAAAAACTTCAGACGATACTTTCTCTACAACTTTTATTATGATATCCCTTTTTTCGTGACTAGCTGTTATGTCTAAAAATACTAATTCATCGGCCCCTTCATTATTGTAGAACTGGGATAGTTTTTGAGGGTCACCTGCATCTTTTAAGTTTACGAAACTTTTTCCTTTGACTACCCGACCTTTATCGATATCCAAGCACGGTATAATTCTTTTTGTGAGCATTATTTTTTCTCCATAAAAATCTCACAAGCTTTTTCAAGATTAATATAACCTTCGTAGATTGCTTTGCCTATGACTACATTATCAATATTTAATTCTTGCAATCTATATAGATGATCCATTGAAGATACACCTCCTGCTACTACAGTGTTAAGCCCTGTTGAGTTTGCCAATTCATGAAGATATTTAAAATCAGGGTCCGATAAGGTTCCGTCTTTATCAACGTCGGTAAACATGAATTCTGATACACCAATATTTTTCATATCTATTATTAATTGTTCTGGAGTTAAATCCACTTCTTCAGTCCAACCTTTTATTTGGATATTCTTATCTTTTACGTCTATTCCGACTATAACTCTATCACTTCCAAAGGTTCTAATTGACTTTTCTACCTCCTTTGGAGAAGTTATAGCAGCAGTTCCAAAAATAACTTTTGATACACCCATTTTCAACATTTTTTCACAAGAATTGAAATTTCTTATTCCTCCGCCTAATTGAATCTCCAACTCAGCATTTTCCTTAATATTTTTTATAGTAGATAGGTTTTTTTGATTTCCTGACAAAGCTCCTTGAAGATCTACCAAATGCAACTTATTTATCCCTATGTTCTCCCAAGATCGAATCATGTCAATTGGGTCAACCGAATAAACAGTTTTTTTTTCATAGTTTCCTTTGTGCAAGCGTACTAATTCGCCATCTATTAAATCAATTGCTGGTATTAGATTCATATATTTAAAGTCCATTTATAAAATTTTTATAAATTTCTAATCCTTTAATTCCACTCTTTTCTGGATGGAATTGTGTTGCGAATATATTTTCTGTTTCAATCGAAGAGCAAATCTCTTCTCCGTACACGGTGTGAGAAGAAATTATTGACTTATCAGTTGGTTCGCACTTGAATCCGTGGACATAATAAAAATATTCTCTGTCGTTAACATTTTCCATCAAGACACTTTTTCTATTTTTGTGCGTTTTATTCCATCCTATGTGAGGTATTTTCAGTTTTTCTAGTCCTACATCTATTTTGGTTACCTCTCCATCTATTAATCCCAGCCCTTCTAATGAGCCCTCTTGAGATTTTTTGAAAAGTAGTTGCATGCCCATGCATACTCCAATTATAGGTATACCCCTTTTAGCAATTTCTTTGATTTTTTCTGTAAAGCCTACTTCGTTTAAACGCTTCATTGCAGAATCAAAAGCACCCACTCCAGGTAGGACAATGCCGTCTAAGAATTCTAATTCTTTAGGATCGTGAATTATGAGGCTTTTACAACCTAAAAAATCCAGTGCTTTCTTCACACTGTGAATGTTTGCATAATTGTGGTCCACTATGCCTACTTTTGGATCCTTTGTCATTTAGACTTTCTAACACCTCTAACTCTTTGTGTTTTTTTATCTTTGTCCTCTAGTCGAGCTAAAACAAACAGAAGATCACTCATTCTATTAATAAAGATCAAAATATATTTATTCCTTAGAGCTATTTTTTCATTCAGTCTTACTACTAGTCTCTCAAGCCTTCTAACGATTGTTCTAGTAATGTCTATAGATGAAGATCCTGAAGATGTGCCAGGTAGTATGAATTCATTCCCTAGATCAATTCTTTTTGAAATTGAATCTATTAAATCTTCTAACTCCTTGATGTTTTTGGATTCAATAGTATTAATTAATTGGTCAACCTTTTCATTTTTTGAGGATGAATCTTGGTTGGCTGATAATTCAGCGCCTACTATAAAAAGCGAATTTTGTAGTATTTCTAAGATATCAATTACTTCTTTTGTTTTACACTGCGTTTTAGCAAATCCTAGGCTTGATACTACTTCATCTACAGTTCCATAAGTCTCTACTCTTAGGTCACTTTTAGATATAGTTCCACCAAGAAAGAGGTTGGTTTGTCCTTTATCACCATTATATGTGTAGATTTTTGGCATAATACTATAATTCCTTAACATTTTACCTAATATTACAGTTATAAAATAATGTATAGTAAAATGTAAATATCAAAAATATGAATCAAGTACCAATAAATACTATTGAAATAACCTCAAAAGCTGCAGAGAAGGTTAAAACCTTCGCAGCAAGAGACGGTCTGGATACTTTCGCCCTAAAGGTTGCAGTAAGAGGTGGAGGCTGTTCAGGATTAACATATGATTTGAAGATAGTAGGTAGCCCTGCCGATGATGAGAAAATAATACAACAACATGGATTAGAAGTGAGAATACCTAAAAAATCATTCATATTTCTTGCAGGAACAACACTTGATTTTTCTGATGGACTTAATGGTAAAGGTTTTGTTTTCTCAAATCCTAATGCCAAAAAGTCTTGTGGCTGTGGCACTTCTTTTTCAGTTTAAATGTCCCTGACCTCAAACTTTTTCATCCATACCGACGCATCATTATTAAAGTTCGAAGGAAATGATGTCTTCGATCTTTTTAATAGGCTGTCTACAAACAATATTGAAACAAATCAAGATGATGCTATTACAACTACTATTTTTACTAATGAAAATGGAAGATGCATAGACGTAGTATCTGTTTGGTCAATGAAAAATAATACAGCACTTGTAGAATCTAGTTCTTCTAACAAAGAAATCTTGGTTTCTTGGATTGAAAAATACATCATTGAGGAAGATGTGAAAATATTTAATAGAGATGATAGTGCGGTATTATCAATATTTAACACGACCCGCACTCTAAATATTAATATCCCAGAATTTGATGATATTTTAGAAAATAAACCAGTTCATATGCAAATCAGTGGTGTAAATGTTTTGGCCTCAAAACATAGTTTTTTCAATGGGCATGAATGTATAAAGATCATTTTTCCCAATAATCTTGAATCTTGCCAAATTCTGAAATTTTTTTTAATGGAAAGAAAAATTGAAGAGCTTGATGATGACCAATTTGAGTCGTTTAGAATAGCCAACTTAATCCCAAGGTCAGGCAAAGAAATAACTACAGAATTCAATCCCTTGGAATTAAACTTGTATGACTACATTGATTTCAATAAAGGGTGTTATATTGGCCAAGAAGTAATTGCTCGACTCGATACTTATGACAAGGTTCAAAGAGTCATGAAACTTTTGCATTCAAGGAAAGATTCTTCTATTGTAGAAAACAAAGGCTGTACTATAACGAGTAATAAAGATCCTTATCTGATTGGGGTTGTCCGAAAGAAGATCTTAAGCTAACCAATCAATGATTGTCCTCCGTCAATTATAATAGTTTGACCTCTGATCATTGTAGAATCCTCTGAGCAGAGAAATTTAACTAAATCAGTGATATCTCTTACCTTTAGAGGCCTACCTGCAGGGGTGTCTTTGTTTGCCATTATCTTCCAATTGGATGAATCAGGAAAAGCATCTAGAGCTGCTGTCTTAACTAAACCAGGAGAGATTGCATTCACTTTTATATTTTTAGGTGCTAGTTCAACTGATAAGTATCTTGTAATCGCCTCTAAAGCAGCTTTGGAGACCCCAACGGAAAAATAGTTTGAAAGAACTTTTTGAGATCCTAAGCTTGAGATATTTACTATAGACCCTCCATCAGCCATTANCTTACTCACTTCGATCGACATTAGCCAAGGGGCTCTTGAATTGGTNTTTATTACCCAATCCCAGTGTTTTATNGTCAATTGATCTGCCTTTACATTCACTCCAGTNGCAGCATTGTTTATTAGAAAGTCAATCTTGTCAAACTTCTTACTAGCATCTTTAACTGTTCTAATTACATCTTCGTGACTTGCAAGATTTGATTTTATAGTCAAGCAATCTGATCCGAGTCCTGTAACAGTTTTTTGTATTTTTTCAGCGCTCTTTTTGTCCCGAAAGTAAGTAAGAGCAATATTGCATCCTTCTGCTGCGAGATCTATTGCGATCGCACCACCTATTCCTTTAGAACCTCCAGTGATTAATGCAACTTTACCTTGAAATTTTTTCATCATAGGTTAAATAGCCATTCCGCCGTCTATCTTTACAACTTCACCTGTCATATAACTAGCATCATCTGAAGCGATGAAAGCTGCCATTCCAGATATCTCCTCTGGCTTCCCAAACCTTTTCATAGGAATGTGCTGCATTATTGTTTCTTTAATTTTATCTGGTAAAACATCTACGGTAGCTGTAGTTACATAACCTGGTGCTATCGCATTCACTGTCACTCCTCTCGTGGATAGTTCTTTTGCCAGAGAATATGTAAAAGAATGTATGGCCCCTTTGGACGCAGAGTAGTTAGCTTGGCCAATATTTCCACGTAATCCAACAACTGAGGTTATGTTTATTATCCTTCCCCACCTTTGTTTGACCATGCTGGGTACGCAAACTTTTGTACAGTAGAAAGTTCCTTTTAGATTTATATCAATGACTTTATCGAATTCTTCTTCTTTCATTCTCATCAATAAATTATCAGATATTATACCTGCATTATTTACTAATATATCTATTGTTCCAAAATTATTTGTAGCCTCCTTTATCATTTTGTTTACAGAGTCTAAATTAGATACGTCGCCTTGAACTGCCTTTGCTTCTCCACCTAAAGATTCTATTTTTTCTACTACTTCATTTGCATCTTCAGGATGTGAATTGTAATTCACGGAAATGGAATTACCATTCTTAGCTAAATCTATCGCAATTGCCGCACCAATACCTCTGGATGATCCAGTAACGAGGGCATGTCTCTTTATTTCACTCATAGGAAACTCTTTCTTAATTTGATTAGTTCATTTTTTGATTGGTTAATATAATCTTTATTTGCCAATCTTTCAACCGAATTAATTCCGTTTGAAATTGCCTTCGGACTTGAGGCTCCATGTCCAATCACAGCAATGCCGTTAATACCAATGATTGGGCCCCCTCCAAATTCTCGCATTAAATTAGTTTTGTTAGAGATATTTTGGATGATCTGTTCATATTTCTGATCTTTAATCTCACGTCTTAGGTAGCTAAAGATTTCATTACCAATACCTTCTATTAATTTCAAGAGGATATTGCCGGTAAAACCATCACAAACTACCACATTAACTTTCCCAGACGCTATATCGTGCCCTTCAATATTACCTTTAAAATTTAGATTAGATTTATGAAACAATTCAAAAGATTCCTTGATCAACCGATTCCCTTTATTCGATTCAGACCCATTACTTAGTAAAGCAACTGTAGGATCTTCTATGCCGTAGATAATCTTTACTTGAGATACTCCCAATGCTGCAAAATCAACCAATTGGTTTGGGGTAGGGTCAACATTAAGCCCTAAATCCAGTATGAGGGTCTCGGGAGCAAAACCAAAAATTGCTGCTCCAACACAAGGTTTTCTCAAGCCTTCAAAAAGACCAAACATTCCAGTAGCAGATGCAAACGTTGCTCCAGAGTTGCCACAACTTAGAAATCCGGAAGCAACGCCTTTTTTTACTAGCCCAGAGCAAACATTGATAGAAGCATTAACTTTTCTTTTTACAGCAATCGCTGGTTGTTCAGAATCAGCGATTGCTCCTTCAGAAGGAATAACTGTGATTCTTTGTTTATCAAAGTCATAGTTTGATAATTGTTGTTCGAGTTCTTCTTGTATTCCCACCAACAAGATTTCTAATTCTGGATTGTTGAGAGCATTTATTGCACCTTCTATATTGTTTTTTGGGGCGAAATCTCCTCCCATTCCATCTAGGGCAATTTTCATTTACTATCTCTCCTCGATATTTATTTTAGTAGTTCCTGATATTAGAACTTTGCCGTCATCACTATTACACACCACTTCGCACTCAATTAGAGATCTCTTACTATCAGATTCAACTTTATTAATTTTACCTTTACACTCTACGTTTTGTCCCACAAATAAAGGGTTTCTAAATTTAATCTTTAGTTTCCCGTTATTAAGCCAGTTATCTCCAAAGTTTATTAACATCATTTCAGAAATCATTGATAATAAAAGCATGCCGTGAGCAATAGTTTTTCCAAAATCTGTAGTTTTAGCAAACTCTTGATCAATGTGTATGGGGTTGTGATCGCCAGATAAAATTGCATATTCTTGAATCATTTTCTGATCAATTAGTTTAGATATACTTTGCAATTTTTTATCTAACTTCATGATACGGGAACCAGCAAAGTTCCTTTAGAACTAGCCACTAATTTATTATTGTTATCAAAATAATTAGTTTTTATCATTACCATTCTTTTATCTTTGATATTTTTAGAAGAATCTAAATAAACTTTACATANTAATCTTGTTTCATANNGNATAGGCATAAAAATTTCTATTTCTTGAGAGNNATGAATTGATCCNTTAGGAATAGGTTCAAGACANAGATATTCTTTTAGNGATAAAGTTACAAGNTCTGTAGNGTGTATACAATNNANNCTTCTTTTAGAGTATCCGCANGATTTACTATATTCTTCAGAATATTTTTTGGATAAGAAGATTGTGTAATCACAAATTATTTCCTTATCTTTAAACCGCTTTAAGTACATAATTTAATTACTGCTTGTGAGTTCTTCCAAGATGNTATTAAGTAATTTTGCATCTATTGGGCCAATATATTTTTTAATTATCTTACCCTCTCGNCTTATAAAAAATTTTTCTGGTAATGCCTTAACTCCATAATCAATAGCTGTACTGCCGTCTTGATCTATAGTTATATCGTATTTAATATTGTTCTTATCTACAAACTTTTTTATACTTTTTTCATTGTCCCATAACGCNATACCAATGAATCGGACGTTTTTATCTTCCCAAAGAATTGATGTTTCTGCTAGCACTTTGGCTTCTTTTATGCAGGGTGGACACCAAGATGCCCAAAAATCAATGACGATCACTTCTTGACCTACATTCTGCTTTTTTATGGATTCTCCTAGTATATTTTTTGGAGGTATTTTAACAAAGTTGTTTAGATTGACTTCTACTTCACCAGATATTACGTTCAAACCTGGTTTNCCTTGTNTTCCNCCAGAGTTTATCGTTGAAATAAGAACAACCGAAAAAAACATAATAATTACAGCTACTGAAAAAAAAGTTATTATATTTTTCATATTTTGCCTTTTATTTTATCCTTTANTCCACTTCTTAATATTTCATAATCCTCTTTTTCAACTTTTTTGTTTCTATATTNTTCATCGAGTTCAATTATCTTGTCGATCAAACGATTATTTTCTTTTTTTAAATTTTGATCGGAAGACAATTTATTGGAATAATTTTTGAACAAAGNAATTAATATTAGTACGATGAGAAAAAAACCAGATACAGACACAACGNTTATTGCTATAACGTTTTGTTTTATAAAAAAAGTAATCTTACTGACTGCACCAGGAACCGGAATGTTTATGACTTCTAATGATATAGACTCTCCTTTTTGGATGTTACTAGCCTTTAAAACTTCATAAACTTTACCATCAACGTTAGTTGAATTCAGTTCAAGGTTGTCAGGCTTNGAAAAACTTGTTTTCCCAGGGGCGAGTAATTTGAAATTTTCAGCTCCAAATGGCAACTTGATAACATATTTAATCGATTTGGTGTTATAAGGCATGGAATATGAATATAAAATTTGATGGTCACCAGGTGGTATTGGATTTGACAATGCAAAACCAGTTGGTATTTGCATAACATTTCCTGGAGGTAGATCACTGTCCACCGATAAATTTTCAAATTTTTCAGGAAGACTAAATCTTAGAAGGTTTAAACCGGATAGACTTGGATCAGATAAGTCTGCCATAAAAGTAGATGTACTACTATTATTAAGCGATATAAGACCAAGTACAGAAATAATATTAGAATCAGGTGAAACATGAGGGATCATTATAGAGTAGTCCATAACTTCTATACTTTCAGGCAAGAAAGATCTTTCGTAAACAATTAGTTCAATATTGTTAAAATCTTCTATATCATCGATAAAAAAAACTGCAGGGACGCCCTGATAATCCACCATTAAAAAATAGGTGAGATTTGTATTGATCAGAACATTTTTGAATTCAAATAATTTAGTCGTCTCGGTCTTTTCTATTTCTATTAAGTCGGATGCTGTATCTTGAATTGCCAGCAAGCGTATCGAATATGTTTGCTCTTTGTCGACAGCACTTCCATTAATGATTACGCCTTTAAAGTTTGTGAATTCATCAGCTAAGATAAAATTTGTCGACATTAATGAAGATATTAGTAACAATATACCAACGTAAAAGACAGTATATTTTTTGTAAATATTCATAATTTTTTTCTTATTTTAATCTTATTTTCTATTTCATTTAGATGCTCTTTGGAACCTAGGATAACTTCTTTCTCTTTACTTATATTTTCTATAACTTCATCTCTTAACTCTTTAAAAAGGTTTTCAGTTAGAGTGCCACTCTCAAGATCGCTATCAAGTTCTTCCAATAATTTATATTTCCTTCTTTCGAGCATTTCTAGAGAGGCATCACTGGAGCTAATAAAGTTTTTTCTTATGAAAGGAATGATAACTGCATATACGCAGATCATACATGTGATTATTAGGATTAGGTATAACATGTTAATCTTTTTGAACAGTTGGCCATAATGCTATTAAAGTGCCCATGATAAATACAGGTCCCCCTAACCACATCCACCAAACTAGAGGGTTTATGCTAACAATTATTTTCATCTTGTTTTCTCCGATAAAATCTGAAGGAATAATATACAGATCTTCTATAGGAGTGCTTCTGATTGCTGCTCTAATTGAAGCCATATTAAATGAAGGGTAGAAAGTGTTGTTTCCCGTCATATGTCTAATCAACTGACCGGTATCATTGTTATAAATAGCAAATTTGGCTAATTTTTCTCTTCTATCGTTGAATTCTAACTCTTCTATTTCTAATAATTCTATCCCATANTTTCCAATTTCAATTCTCTCTTCTATTAAGACGACTTTTTCAATTCGAACTTGGTAGAAATTTATGCCTATTATTCCTAAAGCTACTAGAAGAATTGATATGTGGACAATATAACCTCCATACCTTTTCTTATTTTTTGCAATCAATTTAAAAAAAGAAAAGTACCAAGGAACCCCAGAATTAATAATTTTGNTGGATCCTCTTATCCACTCAGTGATTATAGTACTGAGCACCAACACTATCGAAGCTAAAGCAAGAGAGGACATAATGTGTCGCTCAGAAATTACTAATAATGTTATGAGTGCAATAATTGTGATGGATAAAGGGATTAAGAAATTCACCTTTAAATTAGTACTACTCGTATATTTCCAAGATAGATTTGGTCCTAANCCCATTACAAATAGTAAGGCAAGCATTATTGGACCGTTTACTGAGTTATAATATGGCGCCCCTACAGTAACAGTTTCGTGGTAAAAAAGTTCTGATATTAAAGGAAAAATCAAACCCCAGAGAGTTATCAAAGTGATTGCTACAAGAAAAAAATTGTTTATAAGAAAAGCTGTTTCTCTTGATAGAAAAGACTGGACTGTACCATCACTCTTTATTTTTTTTGTGTTGAATAAAAATATTGTTATACAGAAGATAACGCTGAAGATCATAAATCCAAGGAAGATATAACCTAATGTTGAGGCAGCAAAAGAATGAACCGAAACAACGGGACCACCACGGTTAATGAACATGCCAAACTGAGCGAGAATGAATGCCAAGAAAATCAAAATAATATTCCATGTTCTAAACATTCCTCTTCTTCTTTGTACAATAATAGAATGAATGAAAGCTGTCATTACTAGCCAAGGCATGAGGCCTACATTTTCTATTGGATCCCATACCCAGTACCCTCCCCAGCCTAGGATGGTATATGCCCACCAAGATCCTAATAATAGGCCGATCCCAAGTATTGCCCAGACTACTAATGAAGTTGTTCTTACGTAATCTAGTCCATCATTTTTGAATTTGCCTGAAAATATCATACTAATAATTAGAGAAAANGGTACACATATTGTTGCAAGNCCGGCCATTAAAAGNGGNGGNTGAGAAAACATACCTGGATGAGCTAATAAAGGATTNATTCCTCTGCCGTCNGNAGGAGTTTCTATAAAGGTAGCAAATGGGTTTGCNAAGAAAATCATTACTGCCAAAAAAAAGAGCAAGAATCCCATTAACAGGCTTATTAAATAAGGTTCTGAGTCATCAAATTCTCGCGGTTTAAAGAAAATTGTCAGAGTTGATGCTATTGAAATGATTAACGAGATATATAAAAGAGAACCTTCATTTCCTGCGTATAATGCAACCCAGGTATATATAGGATTCATGGCAAGATTACTATGATTGAATACATATTTAACAGAAAAGTCNCTAGTAACGAAAGCATAAACAAGGCAAATTACAGATAAAGTTGTAGTTAAAAGAGTTACGTAGCTTGCATTTTTACTACTGGATAGCAACCGTTCATTTGAAAATTTTATTCCCAATAATGATCCAAATATTGCGAATAGACATAAGTTAAAAGTTAGTAAAAGCAGTGTAAATCCTAAGGTTGCTGTTGTCATTTTTTTATTTTTTTCATATTTTTGTTTAGATTATAGACAAGCAGAAACATTGCACATATGATTCCTAAAATAGGTAATATCCAAACGATTAGATTGAAGCCTTCTTTAGGTGGATTGGCAAGAATCTCGATTCCGTATCTATCTTCGAAGTAATTCAGAATCTCAAGATCAGTCTGCCCTTCGGCAATTTTATTAGATATCATTTCTTTCATATCTTCTGCTATCGAAGCCTTAGATTCTCCAATTGTCTGCCCTTCACATACAGGACACATTAACTGAGAGTAGAGGNTATACTCTCTATTCTGGTTTGCATCATAATCTGTACTACAAGAAACAATAGCAATTAGTATAGATACGCTAAGAAATAGAGGATTTAAATTAACCAATTTAGAGTATTTTCTCATAACAAGAATTTTATCTTAAATCGTGTAGAATAGGCTGTAATTTAATAGGAACTTGATGCTAACCCTTGATTTTCATCAACTATAAAGTCGATAACTTGCTTCCTTTGATCTTCAGTAAACACCCATAAAAAGCTTGGCATAGGACCTAATTGAACACTACCAGATTCTTGAGATAGCATTTGGTTTAATCTGTTTACTGCACTATCTCTTCCTCCGTCATATCTTTCCATAATATTATGTAATTGAGGCACTGCTTTATAAGGTCCACTACCTGATCCTAGCACCTCTTCTGTTGGTGTAGTAGCGAAAAAACTATCTTCGGAAGATATATGAGCTGCAACAGTCCCGTCTCCCATTCCTTTTAAGCCATGGCAGAATGAACAATTTACTCTATATATTTCTGCACCAATTATAGGGTCATATACATATTCCTCTTCCATATTGAGTGCCATATTAGGGCTACTCGTCTGATTATCTGGAGTTTTGTACGCCTCCGAATTTACAGCTGGATTCAACCTTGGAGGTTCTTGGTTTTTATATGCTTGGGAATAGTGCATTTCAGAGAATATTTCTATCGGATATGGACCTCTTTGTGTTATACCGCTTTGACAAGTAGGGGCTAATACAACTAAGCCCATAAGGCAAGATAGTAGTAACATTTGCCTATTTGTCTTAAAAGTCACTTTGCTTTCCTGACGACTTAATCTCCATAGCCCCGCTATCTTTGAGTGCTTTTTCTGCCTGTTCTTTTTTATCGCTAGTGCATACCAAGGATACTCCAATTAATCCCTCGGTTATTCTAGTGTCATAAACGTTCATAGAAATGTTCGGCAGTCTTGATTCGAAAAGTATTCCTATAACTGTTGTAACGACAGCTGATAGCATTGTCATTTCATACATGATCACAAGCATTGCAAAAATTGATAGTATTGGCTTTCCGCCTGTCACAAGAGGATATACCACTTGAGTTGTCGTGGTTAGGAAAACACTTAAAGTCAATCCAACTATAGCCCCAAATAGAGGGAATCTAAATAATCTATGTTGTGGCGTGTGTTCCCCAAAAGCCCCTTCTGGATAAGGTGTTCCAGTGAGTACATCAAAGTTGTTTGAATCGAATCCTGACTCACTTAATGCGTCTAAGGCGTCAGCCGCGGAATCAGGGTTATCATAGAGCCCAAGTATACTTAATTTAGACATTTCTTTGCCTCCTTCATTCTCTAATTACCATAGGAACTGTTGCTCTTCCTACTTTCATTTCTGTAGTAAATACCTGACTTTCTTTTGCCTCGAAAAGAGGAACCAAAGGAAAGAATCTTGCAAATAATAGCATTAAAAATGATACCCAAGCGAAGGACCACGCAAGAATGATCCATTCGACAGGACTTGGCCAATATCCTTCCCACGTGTAAACAAAAATTTGTTTTCTCGAAAGTCCGGGTACAATTATCAGAAACCTTTCTAACCACATCCCAATATTCACTAGGATAGAAGTCCAAAACATTACGGCGATATTACTTCTTAGTTTTTTGAATAACCAACATCCAACAGGTATAACATATCCTGTTAACAAGAAAATTATAAAAAGTAAATTCCAAGGCCAAGTGAAGATTTGNAATTCTCTGAGAGCTACTTCAGGTGCATCTCTTCCGTATAACGAGAAAGTTAATTCTAAAAATGTAAATGCCAGCCAGGCTGTTGCTACTATAATTAATAATCTTGCAAGCGCATCAAAATGCTCAGGTCTTATAAAATTGTTCCATTTCCAAAGCCACCTCATTAGGCACATCATCGTAACTACCGCAGAGACACCAGAATGTACTGCCCCGATCACAAAGTAAGGGGCAAAAATTGTAGANTGCCATCCTTCTACTGCAGGGGCTACCGCAAAGTCCCAACTTACAATTGAGTGAACTGAAACAAAGATNGGGAGCATAAGTGCTGAAAGCAGAACACCTGCAACTGTCTGAAGTTGCCATTGCCTAGGGTTTCCACGCCATCCGAGTGCAAGCATTGAATATATTTTGTTGGCAACTCCCTTAGTTCGATCTCTCAGTATTGCTATGTCAGGAATGAGTGCCACAAAGAGGAAAAGAGTGCTACCAATCAAATATGTTCCAATTGCAATTGGATCCCAGAATAAAGGTGACCTAACATTTGGCCAAATTCCTCTGGCCCAATCATACGGGATTAACCAGTAGGCAATCCTCCAAGGCCTTCCAGCGTGCATTAAAGGGAACATTAGAGCAGTTAGCAATGAGAAAACTGTCAATAACTCTGCCGCTCGTGTCACGGGCCTCCTCCATTCTGCTTGAGTGAGTCTTAAAATAGCGGATATCATGATCCCTGCATGACTTATACCAACCCAAAAAACGAATGTAGTAATAAATAGTCCCCAATAAACAGGTCTCGCCAGTCCAGTAACTCCTAATCCTCTATTGAACATGTAGAAAATAGTGCCAAGCCCAAAAAGGACACCAGAACCAAGCACGATCATAACAGGGATATACCATTTAGGTGTTTGCAAATTACCATTGAGCAATTCTCTATTTATTTGTTTTTGACCTAATTTTCTACGTTGTTGCATTGTTTAGTCTGGCTTTCCTACTGCGTATACTTCTGTACGATGAAATTTTATNTGTTTTGTTAGGAGTATCGATTGGTGCGTTTCCCAAATAGATACTAATGGAATCATTCTAGATGCNAGTAAAATAATAAATATACCCAGTGAAATTGAACCAAAGAATATCAATATGTCCAGTATCCCGGGTGAGAGCATTTGGGTCGGTATTTGATCAAGAGGAATATACCTGTTGTGTATCATTTCATCGCTATACACTTGCCATGAGATAACGTAGAGACGGATCCTATCAAGAACATGGCCAACTAAGATAATTGAAGCAATCAAAGTTAGCATCCTAGGATTTTTTCTTACCGGATTCCAGATGATTATCCACCAAGGAACTATGAAGCTTAGTAAAAAGGCTCCTATGAAAACAGGCATATACGGTCCATTAACCAAAATTTTGATTGTCATTATATTGATTTCTGTCCTTCCATACCAAAAGATTATGAATGCACATATGAAAAAATAGAACCAAAAAATAGTTGTTGCAAACATCAGTTTAGATAAAGCCCAAAATTGATCTATACGAATAAATTCCTCAAGTTTCCAGTATTTTCTGAACAGGAACAAAGCGATGACGGTAGTGGCAATTCCAGCTTGTATGCCGGTAACCGCATGGTACATAGGATAAATAGCGTCTTTCCATCCAGCAACTAGTTCAAGACTGAAATTTACACTGTACAAAATATGAACAAAAATNAGNAACANAAANTAGAATGTGCCCATCATTCCAACCCTAGCTCGAAGACTAACCCATTGTCCGTCAGTCCCAACAAAGCCTCTAGAAAGTGTTTTTCCTAGCCTTTGTTTCCAGCCGTTACTATGATCTCTCATTGCTGCAAAATCAGGTATCGAAGTAACCCAAAGTAAGCCTAGCCCTATTAAGAACAGGCCGATGACGGCCAGTCCAAAAAAGACATGAGGCGTGTAAATATTAGCGTCAAACCATATTGACCTTCTCCTTAATCCATTCACAACCAAAGGTGGCAAAGCAAATATGAGAGGTATAGTCATAATGACGGTAGACAATCCTGCCAAGGTAAACATAGTCGCAATTCTTGATACGGGCCTATGCCAATCAGCTTTAGCGATAGTAGGTGCTATCGCTACCAGTGGTGCAGCACCAAAGATTCCCAGCAAAACAGAGACTATAGCTGCGTAATATCCCCAAGCTGATTTAGTATCAAATCCTTGTGAGATTTTCAAAATAATTGAGACTATTCCAACTAGCGCTAAAATACCGAAGATGACCATTAATATTTTGTACTTTCCTCTCAGATTTTCTTCTGTAGAAGATGTTAAGGCGACAGTAGCTTCCTTGAATCTTTCTGAGTTGCTTTGTTGAATACTAATGTGGATCCTCCTCTTGGTGAGAATTTAAATCTTCGTCAACTTTGGCAAGGTACCAAACATTACTGCTAGTTCCCAAGTGATCAAGGAGGGTGTACGCTCTTTTGTCGTTTTTCATTTTATTGATCGTGCTTTCGGGATCTTTCTGGTTACCAAAAACCATAGCATCTGTTGGGCAGGCTTGAACACATGCTGGACTTATATCACCGTCCATAACTTCTTTGCTTTCTCTCTTTGCTTTTCTTGTGCCACGCCTTATCCTTTGTATACACATTGTGCATTTTTCCATTATTCCTCGACTTCTAACAGTAACATCAGGATTCAGTTGATTTTGTAAGGATTCGGGCCATTCAGGCTCCCAGTAATTAAAAAACCTCACAAGATAAGGACAGCCATTTGCACAGTATCTTGTCCCCACACATCTGTTGTAAACCTGTACATTCAGACCTTCTACAGTATGGTAACTGGCATATACCGGGCAAACTGGTTCGCAAGGCGCATTGTCACAATGCATGCACAAAATAGGTATAAATTTTGCTTTAACGTCTGGAAATTCGCCCTCCCAGTATCTCTCAACCCTTATCCATTCTATCCCTCTAGCATCTTTAAAATTATCTTCAGAGTTTATAGGGATGTTATTTTCTGCTTGACAAGCTATCACGCATGCTTGGCATCCAGTGCACTTATCTATGTCTATCGCCATCCCCCACTTAAACTTGCTTTGCTTTTCAGTCACCATTATTTCTCTTCCTTTTTATCGTTTTTGAAATTATCTCCAAATGTATGTTCTAAATGTTCTTTGTGATACCTATGATATCCTTCTTCTGCCGATTCACCTGATCCTAGTGTCATTATAGGCACTCCCGGTTCTACAGATATAGCTGGCACAGAACCTTCAAATTTTGACACCTTTTTCTTTCTGCCTGTTTTCTGTAGCTTCACACTAGTAGTACACCAAGGGATATCATCATTTTCGTTCAGAGATGATTTTCCGATAATNTCTACTACGTTTGCACCTCTATTTTCGGAATATCTACCAGAAAANTTTTTCCCTTGGCCTATTGGAATTGCTACTGATTCAAATGGAACGGCGGGGTGTAAATATGCAGGAAGTTCAATCTGTCCATGNTTAGAAGAAACCTTAATTATATCCCCTTGTTTTATCTTTAGTCTTTCTGCAGTCCTAGTATTAATCTCTACCCAACTATCCCAAGTTATAGATGTAATAGGGTCAGGTGAAGCTTGTGCCCAAGGAGTCGATANTGCATTTCCATCTCCAAAAACATGAGATTTGAATGGAATCAAGTGAAAGTCTTCTGCCGATTTGGTAACATTGGATACTGCATTTATNACTCTAATCTTTGCATTTTTGCGAGGTGCAGATTTTTTATTAACGTTCCACCACCCACCTCGAGCCAATATTCCTTTGAAGAAATCGTCTGAGTTAGATGCAATAATTGATGAGTCTTTTGACACTGAGCTTGCAAAAATTTTATCTGCAAGATTTCTGCAGATGTCAATATAAGCAACTTCTTTCAGAGAATTATCCATTTGCTGCAATAGAACATCATAGAAGTTTTTAGCATCTGAAAGCTTCTTAAGCCCATCTCTTGACACTGGGTCAGATGCAACAGGTTGTTGAAACGTTACNGATTGATAGGTCGTCTTAGGCTCAGGAATATCGATTCCCCATGACTGGAGACTAGTTTTAATGGGAAGGATCAGGTCACACCTTTCAAGGGTATCGTTCATTATAGTTCCAAATCCTACAGACAATTTGACCTTACCTATAGCTTCAATAGTTTCTGAAATTCCAGGGATTTCATTTATGAAATCTACGCTATTAACAATCATTAAATCTTGGCCACCAGATTTCCAAGTTTCTATTTCTTTATTCCATTCNGATTGAGAACTCCACGTTGAAGACGAAGAGAAGTTTATGNATTCTTCACTTATTTGTACTTTTTGAAATAAATCGTCCGGGTTTAAAATTATTCCACCTTCCTCGTTAACCGACCCNGTTAGATAGTTCAATCCAAGAACCAGTGAGTTNAGGCTGTTAGAATTAGAGTACCCAGATGAAGTTCCTCCTGAGAGAAACATTATTTTTTTTCCAGGGCCAGAAGACTCCGGAAGCGAAGTGATAATTCGTGAAATAAGAGATTCTAACTTTTTTGAACTTATTCCAGTTGCGTCGGCAACTGATTGTGGATCAAGGGCTACATTGGTAGCGTTATTTAATTCTCCTATCTCTGAAATTCCCGCTAATGTTTTGAACTCTTCAATATGTTTTGTGCTAGTTTTAGGGCTTTTTATTAACTGATCTGCAATCATAAGTGCAATCAACCCTTCTTTCCCAAGGTCTGGACATAACCACTGATCTGCATTCGCTGCAGTTAGAGACATCCTAGGCTCAATCTGGTAGAGATAACCCCTGTGGTCATTACTTCTAAATTTACCAAACTGATTTACGTATTCTACTGGCCCCCAATTACCTATAAAATCAAGACCGAAAGATACTATCAAGTCGGCGTTTTTAATATCAAAATAAGGTAGGCTAGTTGTCCCAAATACCATTTTAGATGTTTCATAAAGTGCATTATCTCTAAGNGATGATAGGGTAAGATGAGTTCCGTCAACCTCCTNCACAAATTTTTCAACTATTCCTTTGTTTAAACCTCTTAAAGGCTTGGTTACTACGGTTTTTCTACCTTTTGATTTCAGNCCATCTGTCAACAATGAAATGCCTTCTTGCCAGGTGATTGGTCTATGATTACCAGAACTGGTTTTTCTTAATAATGGACCAGCAATCCTATCTGGGTGGTAAAAAGTTTGTAATTCAGTTTCTGAAACAGCTCTGTGCTTACCTAAAGTATTAGGGAAATCTGGATTTCCTTCTATCTTTTTTGCTCTCCCTTGCATCACCCGTACGATAATACTCTCTCCGTAATCTGACGTATCACTTGAAGTGGCGAACCAATTGTCCTCGCCCTTTACATAATCTTCAGGCATATCTACAGGACTTTGAATAATAAACTCTTGTTCAGGAATCCCACAGGCTTCAAATATAACCGCACCTATGGCAGTTCCTCCAAGGAGGCCTAGAAATTTTCTTTTAGAAATTTTCTTTTCTAAATTATTTTCGAATCCTTCTAATGATGACATGTTTCACATCCTACTGAAGCTTCGTTAGCTCTATGACAAGCAACACACTGTCCCATTTTTAAAGGTTGAACTTGAGCAACTTGATTCATGCCTGCAACGTTACCATGACAAGTTGAACAAACTTTGGAGGCAGATACTGTACCATCTTGTAGTACTTCAAAATCAATTGGCTTATTTTGGATTGCTTGAGGATTCTCAGTTAAATACCAAATATGCGGTGCGTGTGCAAACCTAACATGATCCGGCATTCTGTGAACCCTTTCCCAGTTTATTGGTGATTTCGTTTCTTCATATAGACCGTAATCTCTCAGTGTTTTCAATTGAGTATTTGAGCTTTCACCAATTATTTTGTGACAAGAAATACATAATTCAACAGGAGGTACGCCTGCCCAAGATTGCTCAGTGACTTGCTTATGACAGTAAGTGCAATCCATTCCAAGTCCTTCTATTGTGTCCTCGGAATTATCAAGTATTATTGGNCCTACACCTGCGTGAATAGTGTGGGGAAAGTGAATTGGTTGTTCAGGACTTTGGTCAAATCCTGCAACCGGCAATGGGTTTCCAAACCAAGCTGTAACTAGAAAAGCAGTCACAAAACTTAAAACAGCAAATATGCCGAGAGCTCCGACCCCTAGAACAGGAGCTAAAAGCTTGAGCCACAAAGGAGTGGTTTTATCTTTTTCTTTTATAAACTCTACTAACCAAGCTGCTATATAAAGTGGAGAATAAAGTATGTCGAGCAGTTTCCTCAATTCAATCCTTTACTGCCAAAATCTTGGATACATTTCAGATATGAATCCAACCGATAATCCAATGGCGTATAACAATAAAACAATATCAGCCAAAAAAGATATAATTCCAACTACGTACAAGGGTAATCTGAACTTATTAAACCTACTGCTAATAGTCCCTGAATCAACCGCAGATGGGATTACAGCATGTGCAAAGATTAGTGAAATCGCAGCTGTGCCTGCAAAAAAGAGACATGTCCACATAATCCATAAGGCTTGAATTCTCTGTAGCCAGTCGTCACTATTTAGAATACTTGGGTCCATTCAGTCTTTTAAAACGAATAATTTGCTAAAAAAAAGCTAACACGTAATAGGTATTAACGTCAACCTGAATTTAGTTCAGAAAGCATCTATGCTTTTGTTTGTATTAGTCGAAGTATTTCTAATGAATTCTTTTGTGCCTCATTGAGACCTNCTGGGAGTATTTAATAAATTCAATTTTATACTTGTAGATTACTGTTTGCATGTAGCAAGTGTTTAAATATACTAGAATAAGTAATCTTTAAATAAACCACCTTAGAGTCGAGGANACTGAATGAATATTGAAGAAAATAATCAAAANGACAGAAGAGATTTTTTGAAGAAGTCTGGGATATTTTTAGGACTTCTAGCTTTTTTTACTTCTTTTATAAAGCCAGGAAAATATCTGTTTAAGTCTGACTCAGATTCAGCATTTAATCCAAGAGATCCTAATAACAAAACGTAAGTCAGATATTTATGAGGATGTATGAATAAAAATAAAATTAGTTGGCTATTTTCGACTATGTACAGGATCAGGCGTTTTGAAGAAACCATGTTAGAACAAACTTTTAAAGGCAACGCTATGGGCGTAACTCATAGTTCAGATGGTCAAGAGGCAGGNCCGACTGGAGTGTGTGCTCACTTGACTGATAAAGATTGGATTGGATCTACTCATAGAGGGCATGGACATTGCATCGCGAAAGGGTTAGATACTAAAAAAATGATGGCTGAAATTTTTGGGAAGTCGACCGGTCAATGTAAAGGGAAGGGGGGTTCGATGCATATTGCTGATTTTTCTAAGGGAATGTTGGGTGCGAATGCTATCGTTGGAGCAAGCATCCCANTAGCCGTTGGCGCTGCACTGAGTTCAAAGTATAATGGTACCGAAAAAGATTCCGTTGGAGTAGCATTTTTCGGAGACGGTGCTACAGGACAAGGCGTTCTACACGAAAGTATGAATCTTGCTTCCATTTGGAAACTCCCTGTAATATTTGTTTGCGAAAATAATCATTACGCTGAAGCGACTCCTGTAGAATATGCTGTCTCAATAGAAGATATAGCCGACAGAGCTTCTTCTTATTCAATGCCCGGTGTCATAGCTGATGGTATGGATGTGTTCAATGTTTTTGAAGTTGCTGGAGAAGCTATTAAGAGAGCCAGAGAAGGAAAAGGACCAACTTTAATCGAGCTTAAGACTTTTAGATACCATGGTCATTTTCATGCAGATGATCCCAAAAAATACAGAACAGAAGAAGAAGATAAAAAATGGAAGAATAGGGATTGTCTTAAAATATTTGCTGATAAAGTAATTAAAGGCAATATGATGAACCAAGGCGACCTAGATATGATAAAAAAAGCGATAGATTCTGAAATGCTGGAAGCTGTAAAATTTGCAGAGGAGTCTCCGATGCCCAACTCAAATGAATTATATTCAGATGTCTATGTAAATTATGAAAAAAAGAGGTATTAATATGACTTTTGATTATTCAGAAGCTTTTAGAGGCTCAATAGGATTACCTAATACCAATAATGTTTCTGGATCTGAGATGAGATATAGAGATGCCTTTAACCAAACTCTTAGGAATGAACTATCCAGAGACCCTTCTGTTTTTATTATGGGAGAAGATATAGCTGGTGGTGCAGGGCGATTCGAAAAAGATGGAGAAGTTTCGTACGAAGCAAAAAAAGGATATAAGCCTTTGGATGCATGGGGAGGGCCATTCGCAGCTACAAAGGGACTTATCCAAGATTTTGGACCTGAAAGAATTAAAGATACGCCCATTTCAGAAGCGGGAGTTTTAGGTGCTGCTATTGGAGCTGCTTTAACAGGAACTAGACCAGTTGTTGACTTGATGTATTTTGACTTTGTAACAGTAGCTTTTGATCAACTCTTGTCAAATGCAGCAAAGAGTAGATACATGTTTGGTGGGCAAACTAAAGTTCCACTAACAATGTTCGCAAGATCAGGCGCAGGGACAGGTCATGCTGCCCAACACTCAGAGTCATTCTATTCAATGTTAGTTCATATTCCAGGACTTAAAGTTGTTGTTCCATCAGATCCATATTCTGTCAAAGGTTTGCTTGCAGCGTCAATTCGAGATGATGATCCAGTTTTTTTGATTAATGATAAAAAGCTCATAAATTTGAGTGGATTTGTGCCAGATGATGATTTTGTGTTAGAACTCGGCAAAGGAAGATATTTGAGACAAGGAAGTGATGTGACTCTTATCGGAATGTCTTATACTTCTGAAGTGTGTCGTAAATCTGCTGAAACTTTGGAAAAATCTGGCATCAATTGTGAAGTAGTAGACTTACTAAGCCTTTCACCATTAGATGAAGACATAATTTTAGAGTCAGTATCAAAAACCAATAAAGTTGTTATTGTAGATGAGGATACTCCAATGTGTAGCATGGCTTCAGAGATTTCTTCAATTATAGCTGATAAAGGGTTTGATTTTTTGGATGCTCCGATAAAAAAAGTCAATTCTCCCCATACTCCTGTTCCTTATAACAGAGATCTTGAATTTCTATTTATGCCCAGCGAAAAAAGAGTTATAGAAGCCGTGAAGGAAATTGTCAATTACTAGAAGAAGGTATTTATTATGATTAAGGTAGGATTTATTGGAGCTGGCGCCAACACTAAAAGTGCACATCTTCCGAAACTGATAGAGCAGAATGACGTCAAAGCCATAGGAGTTGCCAACAGAACATTGGATTCAAGTAAAAAAGTAGCGAATGAATTTAATATGGAAAAAGTTTATGATTCTTGGGTCGATTTACTTGAAGATGATCAAATTGATGCTGTCTGTATAGGCACTTGGCCCAACATGCACGCACCACTAACTTTAATGGCACTTGAAGCTGAAAAGCACGTATTATGTGAAGCAAGAATGGCTATGAATTATTCACAAGCAGTCTCCATGTTGGAATGCTCTCAGACATATCCTGATTTAGTTGTTCAGATTGTGCCTGCTCCTCACACATTACCTTATGACAATACAATAAAAAAATGGGTTCAAGAAAAAATGGGAGACTTGATCCTCTTAGATGTGAAAGCAACAACAGGTGATTTCATAGATATAAAAAAGCCTCTTCATTGGCGTGAAAATCGAGACTTATCTGGTAACAACGTCATGCATATGGGTATTTTTTATGAAGCTGCGATGAGGTGGCTGGGAACAGCATCTTCTGTATCAGCGCATTCAAATATAGTTGTAAAAAAAAGGTTTGATGACAATACTAAAACTCAAAAAGAAATCACCATACCGGATCACTTAGAGGCTATAGGGTCAATGGCTATTGGAGGTAGCTTCCATATGACTCATAGTACTGTTTTAGGAGCGGCTCCAAAAATAGATATTTGGATTTATGGAACTCAAGGTACAATGCATATTTATGAAAGTTCAGACGTAGACACTCCACAAGCTTACAACAGTGTGAAATTAAAAATTGNAATTCAAGCATCCGGGTCAAATAAATGGGAAGTCTTATTGCCTAAACCGGCCGATGTCGGAGGATGGAGAGTTGAAGAAGAATTTATTTCTGCTATAAAAGGCAATGAACAAATAACTCATACAAGTTTCACCGATGGGGTTAAATATATGGAATTCGCTGACGCATTGAAAATGAGTTGGGAGTCGAAATCGACCATTCATCTTCCATTTACTAATGTTTAGTTGTGACCTTATATGTTAGGAATCGTTGATTTAAATGCTGACGTAGGAGAATCTTATGGATTGATGAAATCAGGTAAAGATGAGTTGATCATACCTTTCGTTTCTTCAGTAAATATTGCAACAGGATTTCATTCGGGTGATCCAGATACAATTAAAGATACTGTTTCTCTTTCAAAAGATAAGGGAATTGGCGCTCATCCTAGCTATCCAGATCTTCAAGGTTTTGGAAGGAGATTTATGGAAATACCGAAGGAGTCAATAAGTAATTTGATTGCTTACCAAATAGGTGCATTAAGCGCTTTCCTAGATTTTCAATTGAGCCACGTAAAGCCTCACGGAGCTTTATATAACGCCGCATGTAGTGATATCGGGGTAGCTCAGGCAATATTTTCATCTGTAAAAAATATTGATAAAGANATTATTCATGTTGTTTTAGCTAATTCAGAGTGGGATAAATTTTTATCCTCTAAAGGTGTAAAAGTGGCTAAAGAAGGGTTTGCTGACAGGGCTTTGAATGATAATGGCTTGCTAGTTCCAAGGAGTGAGGCTGGTGCAGTGATACACAATCAAGATCAAATTTTGGAAAGAGTCGTCAGTATGGTTTCTTCTGGGGAAGTCAAATCAATTTCTGGCAAAAAGATTAACATCCGTCCTGATACCATTTGTCTTCACGGTGATAATGAAGAATCCGTTAACCTTGCAAAGCAGATTAGAGATGAATTAATTCTTGCAGGCTGTGAAGTTAAACCTATGAAAGATTTCATTAAGATAAATGCTTGAAAATCTGAAAATAATTGATATTTCAGATTCAGTTATCAGCTTCAATTTCTCCAGAATCATTGATATAAATATTAATGCAAATATTCACCAAATTGAGAATTTTGTTTCAGAAAGTAAAGTAGCTGGATTAATTTCACATTACCCTACTTATAACTCCTTAATTATTAATTATGATTTTCAGAAGACTTCGAGAAAAAAATTGATTGATGATATAAAAAAAATTATTATTGATATTGATTTTGTTGTTGATAATGAGGAGAATTTGCTTGAAATTCCCGTGTCATATGGTGGTACAGATGGCCCGGACTTGCATAATATATCAAAAATATTAAAACTTCGTGAAGACGAAATAATTGAGATCCATTCAGGCACAAAATATCATGTTTTTATGATTGGTTTTTCTCCTGGTTTTCCTTATCTTGGTGGACTTGATGAAAGACTTGAATGTCCTAGACTGCCTACGCCTAGAATTACGATACCTGCTGGTTCCGTTGGTATAGCAGATAAACAAACCGGTATATACCCTTTAGAATCTCCAGGAGGATGGAGAATTATTGGCAGGACTTCTTTAAAGTTGGTTGATTTAAAGAAAAAGAATTTTAGCCTTATAAAACCTGGAATGAAAATTAAATTTAAGCCGTTGTAAATGAAAGCTTTTCGTGTTGCCAATAGTCCGTTATATGCTTCAGTGCAAGATGAAGGCAGATTTGGACATGAAAGATTCGGAGTATCAAACTCTGGGGCCGGAGATATTTTCTCCTATAAAATAGGTAATCTTATATTGAATAATGATCTAAATGCCCCTTGTATCGAACTAATTGGAGGNAATTTAGAACTTGAAGCATTGAGTGATATTTGTATATCCATAACTGGAGGCGACTTAGGTCCTAAAATAGATGGGTTGCCCGTGAAAATGTGGCATACGATTTTCATGAGACCATTTGAGTTGTTAACTTTTGAGGTCCCTGCTAATGGATTCAGATCTTACGTCTGTGTGCAAGGTGGAGTAAAAACTAATTATATTATGGGTTCTTATTCTACTCACTCAAAATCTGGCATTGGTGGAAAAACTCTTAATAATAATGAAGAAATTTTTGTTAATAAAATAGATCTAAAGTCAATAAACAAAAAAGCTATAAATTTTCCCGTTCTTCCTAGTTCAGAACCCACTACTATTAATGTCACGAAAGGACCTGAGTATGATTTATTCGATGATAAAAACATAGATTTATTTTTTAATTCAAACTTTAATGTTACAAACAGAATGGATAGGATTGGAGTTGTTCTTGAAGGTCCCAGTATCAGTACCATAGANGGATCACACGATATTATATCTGATGGTACGACTAAAGGAGTTGTGCAGGTCCCGACTGATGGTAATCTTTATGTTTTGATGAATGACTGTCAGACAATAGGGGGGTATCCAAGAATTTGTAGTATTAGTTCTGCTGATTTTTCTACCTTTAGCCAATTGAAGCCTAGTAGCATTGTCAAGTTTAATTTAGTGTCTATAAAAGAGTCTCAAGATAGGCTAAAAAAACAATTCAATCATTTTCTTAATAATAATATTCTAGATTATTCTTCGGAATCAGTATTGAATTTGAGCTTTGGAGATAGGCAGTTTAATTTAATTGTTCAGCCATCAGGAGATAAGTTTGAAGTTGTTATAGATGGCAAACCAGTTAAATTAGAGTTTTGATGACTATTGCTAATATAATAAAGCCATAAAAAATCTGAGGTAATTTGAAATGATCATAGATGGTCTCTACATGTCAGTGTTTGGCTTGTTAGTTGTGTTTTTGGTTTTGATAGTGTTACTTTTCGTGGTACTATCGTTAAACTTTTTTGATGAAAGATTTTCCCCAAAAAATTCTGAAGTTAAAAAAGTAGATAAGAAAAAATCTGTCTCAACGAATTTAGATCTTATTGCTGCACTGATAGGCGTGAGTTTTGCCCTTTCTGAGACCGACAAAAATCGAATGAAGGACCCACCTGCTTTTGACAACACTCCTTCGCTTTGGTTTTCAAATGGTATTCAAAGATTATTCAAATCAAGGGGAACTTAACGTGTCTAAAAAATACAATTTTGAAATTGATGGGAAGAAATTTGAAGTAGAAGTAGAACTCTCAAGTTCTGAAAAGGCTGACGTTATAGTCAATGGGAATAAATTTGAAATAAATATTGGTGATTCTTCCCAAATTAATAAAATAATACCATCTGTAAATCAGGAAAAAATTAAAGTGCATCCAGAGAAGTTGCCACAGAATAATTCTCCTGCAAGTCGCGGAGACTTGAAGGCATTAATGCCTGGAAAAATAATTGAAGTTTTAGTTTCTGAAGGTCAGAAAGTGAAAATGGGAGATCCAGTGTTGATCATNGAGTCGATGAAAATGGAACAGACAATTGTTGCTACATCAACTGGAACAATTGAGAGAATAGAGATAAGCAAGGGCGATACAGTTGAAACAGGTTTTGTAATGATGATAATTCAGTGAATGTGAGAAAGTGGAATATTTAGAATTAATATTCGAAGGCTTTATAGATATTTATAAAGATCCAAGAGGTGTGGCAATGTGGATTGTGGCAGGATTACTTTTATATTTTGGAATCGCAAAAAAGAAAGAACCTTTATTACTTGTACCGATTTCCTTTGGAATATTGTTAGCAAACTTACCTTTAGGTGAACTCGTCAAGATGCCAGAAAAAGACGGAGACCCTATGGGTTTTTTAATGTTTTTTCAAGAAAAGGGACTACATACAGATATTTTGCCACTACTAGTATTTCTTGGCTTGGGAGCCCTGACTGACTTTAGTCCAGTAATATCTAACCCCAAGACACTTCTTTTAGGAGCTGCCGCGCAAGTTGGAGTTTTTGTTGCTTTGATAGGAACTCTTCTTCTTGGAATGACTCCTCTGTTTAAATTTGGCCTACTTGAAGCTTCATCAGTAGGCATAATAGGAGGAGCAGATGGACCCACTACAATTTTTATTGCTTCTCGAATGAAAGAATTGAGTCAATCTTCTGGAGTGGGCATTACAGATATTGTGGGTGCAACAGCGGTAGCAGCATATTCCTACATGGCTCTAGTCCCCTTAATTCAGCCTCCTATAATCAGACTATTAACCACTAAAAAGGAACGACAAATTGAGATGAGTGCTCCTGCAAAACCTGTAAGTAAAAGGGCAAAAATATTATTTCCAATAATCTGCACCATAGTAATTAGNGTGCTTGTTCCTAAAGCTTCGCCACTGGTTGGAATATTGATGTTTGGAAATTTAATGAAGGAATGTGGAGTTGTTGAAAGACTGAGTAATACAGCGCAGAACGAACTGATGAATATTGTCATTATTATATTAGGTCTTTCTGTAGGCTCTACAATGCCAGGAAGTGTTTTTCTGCAGTTCGAAACCATTGCAATATTTATTTTAGGACTAGTAGCTTTTTGTACTGCAACGGCATCAGGTATATTATTGGCAAAACTTATGAACGTCTTCAGTAAAACAAAGATAAATCCGATGATTGGGGCTGCTGGAGTTTCAGCTGTGCCCATGGCAGCAAGAGTTGTTCAAGATATAGCTCAACAGGAAAAGCCAGGTAATGTTTTATTGATGCACGCAATGGGCCCAAATATTGCTGGTGTTATTGGCACAGCTACTGTTGCAGGNGTTCTANTGAGTTTAGTTCCGNGGCTTATATCTTAAAATGAATTATAAGAAGGAAATAATGAGAGGTGTATTTCCCATACTTAGTACTCCTTTTGATCAGAATGGAGACATTATTTTTGATGACTTAATTTCAGAAGTTGAATGGGGGATAGAAAGTGGTGTTAGTGGATTAGCAGTTGCGCTCGCGAGTGAAGTATACAAATTCACCGAAAGTGAACGTGATATAGTCTTGGACACAGTTGTGAAGGCTGCTAAGGGAAGAATAAAGGTAGTTATGAATACTGGCGGTGAGTCTAATAAGATCTGCATAGAATATTCAAAAAAAGCTGAATCCCTTGGAGCGGATGCATTAATGATTGCTCCTCCAGTTTTTGGAGGTGTCCACCAAGATGAGATAAAGAAATATTTTTTAGATGTGGCTGAAAATGTCAGCATTCCTATATTCATGCAGGATATAGGTGAATCTCCTGTACCACCTGATTTTGCAGTTGAACTATCAAATTCTAATGCGAACTTAAAATATATAAAAGTAGAAGTTCCGCCAACGATTCCTCGATTTAACAGATTGAAGGAACTTTCAAAAAAAGAAAATGCCCCAATTCCCTTTGGTGGAGCGGGGGGACTTTTTATGATCGAAGAGTTAAGGAGAGGCTCTCAAGGAACTATGCCTGTTTGTGCTGTACCTGAAATGTTTGTGAAAGTTTTTGATTTATGGAATGAAGGAAAAGAAATAGAAGCCGAAGATATATTCCATAGATACATACCTTTAATTAGAACACTTGGCCAAGGACTCGGTATTTGGAATTGGCTTCCTAAAATAATATTGAAACGGAGAGGTATTTTTTCTCAAGCATTTGCTAGAGGACCATCTTTACAGCCAGACAGAAATCAGATCGAGGAACTCAACCGTCAACTCGATAAACTGGACTTGTGAGCGAACTATCTCTTTTAAATATTATTTTTCTGGTAATTTTTTTAGGCTTGTCGGGATATTTTGCTGGGATTTCGGGAATGCCTTTAGGCCCAATCAGAATATTTATTATGATATTCCTTGGTGTTCCGACATTAATAGTCTTTGGAACAAATCTTGCAATAAGCTTCGTTGTGATGGCAGCAACTGTTTGGAATAATTATAGAGCGCAAAGAATTGATTTTAAATTGGGTGGATCCTTTTTACTATTTGGATTTATTGGAGCATTATTCGGTGGATTATTCAGTGAGGTTTTGCCAAAAGAACTTCTTTTGTGGATTGTTACAGTACTCATATTTATTTCAGCTTTCCTAATTGTACAAACAGTACATTTTCCNCTTAAAGATGAATCTCACAAAGAACTTTCTTCAAAGTTATCACTAAGAAAAAATATAATAGCTGGAGCCTTGAATTTTGTAATAGGTGTATTGGGTGGTGCAGTTGGCATGGTTTTAGGCGCATTGAGATATCCAGTAATGATTAACTATCTAAAAGCAGAAGCAAAAGCAGCTTCAGCTACAAATTCATTCATTAACTTATTGGTGGCAATGTTTGCATTTTTGGGCCACATTATTATTTCTGAAATATCTGGCAATAGACATTTTGATGTAATGCTATTTTTACCTTTGGGAANTGTGAGTGTTATAGGGTCGTATCTAGGATCAAAACATGTTGGAAATTTTTCTCAAAAATTTATTTTAAAGACACTTTATATGCTCTTGTTTATAATGGGAGTTTTAATGATATTTAGAGACTTAATATAAGGAGTGATGTGGGTAAAATTTCTGGCAGTGATCTAATAATAAAGAGCTTAAAAATGTATGGAGTAGATACTATTTTTGGTATTGCAGGAGACCATATTCTCCACCTCTTAGATACTTTGATAGGAGAAGACATAAAGATGATTGATGGCAGGCATGAAGCTGCNTCTGTGCATATGGCTAATGCCTATTCAAGAATTCTTAGAAAGCCTGGCGTAGTTATGTCAACCACCCCAGGACATGCCAATGCTGTTGCTGGTTTGGCCAATGCAATGCATTCTGAGGCTCCAGTTATAAATATATCAGGTTCAGCGGATTCTTTTAATATTGGTAGGGGTGCGATGCAAGAATTCGATCAAGTAGGAATTGCTAAGCCAGTTACAAAGGGAGCCTGGAAAGTTCCGTCTACAGAACGAATTCCTGAATATATTTCTCTAGCTTTTAGGACGTCAATGGAAGGGAGAAGAGGACCCGTTCATCTTACAATACCTCACGACCTACAAGAGAATATGGTCGATGAAAATGTGTTTAAAAGATTTCAATTAAGTGAAAAAGATGATCCGGATAATTGGAAGACATATCCAAATTCAAAGCAACTTGGTAAGTCTTTAAGCATTCTGCAAGGTGCAAAAAAACCGGTAATTATAGCTGGCTTAGGTGCCGGAGCAACAGTCGTTCCTGAAGAATTAGATGATTTCTTGAGAGTTACAGGGATACCTTTTTTTGGTGTGGATACTGCACGAGGGTTGGTGAGTGATTCTCATCCTAATTCTATCGGTTTGGGATATATACCCTTAAACAATTCTGCTAGAAGAATTTCTGAAGCTGACGTAGTATTGTTGCTAGGCGTGAAGCTTGATTATCAACTGGGATTTGGTGGAAGTCCTCCTTTTAGTAGTGATGTGACATTAATCAGCGTAGACCCTGAAGTTAGCCAATTGAATAGATCCAGAACAATATCTCTTGCAATAAATTGTGATGTTGGTCCATTTGTAGAAATAATTACAGATCAATCAAAAAGGTACAAATGGAATAATTCAAAATGGCTTAGAAGTCTTAAAAAAACATATCTAGAATACCTTGATTCTATGGATAGTTTTGCTGACGGCAGTGTCCCTATGCACCCAATGGAAATTAGCAAGGCTACAAGAAAAAATATTGATGAAGACACTTTTGTTGTTTTTGATGGAGGTGACTATTGCCATTTTTCAAGAGCTACGCTACATGCTGAAAAATATTTAAGATGGATGTATGTCAGTAGCTTTGGAATGATTGGAGTAGGATTGCCTTATGCCATTGGAGCTAAAGTGGCTCTTCCAGATAAAAAGGTAGTACTAATTGTAGGTGATGGATCTTTGGGGTTTCATGTTCCTGAATTAGATACTGCTGTGAGAAATGATCTCCCTATTTCAATTGTCGTGGGCAATAATAGTTTGTGGGGTATAGATTATTGGATTCAAAAAGGGCTTTATGATAGAGATATATGGACAAGGTTAGATCAGACAAAATATGAAATTATTGTNGAAGGATTTGGNGGCAAAGGATATTTTGCAGATGATGTCGTTAGTCTAAATAAATCTGTTGAAGAATCTTTTAAAAAAGATAAAGTAACATTAATAAATGCAATAGTTAAACAAATATCAAGCCCCGTGGCTGACGCTGCAGTAACTAGAAAATTAGGAACACACGGTTAGATGCCTATATTTGATCAAAATGACTTAGAGCCAAAAGAGATTCACCCGGGTGTATTTGTGCGCCTTATGTGGGGAGAAAATATCATGATGATGCTAGTTGATATTGCTCCACATGCTGAAGTCCCTACTCATACACATCTGAATGAGCAAGCAGGAAGAGTTTTATCAGGATCATTTAAACTAATTATTGATGGTGAAGAAAGATTGCTTACTGAAGGTGATCATTATCTGATACCTTCAAACGTTCCTCACAGTGCGCATGGCACAGAAACAAGNTCTTTGGCTTTAGATTTATTTTCCCCTCCAAGAGAAGATTATAAGAAATTGTAACTATTTTTTGGTTTCCCAAAAAATGTTACCTATTTCTTCGATTGCTGCCTTAAAGTCTTGAGCTGCCTTCATGTCAACGCCCTGCTTCACAGAGGANCCTAGTTTGCACGCTGACCAAACTTTCTCATGTAGGTCTGGATAGTTTTCTAAATGTTCTGGTTTGAAGTAATCGGTCCAAATTATAAGCAAGTCATCCTTTGCTTTCTTTGCATGATCTTCTTTAGCTACTATGTATCGTGTGATTGAATTGGTATCACCACTATCTTTTTTTTCTAGTATTAGCTCGGTCATTCTTATGCATGTTTGAGCAGCTTCTATAGCGTCATGCGGGTCATAAATGCCACAAGGAATATCACAGTGAGCTAAAACTGTATCTGATGGCTTCAAGTAGTTTATAATTCTTAGTAAATTTAACATTAGATGAACACTCCTAAATATTGTATTTTAAGTAATTATTATCGGACAATTTAAAGAAATGTAAAGGATATTTTAAGGTTGAGTATTATTAGAAGATTTGCCACTCAAAAAAATTTCATTAAAGGTAATAGCATGGTTCCAACATTTATTGAGGGTGAGGTAGTATTTTTAAGAAAAGTACTTTTTCGGTTTTCTCCCAAGAGATTTGATATCGTAAAATTTAATTTCAATGATATCAATTATGTGAAGAGAGTAATTGGACTGCCTAATGAAACGATAGCATTGAAAAAAACTAACATATCAATAAACAGTCAAGTTATCTCTGAAACTTTTGTTCGTCTTGATTTCCTTTTCTCTGATTTATTCTGCAAACTCGATGATGATGAAATTTTTGTATTAGGAGATAATAGGTCTAATTCTGCTGATAGTAGAACTTTAGGACCAATTATGCTAAGTCAAGTGACAGGATTCATACGACACGTCTAGCTCATATAATTTAGCACTGTATTGGCAACTTTATTTCCGCTAATCACAGCACTTTCCATGGTTGAAGGCCAGCGAGTTTTTGTCCAGTCACCTGATATAAATAAATTTTCTATAGACGGTAACTTTATATCCCTCGATTCGTCAGACTCAGGGGTACATCTAAAAGTCGCATTTGGTTGCTTAACTATGGAATATTTTAATAGCTTTGCGTGTTTTGATTTTGGCAATATTTTAGTTATTTCTTTTAAAAATATATTCTTTAAATCTTCTTTTTCTTGATTTATCCAATTCCAAGCAGCACTTTGTGAAATTACAATATGAAAGTTTTTTTCTTGATGATTTTTTGACACATTAAAAATCCATTGAGTTTCACCATCTGCAGAGGCCAAGTAATTTTCCTTCATGACGAGCTTATCAAACCAAAAATGGATGCCAACAATTGGGGAGTTGTTTAACTCTTTTTTACTTAGCTTGCTGTCAATACTTATCTCAGATTCTTTGAAGAGTTGAAATAGATCTTTCTGAGGTATTGTAGTTACAAAAGTATTTGCTTGTATTACTTCTCCATTTGATAATTCAGCAGCAGTGATTAAATTTTTTTCTAGAATCAATTTTTTGACTCGACCTTTCTTAATCGTAGATGATTTACTTGAAGATATTTTTTTTTCTATAGGTTGCCATAGATCTGAGAGTGCAACTGAGGGGTAGCCTAAAAATAGATTTTTTTGTGATTGCAGAAAAGTTTTTTTGATTACGAATAATGCGTATTTTGTATCTATTTTCTCAATGTGATCGTTTAAGGCAGGCTTTATTATAATATTCCAAAAATATTTTATTGTAGAAGAGTTCTGCTTGTTGCCTTTTAGCCAGTCTTTAAATATTTTGTGCTTATTAGTCTCTTTTTCTATGTCGGACATTAAAATTTTTAATAAGCCGAATATAACTTTAAACCTGTCAGATTTTTTAAGGTGACTATAGGATATAATTGACCAAGCTAAGCCTACGATCGATGGGATGTTTCTTGATCCCAGATAAGAAGTTTTGCCACCCGCTACTACAGGGACGCGAAAGTTTTTACTATTTACAATTTTATTTTTTAACCCAAGATCAGATATTAAATTTATAAAATTCTTACATGCGCCAACTATTACATGCTGACCGTTATCAATTATTTCTTTAGTCGAAGGATCAAAGAAGGAAAAAGCCCTACCCCCGATATGGGATGACTTCTCTATTAAAACTACATCTTTTTTTTTATTTAATAGTGAATAACAAGCTGTTATCCCTGATATGCCACCCCCAATAATAAGCGTGTCATATTTTATTTTTTTATCTTTATGTGTCATATTGTTTTATTGGTAATAACTGATCCTTAACGAGATAATCTATAATTGTTTTAATCACCAACGTAGCTTTAACAGTCTTAGAAATAGTAGGTCTATGATTTAAGGTATCAAACTCTACTTTCTTGATCTGATTTAAAATTTTTCTTCCACTTTTTATAAAAAGTGCAATAGGAATTTGTTGAGTACCATTTAGATTTTGAATTAAAGGAATTCCTCTATTAAACATTTCCCAGCACCGTTCTACTTCAAACCGGATTAAATTTCTATAGCCATCTGAGCATTGAGATTGAAGAATTTGTTTTTCTGACACTGAAAATTTTTTCAGATCTTCTAATGGAATATATATTCTGCCTAATTGAGAATCTCTTTTAACATCCTGCAAAAAATTTGTGATCTGTAAACCGGTACATATTTTATCTGAGTACTCATTTAGTTTTGTTAAATTGTACCCAAGAATTTTTAATACTAATCTTCCTACAGGGTTTGCAGATAATCTACAGTATTTTAGAAGATCTTGAAATGTGGAGTATCTTCTCTGATGTAAATCTTGGCGGTTTGCCGATACTAATTTTTTGAATTCAGTGATAGGGAGTTCATACTGCTCTATAGTTTCCGTCAGTGTATAAAATTCACTTTCTTGTGAAAAGCTTCCCTTGGACCAATTATCTATTTCATATTCTATTGAGTCCAACTTTTCTGTCCCAATATCTGGATGAAGGTCGCCGTAGTTGTCTACAGTTCTACAAAAATTATATAGAGATGAAAAATGAGGCATAAATTCTTTTAAGTATAATGAAGACCATAAGGGAAAATTCTCGTATGTAACTTTCATTTCGTCCTGATAAGTTTTTATCTTGCTTGACCTATCCATGTACTTTTCCGGGGATCTTCACTTTGGATAACAATTGTTTGACTATATCCTGCGTTTTTTGTGAATGTTTTTTTTGACTTCTAATTAATAAATTTAATATAGGTACCTTATTAATTAATGCATACTTATTTATACTGAAAGACAAGTTATTAATTGCGTCACCTATTTTATAGTCATTCAGTTCGAGTACTATATTTTTAGTTAAATATTGTTGGTTGTAGCTTAATATTCGACCGTATGAAAAATCTAAATTATTTTCGTGAATCCCACTACGCAGTATTTTTTGTGATTCTTGAGAGCTCGATATATTTTCAAGATTTACCCCTTGACTCCACTCTACAGGAGGTTCGTCAAGGTTTAAGAATTCAGTAGGGATAACAACCTGATTCCTGAGTATCGAATTATTTATTGGCCTTAAGAAGCCAATAAATAATATAAAATCAATTGATTTGTATTTAGTAAATATCCAATTTAATCCTACTTTGCAGTGAATAGGGGACGCTTCACATTGAAAAAGTATCAACCCATCATTTAGGNNGGCAGAATTACCAGCTTGGACATTGAGATTTCCTGGAGCATGTATCTGTTCTATATTATTGAGTTNAAGTNCAGAAGTGATTTCTAGATTTTCTTTTGTAATTACTAAAATCATTCCCAATTATGTTTCCCGTGATACTAAAAATTGAGCAATATCATTGAAGTCAGATTTGAAATTTTGCTCAACCGGTATATTCTGAAGTATTTTTTGAATTTTATGCGCATACTCCATAGATATATTTTCACATTCTTTTTTGATATTTAGAACATTCATTATTTCTATAAATCTTTCGATATCTTTGTCATTAAGTTCTGGCTTGCGCATAATTTTATTAATGATATCTTTGTAGACTCCTCTCCCTTGGTTTAAGGTCAAAATTATTGGTAAACTCTTCTTCTTTTTCTTTATATCAGCACCAATCGGCTTGCCAGTTTTATCACTACCCCAAACACCTAATATATCGTCTCTTATTTGGAACAGGAGGCCNATATTTCTACCAAATTTNGAAATCTGAAATAGATCCTGTTTAGANAAAGTCTTCTTGGATGCTACTGCCCCAAGCATAACTGCGCATTCTATTAGAGCGCCTGTTTTTAATCCAATCATGTTTATGTATTCTTCTTTACTAATTTTTTCTTGACTCTCAAATGCAATGTCTAGGAATTGACCTTCCATCATTTTTAAATAACTTTCAGTTAGTATTTTTTGTGACTTAAATAAATTCTGCNTGGTTATTCCAAAATTAATTAATTTGTTTAGCTCTTGGTTACCTAATACAAGAATTGAATTACCAGCTAAGAGAGCTTTAGGAATGCCCCAAATTGCCCAAAGTGTTGGTTGATGCCTCCTGTATTTATCATTATCTTCTATATCATCATGTATTAATGAGAAATTATGGACTAGTTCTATAGATATAGCAGATGGACATGCGGCATTGATATCACCCTCGAGGGAATCGCAAATCAATAAGCATATTGAAGGTCTAAATCCTTTTCCTTGATAACCGAGGGATACTTGGTTATCGTTTTCATCTGTCCATCCGAAGTAATTATTAATATAAATCGATGTATTTCCGTTATAAGCAGATACGGTGTGNTAAAGATAAGATTTAATTAATTCTTCGTATCTTGTTATAAATTTCGGTTTGTCTTTTAATTCATTCATATTTACATAGAATGATACAGTTCCTATGATATAAAATGTAGTTATAAGAAAAATAAATTTATGTTGACACGAATTGTATCAAGTTATAATATGCTGAATGGTATAAGAAATACTATATGATTTGTATAAAATAAAAATAAAATTTAATGGTTTTACCTAGAAGAGAAGATTACACTAATGAAGCCTCTGAGGCTCTAGAGAGGGCGCATGCTTGGGCATCTGATATGCGTAATGCCCAATTAGATGCTGAGCATTTAATGCTGGGCATGTTATCAATAAATGATGGCATGGCATCAAAAATTTTGGATTTCTTAGGAGCGGAACTTAGTGAGATGAAAAAGGATTTAGAATTTTCTTTGAAAAAGCTCCCTACTTTGGGTCAGAAACAAACTTCAACCAGAATGATTTATATAGAACCTAGGCTTAAGAAAGTACTAGATGAAGCTCAAGAAGAGAGATTAAGACTNAATGATGATTATATTGCAATTGAACATCTTTTTACCGGACTTCTTTCCTTGAAGGATGGAGAAGTCATTCGGCAGTTTAATTTATACAATATAACTTTGGAAAGACTCTTGCATGCTTTAAAAGAAATACGTGGTAGTCAACGTGTGAAAGACCCTGGTGCTGAGAAAAAATATCAAGCTTTAGAAAAGTATAGCGTCGACTTAACAAAGCTTGCTAGATCTGGCCAGTTAGATCCTGTAATTGGAAGAGATAAAGAAATTAAAAGGGTAATACAAACTCTTACTAGGCGAACGAAAAATAATCCTGTGATAATTGGAGATGCAGGAGTAGGTAAGACGGCCATAGTGGAAGGACTTGCACAACGTATCGTTATAGATGATGTGCCAAATTCCCTTAGAAATAGAAGATTATTGAAACTTGAAATGGCATCATTATTAGCAGGAGCAAAATTCAGAGGAGAATTTGAAGAAAGACTTACTGCAGTTATGGATGAAATAAGAGCTGCATCTGGAGAAATAGTATTATTCATCGATGAAATTCACATCGTGGTTGGGGCAGGAGGTGCAGAAGGAGCAATTGATGCAGCTAACATGATGAAACCAGCTCTTGCAAGGGGTGAAGTTCAATTAGTAGGTGCTACAACTCCAGAAGAATATAGAAAATACATTGAGTCAGATAAGGCACTGGAGAGGAGATTCACCCCTGTGAATGTTGACGAACCTGATATTGATATAGCCATAGAGATGCTAAAAATATTGAAACCTAGATATGAAAAGCACCATAAAATTCAAATAACAGACTTGGCTTTAGATGCAGCTGTAAATTTGAGTGCCAGATATATGACAGAAAGATACCTACCAGATAAAGCTATAGATTTGATTGATGAGGCAGCAGCCAAACTAAGAATTAATTCTGAAGAATTGCCGTCTGGTCTTAAAAGTTATGATGAAAGAATAAAGAGCTTGATTGACCAAGAAGAATCTGCTGCAGGAAGGAATGATTTTGAATCTGCTGCAAATTTCAAGTCAGAAAGACTAAGTCTTCACGAAGAAATGAGTAGCAGTCCAAATCAAGCTAAAGTCGATGANAGTAGGATTGTAGATTCTGAAGATATTGCTGAACTTATATCTGAAAGAACTGACATACCGGTCTCAAGATTAGTTGAAAAAGATAAAGAAAGACTTTTACACCTTGAAGACAGATTACATGAAAGANTTGTTGGTCAAGATGATGCTGTAGTAGCTTTATCTGATGCTATAAGAAGGCAAAGNTCAGGAGTTAGTGATCCTAACAGACCAGTTGGAACGTTTATTTTCTTAGGCCCTACTGGAGTAGGTAAGACAGAGNTGGCTCGTGCATTAGCTGAAAATCTTTTTGATGATGAGGATAATATGGTAAGAATTGATATGTCTGAATATATGGATAAAGGTTCTGCCACGAGATTGATTGGTGCCCCTCCAGGATATATAGGTTATGATGATGCGGGGCAACTTACTGAAGCTGTACGCAAAAGACCTTTTCGAGTAGTTTTATTTGATGAAGTTGAGAAAGCACACCAAGACGTAATACATCTCCTTTTGCAACTTCTTGACGATGGGCGTCTCACTGATGGCCATGGAAGAACAGTTAACTTTAGAAATACAGTCATAATTATGACGAGTAATTTAGGTTCTTCACATATTTCCAAAGAATCTATTGGTTTCACAGGCAGCAAGTCAGAAATTGAGAATCGAAAAAACAAAGTTGAAGAAGCACTTGTAGATCATTTTAGGCCTGAATTTTTAAATCGAATAGACGAAACAATAATTTTTGATGCTCTGACTCAAAAAGAACTTTCTAAAATAACTGAAATAGTTGTAGAAAAATTTATTGAAAGAGTTAAAAACCTTGGTATTAGTATGAAAATTTCTGGTAAGGCTATTGATTGGCTGGTTGATAACGGATTTGACAAGACATATGGAGCTAGGCCATTAAAAAGAGTAGTACAACGAAGCATTGAAAATGAATTTGCAAAAAAAATGTTATCAGGAGAATTTGCAGAAAATGATGAAGTACTAATCGACTCAAAAAAAGGGCAGTTAATTATTGAAAAAAATAAGGCAGCAGGACGTAAGAAAGTCAGTTCTGAGAAAATTAAAAGCAAATAAAGTGCTTGTGTTAATATTTCAATGTGAATTCTACGAACAATATCAATGATCATATTATAGTCGCTGTTCTTTTGTGTGGTGGGAAAAGCGTCAGAATGGGAGGAGTTGATAAAACTAACCTTGAGTTAGGTAGAGATCCAGTTTATATAAAATCTCTAAAAAAATTATTAGATTGTATGCATATCAATAAAGTTCTCATTGTAGCTTCTAGGGAAAATGAAAACTTGATAAAAAAATACGTTAAGTCTTACAACTATGATGCAGACATAATACTTGGAGGTGAGAGGAGGCAAGATTCTGTAAAAAATGCCNTAAATTATTTGCGAGATGAAGAGATTGATTTTGTAGTTATCCATGATGGAGGAAGACCTTTCTTTTCCCAAAACATGCTTGAATCTGGACTAAAGTATTTACCCGAGAAGAAAGCNGTTATACCAGTGATCCCNATTACAGACACCGTTAAAAAAGTAAGTCAAGAAAAAGTCGAACTTACCATAAAAAGAGACGGATTATTCCGATCTCAAACCCCACAGTTTTTTGATTTTAAACTGCTGAGGAAATTTATTACTTCTGCNGATAAATCAGAAAATTATACCGATGAAGCTCAGTTATTCGAAAATAACAATCAGTCTGTTTTTGTAATACCTGGAGANCTTCGAAACGAAAAAATATCTAATAGAGATGATTTTGAGCTCTTGAAAACATATTATGAAAACATTGAAAAAAATAATTTTAGAACAGGGATTGCCGCAGACACTCATAAATTAGTTCGCGGAAGAGATCTAATTTTAGGTGGGGTGCATATTCCCAGTGAAAAAGGGCTCGATGGACATAGTGATGCTGACGTTATCCTCCATGCTATTGCAGATTCTATACTTGGTGCTTGTGGTGCAGGAGATTTGGGAGTTTATTTCCCATCTTCAGACTCTAAATGGAAAGGCAAATCCTCAAAATTGTTTTTAGATCAAGCTTTAAATTGCATGATAAATCAAAAATTAAGGCTTGAATTCTTAGACTTACAGATTATCCTAGAGACTCCAAAAATATCTAATCATAGAGAAAAAATTGAAAAAAGCATATCAAATTTACTAAACTTGGATATAAAAAGCATCAACTTCAAGGTCACATCTACTGATGGTCTAGGGATAGTAGGAAAAGGTGATGGCATTGGAGCCTTATGCGTGGTAACTTTGAGAAAACATGGCAATACAAATTTATGATTCCCTATCTCGTGACTATGTGATTTTAAAGAAATCGCAAGGAGTAAAAATTTATGTTTGTGGAATTACTACGTCTGATTTTTGTCATTTAGGACACGCTTTTTCTTCAATTATATTTGAAGTGTTAGATAGATTCCTTTCATATAAAGATTTCAATGTTTTTCGAGTTCAAAATTTTACTGATATAGATGACAAGATCATAGCAAAAGCCAAAGAGGAAAATTCGTCTATGGAGTTAGTTGCAAAAAAATATATTCTTGAATTTTTTGTTGACATGGACAGTTTAGGAGTTAAGCGTGCCTCACTTTATCCTAAAGCTACTGATGAGATTGATAACATTATTGATTTTATATCTTCCTTAGAAAATAAAGGCCTTACTTATAAGATCGATGACGGNGTCTATTTTAAATCTACAGAAGTAAAAGATTATGGCAAATTAAGTGGGCGAAATCTGGATGATGCATTAGAAGGCACTAGAATAGAAGTTGAAATGCATAAGGAAAATCAAACAGATTTTGTACTTTGGAAGTCATCTAATTTAGAAGAGCCTGGTTGGGATTCTCCTTGGGGAAAAGGAAGGCCTGGATGGCACATTGAGTGTAGTTCTATGGTTCTTAACTCGATAGGAGAGACGGTAGATATCCATGGTGGTGGTATAGACTTAATTTTTCCACACCACGAGAACGAAATTGCTCAAAGTGAATCTTTAACTGGGAAACAGTTTTCAAGTATTTGGATGCATAATGGGATGGTTCAATTNTCGGGAGAGAAAATGAGTAAGTCTTTGGGTAACTTGATTACAGTGCGAGACGCTGTCAGNTTATTTGATGTTGATTGTATTCGTATGTGGGTGTTATCTTCACATTATAGAAGCCCACTAGTTTATTCCCCTGAATTAATTGAAAGTCATGAAAGGCCCCTAGGTAGATTAAGAGAGGCATTAAAAAATGAATCGAAGGGCACAAAAGAAGCGCTTGATGCTTCTAGGGAACTTTCAAAATTTAACGAAGCAATGCAGAATGACCTGAATACTCCTATCGCACTATCCCAAGCTTTGATATTGGCAAAAAAAATTAATCGAGCAAATAATAATGGCCAGAATACTGACTCAGCTAGAAAAATTCTCGAATTGATTTTATCAGTGCTGGGGTTATGTCAAAAAACTCAAAATAAAAAAACTATAGATANATCAAATCTTGAAATTGAAGTATTAGTTGAAGAACGTAACGCATTTAGGATAGAAGGCGATTATGAAAATTCTGACCGCATCAGAGATATATTAATTGAAAAAGGAGTGCGTATTATAGATTCTCCTGACGGGACTTCCTGGGAATTTATCTAAAACCTTACATTCAATACTGCAACTATCACGAACACTACTGCAAGTCCTATGGTTGATCTAAACAGAAGCTTCTCAAATCCTCTGCGTACTCTGAATGAACTTTCTGATTGCCCAAAAAGTGCAGTCCCAGATCCTCTAACTTGTATTAAGATAACCGCTATCAGTGCAACGGCTATCAATATTTCTAGTACGGTAAACATTTAATTTATTATCTTCATAATTACATCAGCTAGTTTATCAGAGTCATGATGTCCTTTAAAATTTGGATTCATCAAATCTTCTAGTATTATATTGCCCCAATCATCATGAACATGACCCACCTCTACACATTTACTAGTCGGAAAATTTGAGCCCAGATCTTCAATTGCATTGTTTATAATAATATGATCTAGGCTCATATTTCCAGTAAATTTTTGTATAATTTCTACATGGTCACATGCATCAAATCCATCAGTTTCTGACAATTGTGTTGCCACGTTGCAAACATAAATTTTTTTGGCTTTACTTCCTTGCAAAGAATCAACAATCCCTGGTACAAGTAAGTTTGGAATAATGCTAGTATACAGGCTTCCTGGACCAAGAATAATATAATCTGATTCTGATAGTGCAATCTGAGCTTTAGGGTTGGGAATGGGGCTATTTGGATTAAGAAAAATATTTTTTATTCCTGATTTGTTATATTGAATATTAGATTCTCCTTCGATCGTAGTCCCATCTTTCATTTCAACAGTTAAATTTATTTGATCAAGGGTTGATGGTAATAAACTACCTTTCACATTTAAGATTTTGCAGGATTCTTCTAAAGCTTTTTCAAAACTACCAGTAATTTTTTCCATCGCGAGTATAAAAAGATTTCCAAATGAGTGACCTGATAATTCGTCTTCTCCATCAAATCTATGCTGAAAAAGCTTTTGAAGTAGGGGTTCAGTATCAGACATGGCAACTAAGCAGTTCCTGAAATCTCCAGGAGGAAGGATGCCATAACCTTCTCTTAGTCTGCCTGAACTACCTCCATCATCTGTAACTGAAATGATTCCAGATATCTCAATATCTTTATTGCGTAAACCTCTAAATAGAGTTGATAAGCCTGTGCCTCCTCCTACTCCTATGACTTTAGTTTTATTTATCATTTTTTAGTTGGTCTATTATTTCATTTTCTGCAGTTTGAGGGTTTGCCTTACCTTTACTTTCCTTCATTACTTGACCTATTAAAAATCTAACGGATGTTTCTTTACCATTATGGTAGTCATTGACTGCATTTGGATTATTTTTCAAAACGACGGATATTATTTTTTTAAGTTCAGTAGTATCTTCAATTCTTTGAAGTCCTCTTTCTTCTGATAATCGTACAGGATCATCATTAGAGAAATAAACCTCTTCTAAAAGCTCTTTGGCTGAATTTTTGTTCAAGTGNTTTTCACTTACTAATAAGATTAATTTTCCAAAATTCTCAGGTGAAATCTTCATATTTTGCAAATCGGAATCTTTTGCTGAATTGGAAACGCTATTTAATTCTACGTTTACCCAGCTAGCAATGGAAGGTGGATGTAACTTTTGCTTTTCAGCAATATCGTTCATACTCATAATAACTTTTTCAAAGAAATCTGCTTTTTTCTTATTTGAAACTAGGATTGAGGCGTTATACTCAGATAATCCTAGCTCATCAATATATCTCTGAAGTTTTAGTTTTGGCAGTTCAGGCAATTTAGATCTCATGCCTTCAATAAATTTTTCTGATATTTGAAGTGCTGGAATATCAGGTTCTGGAAAATATCGATAGTCGTGTGCATCTTCCTTCGATCTCTGCGGAATACTTTTTGACTTTATGTCGTCCCAACCTCTCGTTTCTTGAACTATCCTTTCTCCATTCTTAGTAGCNTCTTTCTGCCTNTNGATTTCNTATTCAATTGCTCTAGAAACAGCCTTAATCCTATTCATATTTTTTATTTCAACTTTTTCATTTAATTTTTTTGTGCCTTTTTTACGAATACTTACATTCGCATCACATCTAAAACTTCCCTCTTCCATGTTTGCTGTACCAATTCCGATATATCTTACAATTGATTGTAGTTGTACAAGATAATCTTCTGCTTGACTNGCAGNAGAAAAATCTGGTTCTGTAACTACCTCTAAAAGAGGAACTCCAGACCTATTTATATCCATTATTACTGAGTTAGATATATCATCATGTGTCAATTTTGCTACATCTTCCTCCATGTGCACTCTATTTATTCTTATAAGAGCTTCACTTTTATTTATATTGTCATCGACCATGATAGTTCCATTAGTAGCTATAGGTAGATCAAATTGTGATATTTGATACCCCTTCATCAAGTCGGGGTATACATAATTCTTTCTGTCAAATTTGGTTAGATTTGCAATCCTGCAATTCAAAGATAACCCTAATTTAATCGCTGATCTAATAGCTTCTTGGTTAACAGAAGGTAAAGCTCCAGGCAGCCCTAAGCAAACTTCACACACTAGTGAATTAGGCTCTTGCTCNTGGTAGCTTGCNGAACACCCACAAAACATCTTACTTTTTGTGCTTAATTGNATGTGAACTTCTAGTCCAATTACAGGTTCAAATATCATTTCGGTATTATACTCTATTTTACTGAAAAATTAGATAAAATTATTGTTGACTAATTAAGTCATGAAGGTATCATTATCAAGGCATGAATTATAAACTATGAGATGAACTTACAGGAACTTATAGAATGACAGAAGGTAATAACTCTATATCAAGGACAACTAAACTTGAAGAAAAAGATTATAAATGGGGATTTACAACTGAAGTTGATACGGAGGTTGTACCCAAAGGATTAGATGAACAAGTTATTAGGTTCATTAGCAAAAAGAAATCTGAACCAGATTGGTTGTTAGAATGGCGATTGAAGTCCTTTAAGCATTGGGAGAACCAAGGCCTGAAATCAGGAGAACCCAGTTGGTCTATGATAAATTACCCTACGATTGATTATCAAGATATTCATTACTATGCAGCCCCAAATAGTGCAAATAACCCTAAGTCTCTAGAAGATGTTGATCCAGAAATGTTAGAAGCGTTTGAAAAGCTTGGGATACCTCTTGAAGAGAGAGCCCAATTAGCTGGGGTAGCTGTAGATGCAGTTTTTGATAGCGTATCAGTTGCTACTACATATGAGAAACAACTCAAGGAACTGGGAATCATATTCTGTTCATTTAGTGAAGCAGTAAAAAATCATCCAGATATTGTAAAAAAATACNTGGGTAGTGTCGTTCCATATTCTGATAATTTTTTTGCTAACTTAAATTCTGCAGTATTTTCTGACGGATCTTTCATTTATGTTCCTCCGGGAGTTAGGTGCCCAATTGAACTTATGACATACTTTAGGATAAATACAGCCGATACAGGCCAATTCGAAAGAACTTTGATAGTTGCAGATGAAGGATCATATGTAAGCTATCTGGAAGGATGCACTGCCCCAATAAGGAAAAGTAGTCAGCTGCATGCTGCAGTAGTTGAACTGATAGCTTTGGGTGATGCAGAAATAAAATATTCTACTTTACAAAATTGGTACCCAGGGAATAAAGAAGGAGAAGGAGGCGTTTACAACTTTGTTACAAAAAGGGGAAAATGTGCTGGCAAAAAGTCAAAAATAAGTTGGACTCAAGTTGAAACAGGCTCCGCTATTACTTGGAAATATCCAAGCGTGATACTTCAAGGAGACGATTCAATTGGAGAATTCTATTCAGTTGCTTTAACGAATAATCATCAGCAAGCAGACACTGGTACCAAAATGATTCATATAGGTAGAAATACTAAAAGTACAATAGTTGCGAAAGGAATTTCTGCTGGAAAAGGTAATAATACCTATAGAGGTCAAGTAAAAGTTCTACCATCTGCTGAAAATGCTTCAAATTTTACTCAATGTGACTCTCTGCTTATTGGAGATAAATGTGGGGCACATACTGTTCCATATATTGAAGTAAAAAATCCTTCTGCAAAGCTTGAACACGAAGCATCCACATCTAAAGTTAGTGATGATCAATTATTTTATTTAATGCAAAGAGGATTGAATGAAGAAGAGGCTCACCACATGATCATTACCGGCTGGAGTAAAGAAGTGTTCAAAGAATTACCTTTTGAATTTGCTGTTGAGGCGGGTCAATTACTGAAAGTCAGCCTAGAAGGTGCAGTTGGGGAAACTATTAACAATAGAAAACTTAGTTGCTTCTGTTACAGAAACTGGAGAGAAAATTATTAAAGATGTCAGTTTATCTATTGGATATGGTGAAACCCACGTTATTATGGGACCGAACGGAGGAGGCAAAAGTACATTAGTTAATGTTTTGGCTGGTAGAAGCAGTTACACATTAGACTCTGGAAGAATTGATTTTGAGTCTAATAATTTAATTAGCATGACCATTGATGAACGTGCACGTGCAGGCGTATTTATGGCGTTCCAATATCCTTCTGAAATTCCTGGAGTGAGGCCTTGGCAATTCTTGAAGGCAGCTACAGATTCCCACAGAAAGTCAGAGGGCCTCCCTGAATATTCTGTTAGAGATTTTTCAAAAATTTATGATTCTAACCTTAAAGAAATTGGTATCGATTCGGAGTTGATGAAAAGATCATTAAATGATGGGTTTTCAGGAGGTGAGAAAAAAAGAAATGAGATTTTTCAAATGATGATGCTTAAGCCCAAGCTGGCTCTATTAGATGAGACAGATTCTGGTTTAGACGTAGATGCACTTAAAGCTGTGGGAAATGCCGTCAATAAACTTCGGGATGACCGGAGATCCTTCTTAATCGTCACACATTATCAAAGATTACTTGATCACGTAAAGCCAGACTTTGTTCATATTTTAATTGATGGCAAGATTGTTGAGTCAGGTAATCACAAATTAGTGAAAAAAATAGAGTCTTCAGGATATGAAAGTTTTTCCTAATATAGAAAATCTTCAACATTATCAGGACCTTAAGGATCAAACTGTAAAAAGTTCTGATAAGTTCGGAGAATTTAAGCGTCAAAGCTTTAAAACATTCTTAGAAAAGGGACTTCCTGTATCTGGAAAAGGAAATGAGAGGTGGAAATATTTGGACCTAAGAAGTTTAGTCAAGACAAAATATAAACTTTTGGAAGATCTTAATAAAACTGATAATAAGTTTTCGCCGGATGTAATTTTTCTTCAGAATGCCATATCAATTGTTAACGGTCAGGTGGACAGTAAAATCTTAAGTTCTATGAAAGGAATTAAGGTGCTTGAGGTTGACGAAATTGATATAGGTGGAGTAGCAGACAATAATGAAGATGGAATGATTGCTCTTAACTCATCATTTTTTATTGAACCTTTGTGCTTTAGGATCACAGAAGATTTTAACTATGCCAATTTGAATATTGTTTTTTCTGGAGACAGTGAAGGCCAAAGATTAGATTGTCCCAGATTATTTATTGAAATTGATAGTGGGGTGGAGGTAACCATTAATGAATTGCATGTTTCACCGAGCGCTGACGTTCTTAAAGTTTCAGTTTTAGAAATAATATTGCAAGAAGGATCTAAGGTTTTGCACAATATCGTCGTGAATGGGTCTAAATATTCTAAAGATTTCCTTTTTACAAGAATTTCACAAAATAAAAATAGCTACTTTAAATCAGTATCTTATTCTGATGCTCCTAGTTTGGGTGCAAACGATATCAAAGTTTGTATGAATGGTGAATACAGTGAATGTGATCTTAGAGGGTTATATTTTACTACTGGATCATCTCAATTTAATACCCATGTGGTAGTTGATCACAATGTTCCTTATACTAAGAGTAATCAATTCTATAAAGGCATACTGACGGATAATTCTAGAGCTGTATTTAGTGGCAAAATACTAGTGAAAAGAGATGCACAAAAAACTTACGCTACCCAAAAAGATTTAAATCTCCTGATGTCTAAAGGAGCTGAGATTGATACCAAGCCTAGCCTAGAAATATATGCTGACGATGTTGAATGTTTTCACGGAGCCACTGCAGGACACGTTGATGAGAACACTCTTTATTACATGATGTCTAGAGGAATCGATAAAGATCGTGCTACTCAAATACTTGTTAGAGGGTTTGCTGACGAAATTATCAATGATATTTCTGATAAATCATTTCGTAAAATTGCTGTAGAGCAAATTGATAAAATATTACCTAGTTTGTCATTTCAATAAGATGAATGTCTCAAATATCAGAAAAGATTTTCCTATTTTAGATTCAAGAATTAATAATTATCCTCTTGTTTACCTAGACAATGCAGCGACATCACAAAAACCACGAGCAGTGATTGATTCACTTGTTGATTATTATGAAAACTATAATTCTAATGTTCATAGAGGAGTACATACTTTAAGTGTGAAGGCAACAGAGGAGTACGAGAATTCTAGAATTAAAGTAAAAAACCTAATAAATGCTAAAAGTTCGACCGAAATAATCTATACAAGAAACGCGACTGAATCTTTAAATATAATCTCATATAGTTGGGGCAAAAAAAACGTACATTCTGGGGATGATATTTTCATAACTCCATTTGAACATCATTCAAATATAGTACCTTGGCAGGAGCTCTGTAGAGATAAAAAAGCTAATCTAAGATATGTCCCATTGAATGGATCAGGAGACATTGATATGGACAAATTTAGATCTCAATTAAGCCAACGCACTAAACTAGTATCTATAACTCATATGTCGAATGTTTTAGGCACGTTATTACCTGTAAAAGAAATGATAAAATCAGTTCGAGCAACACCAGCCGTAACTGTTATTGATGCTTGCCAAAGCGTCCCTCATATGCCAGTAGACGTTCAAGATTTGGACTGTGATTTCATGTGTTTTTCAGGTCATAAAATGTTAGGTCCTACAGGTATAGGCGTCATGTACGGCAGGTCAGATATCCTAAATGAAATGCCTCCATTTCTTTTTGGAGGCGACATGATCAGCGAAGTGACTTATGAAAGTGCCCAATGGAACGATTTGCCATATAAATTTGAAGCGGGCACACCGAATATTGCCGATGCTATAGCGTTAGGAGTTGCCTGTGATTATCTACAGGACATCGGATTACAAAAAATTTGGGATCATGAAATTCAACTTGGTGAGTATGCAGTAAAAAAATTTAAATCATTGAAGAATTTCAAAATTCTTGGGGATCGTTCAAAAGAAAAGAGAGGCGGAGTTTTTTCATTTCACCATGAGAAAATTCATCCACATGACATAGGAAGCGCATTAGACAAGTTTGGTATAGCCATTCGCACTGGGCACCATTGTGCTATGCCTCTTGTACAAAGTTATGGAATAGTTGCGGCATCTAGGGCAAGTGTTTATTTATACAACTCAAATGAAGAAATTGATAAATTGATTGATCGTCTTTCAGAGATTGAGGAGTATTTTTCTGGTGAGTGAATTAACTGATTTTGACGAGATGTATCAAGAAATTGTATTGGATCATTACAGGAATCCGCGCAACAAATCTAAATTGTCTAGAGATTTTTTAGAAACCAAGTCTTATAATCCTTTTTGCGGTGATGAAATAGAACTACAATTGAGTATTAATGATGGCAAATTAGAAGATATCAGCGTTACAGGGCGGGGTTGTGCTATCAGTCAATCATCTGGGTCATTAATGAGCGAAGTGGTTATTAACAAATCGATTAATGAAATAAAAGAAATTAGTCTAATAATTAGATCTCTTCTTAAGAATGAAGAGGTTCAAGAAAAGGACCTTGATAGATTGGGAGATGCATTTGCTCTAGAGGGAGTAAAAAAATTTCCAGTCAGGATTAAGTGTGCACTACTTTCTTGGGCAGCTTTGAAAGACTTAATTGATCAATATTAATAAGGCTTTTTTATACTAGAATCTTCAGTAGATGAGTTTAATTTTTTTCCTGATCTTAATTGCTTGAAATCTTCTTCTATTTTTTGTCCAAGAAATGATGAGTCACTTCCATGTAATAAAAATCTTGATCCTAAACTCAATGATAAATTACTGTCAGCTAAGGTGGCATGATGTATCATAACTGGTATTGAGTGACTTTCAGAAATGCTAATGATTTTTTTTAATGCATTAATGTATAAGTCAGAATCTTTTTCATCAGGTATGCCCATGGAAGTTGTAAGGTCATTTGGCCCAATGAATATTCCATCAAGTTTTTCAACTGAATTGATCATTTTTTCAAGATTTTCCATTGCAGGAACACTTTCAATTCCTAAAATAAAAAGCCTATCTTTATTTCTATTTCTTAAATAATCTTCTGATTTTTTACTTGGAAATTCACCAGTGTTTAGGGCTTTACTCAAGTATTCACCTTTTAAAGGATTAAAATAAGTCCTACCAAAAGACAATTTTAAGTCATCTATGTCTTCACAATAAGGAACTAATATTCCATCAGCTCCAGCATCTATAGTAGACCCAGCAAGTTCTGGATTAGGTGATGTTATTCTAACAATACTTGTTATATTCTGCGCTCGAAGAGCAGATGTTAATTCATTGATTTGTGATCTAGTTCGTGGACCATGTTCTGCTTCGATAACCACATAGTCTATATATTCTGAACTGATACTATTTAGAATCCTGGTTCCCTCTGCTCCCCATAGCATTGTCCCGTAGACAATTCCGCCAGATTTAAGAGTTTCTTTCAATGTACTAGGGTTCATATGAAAACTATCCTTTCGTTTTATCGATTATCTTTTCAATATATCGAAGTTAATCAATCATATCAATGATTAAATTATAACTATATATATTAATAATATAGTAATAAATAATAATAATAGTATTAATTATATGAAAACATATTGAATTAAATATTTTAGGCTGATTTACAGTATTTTATACGTTAGAATAAAATAAGATAATGTCCTCAGAAGAAACAAGAGAAATAATATTGGCTGGCCGTGTTGAAAGAATTTTTTCCTATCTTGTTGACTTAATATTTGCTGCTGCAGTTCAATTTATTGTTTTGGTATTCTTAAGCTTTACACCTGATGAAGGCACTTTCTTTATTATAAAACAATTATTGGCGTTCTGTTCCGTAGTATCTATTCAAGGTTATTTGTTAATTAAAACTGGTCAAACCATCGGAAAAAAAGTTTTGGGTATAAAGATTTTTGATTCTAAGACCTTAAAAATTCCTAATATCGCTCAAGTCTTTTTTATTAGATACTTACTGGTTTGGCAGTTACCGAGCTTATTACTTTTATTTGGAGATCAAAATCAAGTCTTGTTTACAGGGCAATGGTCTGAATTTCCTATCTATTTAAAAATTTTAGTCTTTATTAGTTTCTTTGTGTATGCGCAATCTTTGTTAATTTTCCGATCAAATAGACGAACTGGGCACGATCTCTTAGCTGGAACCGTAGTCGGAAAGATAAATAATCCATTAAATGTTTAAGATTAACAAAAATAAATTTAATCTTTTATTTCATTCAGAATTTTACTAAGCTTTTCGTATACTATTTTTATTTGGTGAGATGAATTGATAGGTATTGGTTTTTTTTCGTCTGGATCATTTAATACGTTAAACATTCTTCCGTCAGAATATAATTTCCATTCTTTTTCTCTAACAAATTCAACAATTGGCCTAAGCATTCTAGGGCTGTTAGGATCAAAATAAAAGTATATCCATTCTCTAGGATTTCCATCTTTTCCTATAATCTGTTGAAAAAATGATCTCCCATCTAAAATGTAATCATCGGGAACTGAAATTCCAGATGCCTCGAGCATTGTAGGAAGAAAATCTGAAGCATCAACTAAATCTTCCTTAACGATATTTTCTGGTATAGTATTTGGCCAATTACAAATTAATGGAACATGGGTTCCTGTATCACTTGTAAGCCCTTTACCTCCGATAATTTTTTTATCACCCATCATTGAAATAATGCCTCTTGTTGATCCATTATCGCCTGCATAGATAATTAACGTATCTTCTCTAAGACTTAAGTCCTCTAATTTTGATATTATTCTGCCTATAATTTTATCGTGATACTCCACCATGTCTTTATAAAATTTGGGATCATCATCCCAATTTTCAAGTACATCAAAATTTCTTCCCCCTAAAGTTTTATTTGAAGGAGGATTAAAAAGTTTATATTCTTCACTATCAGGCGTCGGCTCTTTGGGGTCATGAGTTAGGGCCATTGGAAAGTAGACAAAGAAAGGGTCATCCTGATTTTTTTCTATAAAGTCGATAATATAATCGCAAAATATGTCATCCCCATATTTATCTTTAGTATTGGTTAGGTATGACCCATTTTGATAAATAATCGGATCTTTATACCTAGACCCCTTATCTTCTGTTTGGTGGGCATGCCATACACAATATTCGTCGAAACCCGCATCTTCTATCTTCTGACCTTTGTTTCTGTCTTCAGGTTTTTCTTCCAATGTATTGTATGAATAGAGTTGCCATTTTCCTGCGATTGTAGTTTTATATCCTGAATCTGAAAATATATGACCAAAAGTTTTTTCATTGGGATCCATAAGACCAAAACCTATATAATTTCGAAAATTATACTTTCCAGACATTAGTTGTACTCGTGTTGGTGTACAAAGAGGCTGAACATGAGCATTCTGAAACCTAACTCCTGTTCTTGCAAGTTTATCCAAAACGGGAGTTTCATAGGAAGTGCCACCATAGCAACCGAGAGTTTCATAGCCTAAATCGTCTGACAGTATGAGAATTATATTTGGTCTTTTATTCAAATTAACTTTAACTAATTTATTTAACTCAGATATAATATTAATAACAGTTTTTAAGGAATTTTACTATATGCCTCCAGATAAGGGAGATTTAGCTCCCAAATTTAAATTGAAGAACAGCTTTGGAGTAACCAAAACTTCTGAAGACTTCAGAGGAAGATATTTAGTTATTTATTTTTATCCAAAAGACAATACTCCAGGGTGTACCAAAGAATCATGTAAATTCAGAGACTTAAATGCTGAATTTCTGAAAATGAATTGTGAAGTTATAGGGATAAGCGCAGATTCTCAAGTTTCCCACAAAGAATTTTCTGCTCAATATGGTTTGAATTTTAATTTGCTATCTGATCCAAATTACAATGCATGCAAGGATTTTGGCACCTATTTCATAAGTGAAAAATTTGGAGATTCTATCTTAAGACAGACATTTTTAATTAATGAAGTTGGCTTAGTACTAAATGTTTGGAAAGAGATCAAAGACCCTGAAAATCATCCTGAAGATGTTTTAAGATTCGTACAAAGTGATATTTAAGTCTAGAATAAATTTATAGAAAGGATAAGCAATATGAGAAAATTTTTAACTAGTTTCCCGTTTCTTATAGTACTTCTTATTATCGGAACTATAGTCGTTATTGCACTTGCATCGGGTAATGCAGGAAATATATTTAGTTAGTTAACTATGCATCAATGTATGCTTTAAGATTTGCTTCACTAATATCTGTTAGCGAGGAAATTTTGTCGATATCGCCGTCATTATCATCAAGAAGAAATTTAATTGCCGAATTTTTGTCTTCATGACTTAACATGCCTTCAAGAGAGGTATAACACAGCGATATAGCAGCAGCTTCTTCTCTGGTGACTTCATCTTCGATAATTCCACAAAAAATACTTTCATGCCCAATTATTTTTGTTGCAAAAAATCTTCTCTTGCCAAGGACCAATGCATACTCATTATTGGATTTTGTATAAACAATAACAGGCCTTATTAAACCTTTTTCTTTTATATCATCAATAATACTTTCAACTTCTGAGTCTGGAATATTATTTTCTTCTGAACTATCTAATAGTATTTGGTTAAGCGGTATAATTTTGAATTCTTTAATTTCTTTCATTTTATAAATTTGGTCTACAAAAGAGAAACTCCCACTCATTGCTGAGTGAGAGATTTCCTCCCGATACGGAATAGTGGTTCTTCTTTCAGTTGCAGCGTCCCTTAAATTCAACCTTCCAATTTCCCACTCGTCACGTCTAACGTTAAAGATATTATACACGGAAGCGTGAACCTGTCAACAGGTATAATATATTAATTTTTAATTACAAAAAATTACAGACCCTTGAGCAATGTCCAAGGGTCTGATTCCGTATCAGCATAGTATTTACTATGCTTAAAATCATTTTATAATTTTCCCCATAATCACATAGAATAATTTTAATCGTAATATTTAAGTAAAACCGTTACAGTTTTTTTCCATTTCAATATTTGATTTTTAATTAAAGATTCTTTGATTTTGGGATAATAACAATTGCCCGCTTTGTAGTTATTTTTACTTTTCCATATTTTTGTTATTGAATCAATATTATTAGTCAAACCAGAGCTTAAAGATGCTAAATAAGCCGCTCCTAATGCTGTGGTTTCTATGTTATTTGGTTTGACTATTTTTATTTGTAAAATATTGGAAAGGCTTTGAATAAATTTGTTATTAGCAGTCATTCCTCCATCAACTCTAATTTCAGAAATTTTTGTGCCTGAATCTTTTTCCATTCCTTCAATTAAGTCAAAAGTCTGATAACACAGACTATCTAATGTCGCTTTGACTATTTCAGCAATTGAAGTATCTCTAGTTAACCCAAATATTGCCCCTCTNGCATTTGGTTCCCAATGAGGTGCACCAAGACCTGTAAGAGCTGGAACTACCATTATATTTTCGTTTTTATTGGCCTTGGAATAGAGCAATTCNGTTTCTTTTGAATCTTTGAAGAAAAATAGCTTATCTCTTAACCATTGGATTGCCGAACCAGCAACAAATATACTTCCTTCATAACAATACATCTTTTGATTATCAATTTTATAAGCAACTGTTGTTAAAAGNTTGTTTTTTGATAANTGGAATTTTTNNCCAATATTCATAAGGAGAAAACAACCAGTTCCGTATGTGCTTTTTGTTTGACCTTTTTTAAAACATGCTTGACCAATTGCAGCTGCTTGTTGATCCCCCGCCATTCCACCAATGTGGATTGGTGCACCAAACAAATTAGTAGTACCAAAATCGTATGTATTACTTACTACTTTGGGAAGAATATTTTTGGGGATATCTAAAATTTTTAATAGCTCTGTTGACCATTCTTCTTTTTCAGAATCATATAGCATTGTTCTAGAGGCATTGGTTATATCGGTTATATGTGATTCTTTTTCAGTTAAATTCCATAATAACCATGTATCAATTGTTCCAAATAACAGGTTGTTTTCTTTGACAAGNTTCTTTGATTCGGCATTATTATCTAAAATCCATTTAATTTTTGTAGCTGAAAAATAAGGATCAATAATTAACCCTGTGATATTTTGTATTTTTTTACCTAGTTTCTTTTCTTTTAAATGTTTACAAATATCAGNGGTTCTTCTATCTTGCCAAACTATTGCATTGTAAACTGGCTTTCCTGTTCTTTTATTCCAAAGAACAGTTGTTTCTCTTTGATTAGCTATGCCGATAGAGTAAATTTGCGAAGCTTCAATTTTGTTCTTTTTTAATATTTTTTGAATTAATAATTTAACATCATTCCATATTTCAACTGCATTATGTTCAACCCAGCCATTTTTTGGAAAAAATTGATCAAAGTCTTTCTGAACAGAATCAATAACTGTAAAGCGATTGTTATAAATTACAACCTTGGAACTTGTTGTTCCTTGATCTATTGATAGTATAAATTTCTTCATTTCTGTTTAAATATATAAGTTGATTAATGCAACAATCTTATTTATATATTGTATTATTCTTTCATGGAATTTTTTAACAGNTTAAATTTTAAATTTATATTTATATTTATAGTCACTTTAAAACTCTTTCTTGAGAGCTACCTGGNNTTCAGAAATATTTCCTCAATTAAAAGAAATAAAGAACGAATCCCCATCAGATTCAAAGATATTGTGACTNATCAGGAATATAGCAGGGCAGTGAATTACAATATTTCTAAACTAAGGTTTCAAATTGTATCTTCATTTGCCAGCTCGGCTTTACTATTATTAATAACTCTTGGTGGTTTATTAAGCTTATTAACTAAGATTGCAACTGAGGCTACTAGTTCAAACGTTATTGGGGCGATTTTACTTGGAGTTCTATTTATTATCTTTTCTGAGGTTGTAGGTATGCCATTTTCCATATACTCAATATTTTTTCTAGAAGCCAAATATGGGTTTAATAAGACAACAGTGAAGACTTTTATTCTAGATACAATAAAACAATTTATATTATCAGTAATTTTGATATCAATTATTTTTTCAATAATAGTAATAATTATTCAAAACTTTGTATCTTTTTGGTGGATATATGCTTTTATTGCAGTTTTTATTTTCCAAGTAATTTTATTCTTTGTATATCCAACTTTGATTGCTCCACTCTTTAATAAATTTGAAGATCTTTCAGACGAAAGATTTAAAGAACCTATAGAAAAATTACTTAAAAAAGTTGAATTTGAGTCTAAAGGTTTGCTTGTTATGAATGCTAGCTTAAGAAGCACTCATGGTAATGCATTTTTTACAGGTTTTGGTAAGAACAAAAGGATAGTTTTTTTTGACACTTTATTGAAGACAATAACTCCCAATGAAATGGAAGCTATATTAGGTCACGAGTTGGGCCATTCTAAATTGGGACATATTAGGGAAGGGTTTGTGATTACGACTTTGTTTAGTTTTTTCAGTTTTTATATTCTCGGATGGGTTTTTAATTCAGATAATTTTTTTACAACCCATGGACTAACTGAATTGACTATTTTCTCCAAGATTTTAATGTTTTATTTAGTGGCTAGTTCATATGTATTTTTTATAAGGCCATTTTCATCATATTTAAGTAGAAAAAGAGAGTTTCAAGCAGATGATTTTTCACTTAAATANACAAATGCAGAGCATATGATATCTGGCTTATTGAAATTGTCTAAAGACAATGCATCTAATCTTACNCCAGATCCTNTGTATAGCGGATATTATTATTCNCACCCACCTATAGCTGAAAGAATAAANTCTTTAGAAGAAAAGTTTTAAACTGCNCNAAATGATAAGAANTTANTCTTAACAAACCTCTTTCTNNNTGTCTTTCAANAAATAGTTAGGGAATTTCAACATATANCCCTAACAGCCATCTCAATGGTTGCTGCATTTCCCTTATACCTGCGCAATATATGTAGTATTATCAGTGCTAAATAGATCATAGGAGACACTATAATTATGATTGAGTTCATATCCTCACGTTTTTTTCTATCAAAATTTATTCTACTTCTTGTCTTGGGTACCTTATTCGCTACAGGTTGTGCAGAAATGGAAAATGAATTAATAGAGCTTGAGAGGAGTGAACAAGAAATTAGTCAGATTAAAGATGAAGAGGAATCTATAAACAAAGAAAACGAGATTTTGACAAAGGCAAACGGCCTTGAAGAGAGATTATTAGATGTTGAAGAAGATAAAGAAAAGAGGTCGTCTGAGGAAGAACGCTTAGAAAAAGAAAAAGAGATGAATTCTCACCTCTCAGAAGAACAAATTTTAGTTATAGACAGTAAAGAGAAATGTGAACCTTACGTTAAACAAATTTCAGGAGGAGATATAAGTTTTGGAGAAATAAAGTTAGGCTTTATTTCTGTCGACCCAACATATATTGAGGAAGAAGGATCGTGTATAGAGGAATGGATGCCGACTAAAACAGATGAGTGGGTATTTTTTGGATCGGAGGGCGATTTCTATTATGTAGAAGTCGAGACTCTTGAACGTAGTACATTTGCTGGTCCAATTATTTATTTGGAAAATCTTAACGATGGAAATCAATTGGAAAAGAATGGTCAACTGTCGGAGTCAGGAATATATAAAATATTCGTTTCTGCGAATTCTCCAGGGGCTTACAGTTTGAAATTAAGTCATCAGAAGGCAAATATAGATAAACCTGATAGCCCATCCATAATATCTTTAGAACCTGGAAATAGCATGGTGACTATTAAGTGGGAAGCTCCCGAGGCCGATGTTTATGGAGACGTTCCGGTCACTGTTGATGGCTATAGCGTAGGTGCAAATTTGGGATTTGGTGATGATGACTGGCAAAGCGAAGTCATTACTGTAGGTAATGATATTCAATCAGTAACAATTGGTGGTCTAACAAACGGGGTAAAATACAATTTTTTTGTATACGCCACCAATGAAGCCGGTAACAGTAAACCGGCGTCAACAATTGGTGATTTATATAATTATTCTAACGCTACTGCTAGACCGAGCATCCCTTCTCCGTTTGCTTCCAACGCTGGAACAGTGTTTTGGGAGAGCCCAAGAGATGAAAGCTGGACAAGAGGTTGTGATCTTAGAAAAAAATGGAACCTTGAAGAAAACACATGGGTCACAGCAAATAAATGTGTCCCGGAAGATGAAATACCGCAGATATACACTACACAATGTGATTGGGTGGGTGATGAATTAACAAATTATTTGCTTTATCCTGAATCCATTCCTTCTCATGCTGGTTGTGTGGAGTCTGTAATTTCTAAGGAGGGAGAGATAGACGAGTGGACGTTCGATGCCAAGGCAGGCCAATGGGTTGATATAAGAATGGAAGCTACTTACTACGGTTCAAAAGACCAACCTACACCTGGTACTGACATGTTGCGACCAATTCTAGAGCTTGTTGCTCCAAATTTACCTGAAGAGGCAGAGCTGTTTGTGCCACTTACTAACGAAACTGTCCCTATAACAGAAGACATTTCATGTTATGTACTGATAGATACTGATTACTGCTCCACTGGCATAATTGGTGACGGTGAAACCAAAGGAGGTGAATTTGTCTCTACGCTTGCTGCTAGAGAAAAAGATCACTGGATCTTCACTGCGGAAGCTGGCGAGATATATAGTGCAATACTTGAATGGAATCCAGCCGTTGAAGACTGGTATCACATTGCAAATGATCCTTATCAGATAGAGGTTAGAGGACCTAGCACTAAACCAGAGGCTTGTTGGCCCTATAATGATAGACGAGATGGTCAAGAAGGAGCAAAATGTAAGGGATTTTCTAGTGACCTTCAAGGAATAAATCTAGTAGGGTCCTCCATTAGTACGACTGGTTGGGCAAATAATAATGGTAGATACGAAGTACTTAACTTTACAATAAGAGATTCAGGCATTCATACAATTGCCGTAAGTGGCTTTGCTAATGGAGCTGGCGCATATAAAATCAGCTTAGAGAGAGTTAAATCCGCTCCGCCAATATGGTCGAATAGACCGACTGTTCCTCCGTCCGTCTTGACTGACAAAGTGATCAAATATAGCCGTGGTGCAGAGTCTGACTGCTGGCATAGCAGCGAAACAGATGAGTGTATAGATACTGTTGTTGCATCAATTGATGCAAAAAATGAAGTTGACTCTTATCTTTTTTTCGCTAGAGGTGGCGAATCGGTAGTTATTGATGCTATTCCAACCGACACGAATATGGAAACTTACATGGAATTGATATCTCCTACCGGCGTCCTTGAAGCTTACAATCATGGTGAGTTCGAGGAAACCGGCTCGATAGTTAATGGGTCTGTGAGAGGAGAAGCTAACTGGAATAGTGATGCCGCCTTTATTGGTAAAGCAAGGAATCTGAAGCTAAAAGAAACCGGATGGTATACGATTAAAGTGTCGGCTCCACCACGTCCAGGTAGTGTGGCTTATTTTACCGGCAAACCTATTCGAATCCCCGTTGAAACTGGAACATACGCTCTCAGAATAACTTATGCTGCTGATACCGAAGAAGTGTGGAATGAAACCACGACGCTTGCTGCAAACAGTCAAGGAAATGTACCAATTCAACCTAACGCAGGACTTTGTCCTTCCAAGTTGCTACAACCGCTTACTAACCAGGGAAATATGCCCAATGAAAAAAAATATCCTCATCAAAATTGTGTTGCTCTTGCACAACCACTTGCTAGCGCACACGGTGATCAACTAAGTGAGTTAGCTATACGAAGGAAACTTACACAGGATGGAACTTATACCATCAGAGCTCGTGGAATAACTGGTTACAGAAATGCACTTACTGGACACCTTGAAGGTAACAATATAGGAACATACAGACTTGAACTATACGTCAGCGATTCTGGCACTCCAATGAGTAGTGGTTATTCTTCTAGAGCCGGAGTGCTTTCATATCCAGGGTCTGGAACATGCCCTTGGACTGAATCTTGCACTATGTGGTCTAACCAGATGAAGTTAATTGAGAATCCAACCGGGTGGTCATCTAAATTAAAAGATTCCGGGCAGTACCTCTCTTCTGACCATGTTCAAATTGGTTATGATGCCTTTATGTCTGTTTTAAGAGATCCAGAATGGATCAATATAGGAGAAACCAAACACGCAAATTTCAGTTACACTAAGGTTCCTACTAGAGGATACGAATTTATGTATCCTTCAAATGCTTTCGATGCTTCATATGCAGGTTATTCAAACTGTATTAAATGTTTTTCGAATGGAGGATTCTTTAACTTTGAAGGAACTACTGGCCAGATTATTACTATAGTATCAAAAGTCAATCGTAATACTGATGGTAGTTATTTTGGTTTTGGAGTTGAATTGATCTCTCCAGAGGGGGTTAGTCAAGCCGAGGACATTTTATTTAACTGGATTAAAGATGAATGGCTCTATGATGGAACAATTGACACAGACTCTGATGAGTGGGCATACTTTTTTAATGCCCCCTCTGTAGTAATAAGTAACCATTCCCTCAGAGAGACAGGAGCCTATAAAATAAAGGTTTATTCCACCTCGAGTGAATCCCAAAGAGGAGATAAGGCGGAGTTTGAGGTTGACGTTACACTGATAGATGCAACGGAGTAATTAATTTCTTGCGTAGAAAATTCATTATGGAGTTAAAGATATGAAAAATGTTTTAGTTAC
>PACM01000018.1 GCA_002700125.1 Dehalococcoidia bacterium
TTAATAATTTGAACTAAATCAGCAGCAGTATAATAATCCAATCGTAAGACAACACCAAATCTATCTCTAAGAGGGGATGTTAATTTCCCTAATTGAGTAGTTGCACCAATTAATGTAAATGGATTTAAGCTTAATACAACACTTCTTGAATTTGGGCCCTTATCTAAAATAATATCAATTGCATAATCTTCCATGGCTGAATATAAATATTCTTCTACTATAGTTCTTAAACGATGAACTTCATCAATAAAAAAAACATCTTTAGATCCTAAGTTTGTCAACACTCCAGCTAAATCTCCTGCTTTTTCTAACACTGGGCCAGATGACATTTTGAAGTTCACCTTCATCTCTTTGGCTATAATCTTAGCTAGTGTTGTTTTTCCTAGTCCTGGAGGGCCATGAAAAAGGACATGATCCATAGGTTCTTTTCGAGCTTCTGATGCTTTTATGGCAGTTTTTAAACTCTCTACGATTTCACGTTGACCTATATATTCACTTAGAATTTTCGGTCTTAAATCTGAATTTAAACGGTCTTCAGATAATTCTACTTCTTCCTTATTATCTTCAGACTCATTATTCAATATTTGTTCTATTGCCATAGCATATTCTCTTAAACGGTGTCTGCCTTGAAGATTTCTCTTATCAGTTCTTCTAAGTTCTCTGAAAGTTCAGGTTTTTCTGATACTACTTCATTCATCTTGATTATTGCATCAGACTCTTTAAATCCAAGTCCTTTTAATATTTCAAGTGCTTGATCTCGGATCTTCAAATCTTTGCCTCCTACAGGATCTATAGACTGAACTTCGCCAATAATTTCCATCAGCTTACCTTTTAGGGTCGCAATCATTTTTTGGGCAGCCCTTGCACCGATTCCTGGCATTTGATTCAACACAGTTAAATCTTCATTCTCAATTGCTTGAGATATTACTGCTACTGGGAAGATTAGAGAAGAAACTGCTTTTAATGGTCCAACTCCTTCGACTTGAATTATTTTTTGAAAAAATAATTTTTCCAGTTTATTCGAAAATCCCACTAATAATGGTTTGGGAGATCTTTCAGTCGAATGATAATAGATCTCAAAAGTTAATTCACTCCCTTTTGTTAAGCTGGAATCTGAGATTGAATCCATAACAAAAACTGGTAATACAATCTCATATCCAACTCCTGAAACGTCTAATTCAATTATAGATGATTCAGACTGGATATTTCTGATTTTACCTGTTAAGAAACTAATCATTCTTACCTACTATTTCTACATTCTACTAGCGCATTAAGAATCGAGACATCATCTTGTGACATATCGCTGCTGCAAAAGCGTCTGCTACATGCTCATTTTTGATCATACCTTGAGACAATCGGGCCCCAACAGTTTTCATCATTTGACTCTTATCAGCTTTGCCAGACCCGGTTATCATTTTTTTTATCTGTGTAGCTTGATAATGAAACACTGGAACGTCATTAAGTGACGAAACAGCGCAAGCTACACCTCTAGCATGACCCATAACAATCGCAGTCTGCAAATTTCTGTACCTTGAATGAAGATCTTCTATGGATGTAATCTCTGGATTATGTTTTTTGAAGATATGGTCCAAATCTGAAAATATTGACCCGAGTCTCACATGAAGATCATCAGACGAATTTGTTTTTATAACGCCTCCTTCAACTACAACTTCCCTCTTGGTATCGTAGTCCAATATGCCATAACCAGTAAATCTTAATCCTATGTCTATTCCAATAATTCTCTCCACAATATGAACCTAAAGATGTATCTAATCTTATTTATCCCCCATACAACGATCAATTTATTTAAACTAAATATATATTAAAATTATTGAAAATATTGTTATAATCTGTAAAATTCACTTATCTATAAACAATCAGGTGTGACGAAATGGCTCCTTTACCAAAGAAAAAACATTCAAAGTCTAGAACGAAAAGAGCTAGAGCTCATTTTGGATTTAAGGCACCACAGCTTTCTAAATGCCCTTCTTGTACTACCTTGATCAAACCTCATCATGCTTGCCCGAAATGTGGCATATACAAAGGTGAATATTATGTCGATACAGCAACGTTTGAAGCAAAAAAAGTAAACTTAGCAACTAAGTAAAAAGTACTCCAGATGATTGAGCAAAAAAAACACACAGCCTTTATTTTTCCAGGACAAGGATCACAAATTGTTGGGATGGGTAGTGATTTATACGAAATGTCTAGTGGCGCAAAATCAATATTTGATCAAGTAGATGAGGCTTTAAATCGTAGTTTGACTGAAATAATATTTTCTGGGTCTCAAGAAGATTTGAATAAAACTGAAAACGCTCAACCAGCAATTACAGCAACGTCTCTAGCTTGCCTTGCAATGTTCAAAGAAAAGTACCCTTTAATAGAAGCTAGTTCGACTGCAGGACATAGTTTGGGTGAATACACTTCACTATGCGCTTCAGGAGCGCTATCGATTCCTGACACTATCAGTCTAGTTTCTGAAAGAGGCAGACTAATGGAAGTAGCTTGTACACAAAATCCTGGAGGTATGGTAGCCCTGATTGGATTAGATTTAAATACGATTGAAGAGGTGTGCAAAGAAGCTGGAGCCTATACCGCAAATATAAACAGTCAGCAACAAATCATTATCAGTGGAGATAATGATTCTTTGGCACTTGCAGTAGACCTTGCCAGAGCAAGAGGAGCAAAAAAAGCTATAAAATTGAAGGTAGGAGGGGCATTCCACTCAATATTAATGGAGCCAGCGCGGGATAGTTTAATTGATTTTATAGATACTTTAGATTTTAAAGATCCTAAAATACCAGTTATAGGCAACGTAAATGCAGAACCTTTACTGAACGCCAGTCAAATAAAAAATGAACTTATTGATCAGCTAATGTCTTGTGTACAGTGGAATGACACAATAGAGTACATGACCCTAAACGGTTGTAACCAATTTATCGAATTTGGCCCTGGAAAAATACTCTCAGGGTTGATAAAAAGGATAAATTCAGATTGTGAAACTCATAGTATTCACTCATTTGAATCATTATCCATCAATTCTTAGGTTTCTGAGTAGTGGACGATATCAAGATAAAAGGACTAGAAAAGCAACTTATCGGAACACAAGACGCTGAACTGGTTGAAGAATATACTATTAAAATACCTCTAGAAAAAACTCAAATCAAAAGAAAGTTGATTCTTCAATTTATGTATTCTTTGGACCTCTCTGAAGATATTAAGAATGTTTCTACTAGCGCATTAAGTCTAGATACATCTGACGAATTTAAAGATCTAGCTTCAAATGAAATAAAAAAATGTAGAAAGACATCCAATGATACATATAAAAAAAAGGAGTTACTAGATGATAAAATACAATCTTTTGCTAAAGAATACCCCATAAGCCAGTTGTCTGTGATAGACAAATGTATATTACGATTAGCATTCTGGGAAGTTGAAAATGATGCCTTAGAGTGTAATAATCAGAAGTTAGTTGANGATTTTGAAAAATTAGGTTATCTTTTCGGTTCAGATAACTCACATAAATTTATTAGAGGCGTATTAAGATCTTTAACTAAGAGAAAGAAGGGTAATTATGGCAACAATTGAAAACAGATTATATGAAATTATTGCGGAGTCTCTATCAGTAAACGTAAGTGATATCAAATCTGATTCATCATTTATAGATGACTTAGATGCAGACTCCCTCGATGTTGTAGAAATGATCATGGCTATGGAGAACGAGTTTTCAGTAGGTGATGAAGCCTTAGAGATTTCTGATGAAGAAGCTGAAAGTATTATAACGGTAGCTGATGCATTAGCCTTCCTAGAAAAAAAAGGAATAACTGACTAAGCACTCAACTTGAGTTTCTTGACGTATTTTCAGGTTTTCAGCGAATCCTTCTTGATTCACTAGTTTGTCATTAATTCCTTATAAATTACCTCATATCAAATTGACCTCCCAAGTTAATTTTCATACAGTATTAGTTGATTAATCATCGATAAAAACTAATGAGTAAACCAAAAACTTTAAACTTAAACGGCAAGTTAATTGTATTTGTCGTTTCAGTATTGGCCCTTTTGTTCGTTTCATACCAGCAGTTTAAGTTTCCAGTCGATAGACTACCCGAAATAAAATTTATTGATTGGGAGATCTTAAATTATTTCTATAGCCCCTACATTATCGAATTTTTTGGACTAGGATCTTTAATCGTGTTGCTATGGGGTTTGACACTCTCTTTTTTAATTCTTTTTAAATCTGAATTATTTATACCAAGAAAAAATAAACTCTTATTGATCATGATACCTACTATGATTTTAATAGAATTTTGTTCCATCTTTACCTTTTTCAAGTACAACCCTGATGGAATATTTTCAAAGTCATTAGGTGGCAGTCTAGGAGAATTAATTATAAAAGCACCAATGGAATGGGATAGATTCAACCCTTCATTTATAAATTATGCAACTGGAGTAGCTAGATTAATTTTGATTAATATTGTAATGCTTGGCGCTATATTTCCATCAAAATTTTATGCTATATCTAAGAAAGTGATGAACCAAACAATAGAAAAAATAAAAGCCAANAAGATTCAGATCCAAAATAATAAGATAGCTTCACAAAANGAAGAGATTNTTTTACCAAATATTAAAAAAGAAGATGTAATAGCAACTCCGACGCAACAACTAGATTTTAATGGGAACGGTGTGAGCACTAAAAATGAGATAGAAGGTCCCTATAATAGTCACACATTCGATCTAATATCAAATGAAAAAAACAANTGGATCTTACCTAAAGAAGACCTCCTAGAAATTATCGATTCTCAGTCAAAGAGCGTAGAAGAGATAGAGACCAAGAAAAACTTAATAACAACGACTCTAAGAGAGCACGGCATAGAAGTTTCAGTNGATCAAGTAAAATCTGGTCCGGCAGTAACGATGTATGGACTTTCTCCTGGGTACGGAAATTCAAAGAGAGTAAGAGTTGATCATATCTTGGCCAGAGAAAAGGATTTAGCACTAGCTTTAGCATCTTCAAATATTAGGTTCCAGTCTCCCATGCCAGGTGAATCTCTAGTCGGTATTGAGGTTCCTAATAACACTGCTGCAATAGTTGGATTAAAAAGTCAGATCTCAGGAAAAAAGAATAGAGAAATACTGAAAGAATATTACCTACCTATGGCTTTAGGCATTGGCACTGGTAACCAATCCGTTCATTGCGATTTAAGCAAATTNCCACATCTACTAGTTGCTGGAGCAACTGGTTCAGGGAAAAGTGTGTGTATCAATTCTATTATTTCAGGGTTCCTTATGAAGAAAACACCTGAAGAATTACGGTTTGTAATGATTGATCCAAAAAGAGTTGAATTGACNCCATACAATGGAATACCTCACTTATTAACAGACCCAATAGTTGAATCCTCNGAGGCTGTGAAATCTCTAAAGTTAATGATCGAAGAAATGACACTAAGGTTTAAGATATTAGAATCCAATAATTCAAAGAATATATCCATATACAACTCAAAAAATAAAGTTGAGATGCCTCACATTGTAGTAATCGTGGATGAACTGGCAGANCTGATGTTAAGTGCATCCAGTGAAGTTGAAAAACTATTAGTTAGGCTAGCACAACTCGGGAGAGCTACAGGGATACATTTAATTGTTGCCACTCAGAGACCTTCAGTTGATGTTGTTACAGGCCTAATAAAAGCAAATTTTCCAAGCCGAATTTCTTTCTCAGTAACATCACAAATTGATTCTAGAACTATAATAGATTCACCAGGGGCAGAAAAATTATTAGGTAAAGGAGATATGTTATTTGCTCCTGTCGATAATCCTACACCTACTAGAGCTCAAGGTATCTGGATTTCAGATCAAGAGATTGATCGAATAGTTAGTCATTGGAAAAATCAAGAGATTAAAAACCCGTTAAAAAACCTCGACCTTAATCTCATGGTTGAAGAAAATTCTGAAAGTAATGTGATGTTANATTCTGATGATGATTTAATNATGCAAGCTTANAATTTAGCCAGAGGTCAAAAGACTCTATCAACNTCATATCTNCAGAGAAGATTGAAGATAGGCTATCCTAGAGCCGCAAGATTAATGGATGAATTAGAAGAACAAGGTGCAGTAGGCCCTGGAGACGCTGGCAAAGCAAGAGAGGTTCTTATAGATGGTTTTTGACGATCAAACAATTCTAGAAAATCAAGAAGAAGATGCCACTTGTTTCAAATGTGATGAAAATCTTGAGAATTCATCTAGTTATCTTGAACATAAGATCTGCTCAAAATGTAATTTTCATTTTCATATTTCTGCAAGAGACAGAATAAAATCATTAGTTGATAGGGGTACTTTCAATGAAATATTTAACAAGATTACTACTTCTGTTAATCTCGACTCGACTCATCTCTCAGCATACAGCGAGCAAATTAAATCTGACAGACGTAGAACAGGGCTAAATGAGGCTGTGCTGACTGGAAATTGTAAGATTGGAGGGTCAGATTGTGTTTTATTAGCTTTAGATTTTGGATTTTTAGGAGGGAGTATGGGTCTTATTGTAGGAGAAAAGGTCGCCTTGTCGATAGAGCTCGCAGCCAAGAAGAAAATTCCAGTTGTAGCCATCATAAACAGTGGCGGTTCAAGAGTACAAGAAGGAGTAATGTCTCTTATGCAGATGTCAAAAACTGTAGTTGCTACAAATCACTTAAAGGCTTCAAACCAACCAATGATTTCCGTTTTAGGAAATCCTTCCACTGGTCAAGTGATGGCTAGTTTTGTAGCCTTGTCTGACATAATTATCGCTGAACCAGAAGCACACATTGGATATTCTCCCTATAGAAAATTAAAAGAATTAACAGGATCGGTACAATCTACTAATTATTTATCTGAAGACTTCTTAGAACACGGATTTATAGACAAGGTTACCTCTAGAGAAAAGATCCGATTTGAAATTTCTACATTACTAAATATCTTGAAGCCAAGCTTTACATTAAGCAATAAAGTGCTTAAAAAAAATAATGCGACATCTAAGATAGTTGATCCAACGCCTTGGGAGGCAGTGCAGTTATCCAGAAAAATAACTCGTCCCAAAGCTCTTGATTATATCGAAAGAATAATTACCGACTTTACCGAACTACATGGAGATAGATCCGGAGCTGACGATAATTCGATAAGAATTGGCCTGGGAAGGATTTCAGGAGAGCCGGTGATGATAATAGCCCAGCAGAGAGAAATTATCTCCAAAGTTACAAGTAACAATGTGAAAAGAAATTTTGATAAGAAGATAAGACCAGAAGGATTTCGTAAAGCAGCTAGAGCAATTAGAATCGCAGAAAGATTCCGTATACCTTGTATAAACTTTATAGACTCGGTAAATCCAGAATTGTCATTAAAATCTGAGTATGATGGACTTGCATTTTCGATTGCTGATCTTATCGCTAAAAAACTCAAGGCAGAAACTCCAATGATATCTATCATAATAGGCGAAGGAGGAAGCGAAACTGCATTGGCTTTCACAATTGCTGACTCAATATTAATGCTTCAAAACTCAATATTTACTCCTTTGAGCCCTGAAGAGGCAGCAAAGATTCAATTAGGTGATCGAAGAAAGGCCAAAGAAATTTCAAATACGATGAAACTTACATCTAGAGATTGCAAAAATTTGGGCATAATAGACAGAATAATAAAGGAGCCTGAAGGCGGTGCACATAAAAGCCATGATGAAGCATCCAAGTTAGTTCAAGAAACAATACTTGAAGAGCTAATAAAAATAAGAGACGTTTATCCAAAGACATTAGTGAGACGAAGATCAAAAAAATTCCGACAAATGGGAGAATATTCTCAACAATACAAAGTAGACTTAAGTTCAGAAATCAAGATTTGGCAATCAGCACTAAAAGCAGGCGTAAAAACATTGCGGAAGAAGTCTACAAAAAATTAGGTAATATATAGTCGTTTATTGATTTAGAAACACCATCATTCTCAATGGTGTCAGTTACGAACGTTGCTTCATTTTTGACTAAATTAGATGCATTACCCATAGCAATAGAATGTCCACATTTACGTAACATTAACAAATCATTCATCCCGTCTCCTATAGCAAATATATACTCTGGGAGTATGCGATAAAAATTACAGAAATGGTCAACTGCAGTGTGTTTTCCAGAGTCTTTTCTGTGATAGTTTAAGAAGAAATATCCATTCTCATCACTAGATTTTATACTAATTACCCCTTGATGATCTTCTAGAGTCTTTTCCACAACAGTTAGTTCGTCTTCAATCTTAGAATATGCTAGTAATGAGGAAATTTTAGAAGATATCTCCAAAGGATCTTTCTGCGTTTCGCCGTTGGCTACCAATATACATCCCGCCTTAGACTTCTTAATAACATCATAAATATATGAAGCAGAATCATAAGGAATCAATTTTTCAGAAATTAGACCCCCTGTAAGTCCATCTATTATTCTACTGCCATTCTCACAATATTGAGGTCCTTTAAAATCTAACAATTTTGAGAACTTCAGCACATCGTTAGGTCCTCTTCCAGAAACTATTGATATAGGTAAAATCTTGTTTAGTCTTCTCAAATCTGTAGAAACTGTTTCGGAAATAACATCATGTTCTTTTAGAAGTGTCCCATCTAAGTCTACAAGGAGTCCTGATTTTATATTATTTTTTTTCAAATCCATGTTGAAGCCTCTTAAAAAATATAATAATGGAATATAATTACAATAATTTACGAGAAGTGACTTAAAATGCCCGACACATTAACTATAGACAAAGAAAAATTTAATTCAAGATTATTTATTGGAACTGGGAAACATGGAACTCAAGATCAATTAATAAGCTACATAAAAAGTTCAGGCTCCCAAATGATCACTGTAGCAATTAGAAGGCTAGATTTAGAGAATCAAGCTGATGATAGAAGTTTGTTAGATATATTAACAAAAGAAAATATAAGAATATTACCTAATACTGCTGGATGCAGTAATTTATCTGAAATAATTTTAACTTGCGAACTCTCAAGAGAACTGTTAGGAACGAATTGGGTAAAGCTTGAAGCAATAAATGATCCGGAATATCTTTTGCCAGATCCTATACTGACAATTGAAGCCGCAGGTACTTTAATACAAAAAGGATTCAAGGTTTTGCCATACATAAACGCAGACCCTCCACTTGCAAAAAGATTGGAGTCTATGGGTTGCGTAACAGTTATGCCCTTAGCATCACCAATAGGATCTGGTAATGGCATTAAGAACGAAGAGGATATAAAAATTATTATAGAACAATCCAAAGTGCCTGTAGTTGTTGATGCTGGCTTAGCGGTACCTTCAGATGCTGCTAGAGTAATTGAATTAGGGGCAGACGCAGTACTAGTAAATACTGCTATCGCGAAAGCAAAAAATCCTGCTTTAATGGCAGAAGGATTCAAGTTGGGAGTAGAAGCTGGAAGAAAGGCATTTTTAGCAGGAAGAATCCCACAATTGCCAGTAGCTTCATCAAGTTCTCCTAAAGATAATCTAATTGATCCAAGCAAATGAATGACAAATACCAACTTTTCAAATAATAAATCTATTACCCTAATTACAAATACTCAAATACTCAATGCTGACGAAACTGTCTCACTTGTAAAAAAAGTCCTACCTTTTGGTTTAACTAATTTACAAGTACGAGAAAAAAGCATGGATAAACTTTCTCTAAAAAAATTTCTGCATAAACTAAGAGAAGAGACAAAGTATAGATGTAAATTAATATTGAACGGTTCAATAGAGTTAGCTTTAGAAACAGAATGCGACGGAATTCATTTGCCTGAAATATCCGCATTAACGTCACATATAATTGAAAAGAAACCCTCTAATTTAATAGTAGGGAGGTCATTCCACGGATTAATTTCAGAAAATGTAGGTTGGGTTGAAAATTTTGACTATATACAAATAGGTTCGGTTTTTAATACAGAAAGTCATCCAAATTCAAAACCAATGGATCTGAAAATTTTGAGAGATTCGTGCAACCGTAGCACAGTCCCTATTATAGCAGTTGGAGGGATTGATCAGAGTAACGTAACTAGATTAATGCAATATAATATAAGTGGTATAGCCATTATGCGTGGATTACTCCTTAGCAAGGATCCAGAAATAACTATAAAGTCAATCAATTCTATTTTAAACGGAGGTGCTTTTAGTAATGAGTAAAAATACAATAAGTATAGTAGTCAATGGAAAAAATCAAACCTTCAAAAGTATATCAAACATATCGGATCTGCTAGAAGCTATGAATATCAAGAATGAATCTGTAGCAGTAGCTGTAAATGGGACTGTTATAAAAAAGACTCTTCATGAATCATTCGTCATTAAAGAAAATTCAAAAATTGAAATAGTTCATGCTGTTGGAGGAGGATAGATGATCCTAATTCTATTTAGAGAAAAGGTTAATTCTGTTATCCTGATGTCTTTGGAGGAATGACTTATGAATGAAAATCGAATATTGAATAAAATTAAAAATAAGCAGACAGCGTACGTAGTTTCTATACAATCTGAAAATCTTGATGTCATAGAATATGCGGTGAAATTACAATTTGATGCAATTCATTTAGATGCAGAGCATGGTTCATTCTCCGTGGATTCTGTAGAGAGGATTTGCCAATTAGCTATTTCAAGCGGGCTAACTGTAACAGCTAGGATACCTAAAATTTCCAAGCCAGAAATAAACTTATTTATTGATAGAGGCATCCAAGGGATTATGGGTCCCCATGTGGAGACGTTAGAAGAAGCAACTCTTCTAGCTGATAGTTGCCTATTTCCACCTCTCGGAAAAAGATCCTGGGGCGGTGGAAGAGGAACAGAGTTCAGTTCTCCTATTTTTCTTTCAAATAAAAAGATGAGTAAAAGGGAGTACGCAGACTGGGCGAACCAAAATATGGAACTTACAATTCAAATAGAATCTAAAAAGGCTGTTGATAATCTTGGAGATATATTGAAAGAAGAGAGAATTAGCAGAATAGCTTTTGGTCCACATGATTTAGCGGCAGATCTAGGAGTGCCTGGTGAGCCAGAACATCCCAAAGTAATTGAAACCCATAAAATGATAGAAGATGCATCTAGAAAAGCAGGCAAGATAATGGTTGGGGATTATGTTAAATCAGTACGGCTTGAACATTCTATAATTGAAACTTTGAAAGAATTAAAGAAATAACATGACAAGCAAAAGTAAAAAATCTTTTCAGTTAAGTAAAACCACTCTACTGACAGTATCTTCAAAGAACTTAGTGATTGAAAAAAATATTAATGATCAGACTCTAAAATCCGAATACAAAGCTAAAGGTGTTAATGGATATCAATTTAAACTAGAAAAAAAAGACATCAAGGAAGCTTGGTGGGCATTTGCTGGATTCTTTATAGCTGTTGTGATCTGGCAGATCTCTTCATCCCCAATAATCTCGATAGTTGGGTCGATAATATTATCCATTATTTCACTTTTTCTTATTATTGATTACATTTTCAGTAGTGAAAAAATTAAATTGATATTTTTTATATCAGGCAATAGACATGAAGAAATAATAGATACAGAAAATTTAAATGAAGCAAAAGACTTCTTATCAACGAGTCAAATATCCGAATAGCCTAAGCTAGGGAAAATATCTAAATTATTAGTCGTCAATTTTTTATAATTTTTATAATTTTCAGTTACAAAAGAGGCAACCATTGCACCATTATCTGTACAAAGTTTCTTATCTGGCACAAAGACTGGAATGTCTGACTTTCTGACCATCTCTTCTCTTAATAGAGAATTTGAAGCCACACCTCCTGTCAAAATAATGCCTTTACAGTAGTTTTTATGGGATGCATCTATAGTTTTTTTGGTAATCACGTCCACCATCGCTTCTTGAAAAGTATTACAAAGTTTAGAAATTTTATCTGGATTGTATGGTTTTTGAGATTTAGACAAATTTAAAAATGCTGTCTTCATGCCGCTAAAACTGAAATCGTGAGTATGAGGCATATAGGCTCTAGGAAAATCGAATCTTTCAGTAGAAGTTTGAGCATATTTATCAACTTCAGGCCCACCGGGAAATCTCAGTCCAAGTAAGCGGGCAACTTTGTCAAAAGCTTCTCCAGCTGCATCGTCTCTGGTTCTCCCAATCAATGTAAATTCACCAAACGAGTCTAATTTTACAAGATCAGTATGTCCTCCTGAAACAATTATGCACATTAAAGGATATTCTGTTGGAATTTCAAAACTAACATCTTTAGATAAATCTTTTTTTATCCAGCTAGCATAAACATGAGCNTTTAGGTGATTTACTCCAATAACAGGCNTAGACAGAGAAATTCCNAGGCCTTTCGCATAATTTACTCCCACAATTAGTGAGCCTGCTAAACCAGGCCCATTGGTCACTCCAATCAAATCTAAATCAGAAAATTTCGCACCCACCCCCACTACAGCTCTCTTGACTACATCATCAATCTTTTTGATGTGTTGCCTTGAAGCTAACTCTGGGACAATCCCACCGTGNTGTNCATGAATTTCGTCTTGGGATACCACAACATTTGAAATCAATTGATTATTATCGCTAATTAANCTAGCGGATGTTTCATCGCAAGAAGTCTCAATTCCTAATACAAGCATTAAACCCTTTCGTATAAATTGTAATTACCTTTAAAAGATTGTTATTGTATAATTAGTTCATCAGGTTGAAAAATTTAGGAAGGTGGAACAAATGGCTGAACAATTTCCAGCATGTAAGAAATGTGGGGATGGAGACTTGGTACCCCTATCAGATTTTGGTGGACAAGGTGCCCCTATTCATTACAAAGCGTGGGTTTGTACTAATGGTGATTGTGGTTTTAATTTAAAAATCCGGAATGGCGAAGTTCATCTCGGAGAACCCATTTTAGATGGGTCTCAAAGAGAGAGAAGAGATAGATAAAGATACTTCTGATATGGTATCGAAACCTATTACGAAAACAAATTCTTTAAACTCAATTTCTATATTTAAATTCTTAATCATTTTTGCAATGATTGATTGTGTTTTTCAGATAAGCCTTGGCGGATTTGTTAGAGTATCAGGATCAGGTCTTGGTTGCCCTGACTGGCCTTTGTGCTTNGGGAAAATCATTCCTCCNATGAATTACCATACTCTAATAGAGTGGGGGCATAGAACTAGTGGAGTTATTCTAGGCTTAACTATCTTGGTCATTACATTACTTGCATGGGCAACACAAAGAAGTAATGTGACACTAGTTGTATTGACTACATTTAACTTAATCTTGGTTATAACAGTCGGAGGGATAGGAGGTGCTGTAGTCTTAACTGAACTTGAACCATCTTTAAGAACTTTACATTTATTTCTTGCTCAAATGATCATTTTAGTCTTGGGTTTCTCTTTAATTACACTACTAGTACAGAGCCCTGAGTCTCTTTCTAGAAACATAAAACTAGATAAATACTCTATAACGATGGGGCTGGCTGCATTAACGATTATTATAACTCTTCTATCAGGTTCCTATGCCGTGTGGAAAGGAGCTGGAACTGTTTGTTCAGCATGGCCTTTTTGCACATCAGAATCTATTTTTCCAAAATCTTCATTGGGTTGGATTCATATGATTCACAGGGGATTTTCTTACATTTCAGTAGTAGTGGGTGCCGTAGCATGTTACATCGTCATCAAAGCGAAATTTAACAACACAATCTCATATATATCATTAGTCACCTTAATTGTAATCGTGGGACAAATTATACTAGGCGCCCTAAACCCTTGGACAAAATTTGAAGTTTGGGTCAGGGTAGCACATCTGGGAGTGGCAAGTATATTATGGGGACTAATTGCCACTCTCTTTTGTATAATATCAATAGAAAAATTTAGATATAAAATATGACATTATGAATTTACAACAGAGCTTTAAAGATTACATTACACTTACTAAACCCAGAGTAAACATTTTGTTAGTATTAACGGCTCTTGCAGCCATATTTCTTGCCAGCTCTGGTCTACCTTCAATTCGGATAATACTTGCTGTAATAATAGGTGGCACCCTAGCTTCAGGAGGAGCAGGCGCAATCAACCATTCTATTGACAAAGATGTAGACAGTAAAATGAATAGAACATCAAAAAGACCTGTAGCAGGTGCAAGAATAAGCACCAAAAATGCTTTGATATTTGGATTTATTCTAACTATTTTAAGCTTTGCCATTCTATACTTCTCAACAAATTTGCTGGCGGCTTTGCTGGCACTAAGTGGAAATTTATTTTACGTAATAATCTATTCATTGTGGCTTAAAAAGAGAACAATACATAATATTGTCATTGGTGGAATAGCAGGGTGTTTTCCTCCTCTAGTGGGTTGGGCAGCTGTCACAGGTGAATTATCCCTTTCTGCATGGTACTTATTTGTTATTATATTCTTTTGGACACCTCCTCATTTTTGGGCTCTAGCTATGCTAATGAAAGATGATTATACTGATGCCAACATCCCTATGCTTCCATCAGTAGTCGGGATTGAAGCAACTTTTAAACCAATGATTCTGCATACCGTCACACTTATAGTCTTAACCTTAACTATGGCTTTAATAAACGTAAAGTTAGGCTGGATCTATTTAACTTGTTGTACAATTCTAGGTCTTTATTACTTATATGCTACATATAAAGTATCAAAAAATTACAGTAGGAAAAATAACTTGAGCGTTTATAAATTCTCCCTATTGTACATGATGACTCTGAGCTTAGTAATCATCTTAGATTCTCTAATATAATATCACTTACTTGAAGGGGTTTTCGTTGCATCAACAACTTTCTCGAAAGCTTCAAAATCATTAAATGCTATAAGTGACAAAGATTTTCGATTCAATTCAATTTGAGATTCTTTCAGAGCGTGTATTAATTGTGAATAACTTATACCACATTTTCTAGCTGCAGCATTAACCCTAGTTATCATAAGCGATCTCTGATCTCTTTTTTTTGATCTTCTATGTGCGGTACTGTATGCCAAAGCATGAATTAAAGATTCTTTCGCAACTTTGAATCTTCTGTGACGTGAACCTGCATGACCTTTCACGCTGTCCAATATTTTTTTATGTCTCCTGTGAGTGGTAAATCCACCCTTTACTCTTCCCATTTAAATCACCTAATCAATTTCCTTATTCTGATTCCAACTGCTTCACTTAGTTGAACTTTAGCCCCGAACAATCTTTTATTTCTTTTGGATTTTTTTCTCCTCAAATGACTCTTCATACCCTTCGATCTCATCAATTTACCGTTTCCACTTAGTTTAAATCTTTTGGATGCACCTTTGTGAGTTTTTATTTTTGGCATATTATCTCCAGTATTAAAATCTACTTGGAAGGAGCTAAAATCAAGCTCAAAGTCCTTCCTTCAAGGCTTGGTGCTTTATCAATTTCAGACACTTCCTTCAATTCTCCGGCAACCTTTTTTAAAACATTCAATCCTAATTCAGGGTAAGCTTGTTCTCGTCCTCTAAATAACAGTGATATTTTTACTTTATTACCANCTTGAAGAAACGATTCAATCTGTTTTTGTTTTGACTGTATATCATGCTCACTGATTCTCATTCTTAACCTAATTTCTTTTAATCCTACCTTCGATTGAGATTTTTTAGCTTGCTTAACCTTTTTTGCTTGTGAAAATTTAAACTTTCCGTAATCCAAGATTCGGCAAACAGGTGGGGATTGATTTGGCCCCACTTCTACCAAGTCTAGACCTTGTTGTGATGCAACTTTAATCGCATCATCCAAAGACATCACTGTTGATTCAACACTTTTCTCAGAACTGCCAGAAACGACNCGTACNTTTTCAGACCTAATTCTTCGGTTAATTCNGTAGTTTTTTTCGATATTCTTNTTCTTTTGTANTATAGGTATTTATTTCTCCTAAACTCANGATTGATTAAAGCACAATCNACTGCGAAATCTTAGCATCTTTTGTTTANAAAGGTCAATCGTTCAAGCAACAAAANTCAGAATTATCCATCAAATTTAATTTAGGAATATAGTTTGTGCTAAAATTGGTTGGATGAGAAANCAGAGAAAAAATCTTTTTGTCTATATAGGAGTAATAAGTATAGTAATCGCTGGCTTCTTCTTGTTATTTGATGACAGGATTGGGTCAAGTGAGGAAATACCTATGTCTCAGGTCGTATCATTAACCGAAAACCCTCCTATCGGCCAGAGAGTTAATATAAAAGTCAGCGGTGATAATCTTGACATTAAGGTAGGTAATCAAAACTATACTTCAAGGAAAGAGCCAGGCAGTAGCATTTATCAGATACTTCAAGACAAAAATGTAAACACAGCAAATTATGACGTTGAAGTAGATGGATCAAGCGGAATTGGTAATATACTTTCTATCCTACTAAGCTTTCTCCCACTGATTCTTTTTGGTGGAATCTTAATATTTATGATGAGGCAAGCACAAGGCGGAGCCAATAATGCGCTTGGCTTTGGAAAAAGCAAAGCAAAACGATTCGTAGGAGCAAAAGCAACTGTCACCTTCTCTGATGTCGCTGGCGTCACTGAAGCAAAAGAAGAACTTGAAGAAGTTGTAGATTTCTTGAAAAGCCCAGAACGATTCCTTGCCCTTGGGGCCAGAATACCGAGAGGTGTATTACTTGTTGGCCCACCTGGCACAGGTAAAACATTATTAGCACGAGCTGTCGCAGGTGAAGCTGGTGTACCTTTTTTCTCAATAAGTGGATCAGAGTTTGTAGAAATGTTCGTTGGAGTTGGAGCATCAAGAGTTCGAGATCTTTTTGATCAAGCCAAGAAACATTCTCCTTGCATAGTTTTCGTAGATGAAATTGATGCTGTTGGCAGACATAGAGGCGCCGGACTTGGTGGAGGACATGATGAAAGAGAACAGACNCTGAACCAGATTCTTGTAGAAATGGACGGATTCGATACTGCAACAAATGTAATAGTATTAGCTTCAACAAACCGNCCTGACATACTTGACCCTGCTTTGTTAAGACCNGGAAGGTTTGACCGAAGAGTGGTATTAGATAATCCTGACATATCAGGCAGGAAAGCTATTTTAGAAGTACATTCTAAAGGCAAGCCATTAGAGTCTGAAGTAGAACTTGAAAAAATAGCAAAGCAAACTCCAGGCTTTAGCGGAGCTGACTTAGCAAACCTAGTCAATGAAGCAGCTATTTTAGCTGCGAGAAGAGGTGCAAAAAAAATTGGTTTGGCATCACTTGTAGAATCTATCGATAGGGTAATTGCAGGACCAGCCAGAAAAAGCCGAATAATAACAGACGAAGAAAGAAAAATAACTGCCTACCATGAAGCTGGTCACGCCGTCGTGGCTCATAATATGCCTGCAGCGGATCCAGTTCACAAGGTTTCAATAATTTCTAGAGGGCAAATGGGTGGATATACAAGATACTTACCTGAAAAGGATAGATATTTACAAACCAAAGCTCAGTTTGAAGCTTATATTGCAGCNGCGATGGGTGGTAGAGTAGCTGAGAAAATAAAATTCGAAGAAGTAACAACAGGAGCTAGTAACGATATTCAAGTTGCAACCAAACTAGCAAAAGATATGGTAACCACTTACGGAATGAGTAAGAAGCTAGGATTAAGATCTTATGGAAGAAAGCAAGAAACAATATTCTTAGGTAAAGACGGGACAGAACAGAGGGATTATAGCAGTAAAACAGAAGAAATAATTGATGATGAGATAAATATACTNTTGCTGGNTGGTGAAAAAAAAGCTGAAAAATTAATNAAGAAATATTCTNGTCAACTCGAAGATTTGGCTAAATATTTATTAGAATACGAAACAATTGATTCAGAAGAATTATTAAAGCTATTTGCTGGAGAAGTAGTGACGCCACCTTTGATTGGGGAGACTATGGCTCATTCTAATGAACAACCGGCGCCGGCGCCCAAAAAAGCCCCTCCATCAGATATAGAGCCTCAAGCTAGTTAAAATGGAGAGCGCAATTGCTTCATCCATCCTTAAAGAAAAACAAGCTGGAAGAATAAGTCTGATCCCTTTTTTAACTTCTGGATATCCGACTATTCAAATTAGTGAAGAAATAATCTCAGGACTAATATCAGAGAATCTTGTTTCTGCAATTGAAGTAGGAATTCCATTCAGTGATCCAATTGCCGAAGGAAAGACTATTCAGAAGTCAAGCTCAATATCACTAAGAAATGGAGTTGATATTGATTCAACCCTAAAAATGATTGAAAAGATTAACTCGTACAAACAAAATAAAACCCCTATCATAACCATGGGTTACTATAATCCAATACTAAAAATTGGTGTTGAGAATTACTTCAAGTCAGCCAAACAATCAGGCGTACAGGGTTTAATAATTGCTGATATTCCAAATGTTGAATTAGAAAAAATACAGTCCATAGCTAAGGAATATCAGATTGATACTATCCCTTTGGTTCCACTAAATTCAAGTCAAGCAACAGTTAAGCACGCTTGTAATATAGCTCAGGGTTTTGTTTATTGTGTGAGCGTTTTGGGTGTTACAGGATCTAGAAAGAACTTATCCCCACAAATCAAAAAAAAGGTAGAGAGTGTCAAACAATACACAAATTTACCAGTAGCTGTCGGTTTTGGTATATCAAGTCCAGAACACATAAAAATCTTATCAAGATTTGCTGATGCAGCAATAGTTGGGAGTTCTATCATAGACATAATATCAGACGCCAAAAAAGAAAATGCAGTTACAGAAGTTAAGAAATTCATTTCAATATTAAAAAAATCGTCTAATATAAACATATGAATAATGAGATTAGAAAATACAATGTTAGAGGAATAAGAGGAGCCACAACGGTAGATTCAGACAATGCCGACTTAATAAAAGGAGCGACTGAAGATCTTCTTAAGCAAATGATAACAATAAATAATGTTTCAACAGATGACATAGCAGCTGTTTTTTTTACAACGACTTCTGATTTATCCGATGAATTCCCTGCCGTAGCTGCTAGAGAAATGGGATGGGACTCTGTTCCGCTAATATGTGGACATGAGATGTCAGTTCCTCAAGGTTTGAAGAAATGTATAAGAATACTAATTCTGTGGAACACTGAAGTAAAACAAAAAATGATAAGGCACCCATATTTACGTAACGCTAAGAATCTCAGGAAGAATGATAATGAATTTGAGGCTTCATAATAAAGCTTTAAATAAGATAAAAACAAAGGTATAGTATTTCAATGGAAAAATTACAGGATGTTCGTATAGAAAGTTACTCCCAAATAACTCCACCTAGAGTTTATAGGGAAGATATCCCTGTTTCTCAAGATTCAAAGAACTTAGTAATAGAATCCAGAAAAATTGTGTCCGACATAATTCACGGAAAAGATGAAAGAATGCTTTTGATAACTGGACCATGTTCAATTCATGATGTTGATGCAGGAATAGAATATGCAAAAAAGTTGAGAGAACTTAAAGAAAGACTAAAAAATTTCTATATAGTTATGAGGGTTTATTTTGAGAAACCGAGGACTACTGTTGGATGGAAAGGGTTAATCAATGACCCCGACTTAAATAACACATTCAATATGGATGAAGGATACAGAAAGGCAAGAACTTTCTTAAGCGGGGTTACATCACTAGGGATACCAACTGCTACAGAATTCTTAGATCCATTTACACCGCAATATTTAGCAGACTTTGTTTCTTGGGGCGCTATAGGAGCAAGAACAACTGAAAGTCAGACTCACAGACAAATGGCAAGTGGACTAAGTATGCCTATTGGATTTAAGAATGGAACAGGAGGAAGTGTACAAATCGCTGTAGATGCCATGGTAGCATCTCAAGGTAAACACGCATTTTTGGGAATTGACGAAGATGGACAAAGTTGCATAATACATACATCTGGAAATCCTTATAGTCATCTTATCTTAAGAGGAAGTACTCAAGGTACTAATTATGACGAAAACAGCATAGGTAATGCATTAAGTTTAGTCAAAAAAGAAGGAATAGTGCCTACTGTCGTAGTGGATTGTTCTCATGCTAATTGTGGAAAAGATCATAAAAAAATGAGCATAGCGTTCAAAGAATTGATTCGGCAAAAAACAAATAAGATAAATCCTGGCTTGGTAGGCATAATGCTGGAAAGCCACATAAACGAAGGTAGTCAAAAACTAGATGAACCATCAAAGCTATCTTTTGGTGTTTCAATTACTGACCCGTGTATTAATTGGCAAGAGACCGTAGATCTGGTTGAAGAAGCTGATAGTCAGATAGAAGTCTCTAAAGGATAAGTTCAAAACTTCAGTGAATTCATTTGACACACTAAAAAAGTTGAGAAAAACATCCCCGTCTATAATCGCTATCGGAACGTTCGATGGGGTGCACTCAGGGCATAGATACTTACTTCATAAACTCTTAGAGTACAGTAATAGTAATACGGAGAATCTGGAACCTACTGTAATTACTTTCAATAGGCCTCCTAAAGAAATTATTACTAATCAATATAGTCCTCTAATATGTAGTATAGAGGAGAAGAAATCCCTTCTTAGAGACATTGGAATAAAAAATATCATCAGTTTAGATTTTGATAAAGAAATTAAACAGCTAACTGGAGAAGAATTTATACTCCATTTGAAAAATTCATTAAATATTCACTCTTTAGTTCTTGGAGAAGATACATTTCTTGGAAATGATAGGATAGGAGCTCAAAATGGCCTCAAAGAAATATTAAGAAAAATAGAAGTATCTCTTATTTCTGTCTCCAACAAAGAACATAGCGATTTAAAAATATCAAGTAGTTATATAAAAAAAGCTCTTATGGATGGAGACGTTAAAAAAGCCAACTTATTACTTGAAAGAAACTATATACTTTCAGGTCAGGTAATTGAGGGCAAGAAATATGGATCCAAATTAGGATATCCAACCGCAAACATAGAAACTAAAGAGGAGAAGATAATCCCTAAGGACGGTATATATAAAACCAGCACAACCGTAGATAACAAGGAGTATCGATCAGTGACAAGCATTGGGGATAACCCTACTTTCAATGAAACGAAAAAAAGTATTGAAACCTTTATAGTAAATTTCGATAAAAATATATATGGCAAAGCTATAAAAATAGCATTTGAAGACTTTATTAGAGATCAGATTAAGTTTGATGATATTGGTGACCTAAAACGTCAAATGTCTGTTGATGTAGAATACATAGCAAATAGTAAAGAATAAAAAATTAATGAATTTTACCGAAGATCTGCAATGGAGAGGACTTATAGCTGACAGGACTCCAGATGTAGAAGGAATGCTTTCTAAAGAAAAGATAACTGCTTATATAGGCTTTGACCCAACTTCAAAAAGTCTACATATTGGAAACCTTATTGCAGTGATGGGATTAGTAAGACTACAACGTTCAGGGCACTCTCCAATTGCTGTTATAGGAGGCGGAACAGGATTAATAGGAGACCCTAGTGGTAAAGCTTCTGAAAGATCAATTCTTAGTAAAGAAGCCATTGAAGAAAATTTAGATGCAATCAAAACTCAATTGGAGAATTTTTTAGATTTTGGATCAAAAATATCAAACAGTGCAAGAATATTGAATAATGCAGAATGGTTATCAAAAATAAATTTGATAGATTTTCTCAGAGACACAGGTAAACATTTCACATTAAACTACATGGCTGGAAAGGAATCTGTTAAATCAAGGATATCTAGAGATACTGGAATTTCATTTACTGAATTCTCATATATGACTCTTCAAGCATACGATTTTCTTCACTTATATGAAAATGAAGATTGCAAGCTACAGATGGGCGGTAGTGATCAATGGGGCAATATACTGGCAGGTCGCGACTTGATAAACAGAAAAAACCCTGGCAAACATTCTTCTGCACACGGTATAGTTTTTCCTTTAATAACATCAAGTGCTGGAGAGAAGTTTGGAAAAAGTGCTGGAGAAGCGCCTACGCTAGACCCAAATAGNACATCTCCATACAAATTATATCAATTCTTTCTCAACACTCCAGATGATGATGTAATAGATTATTTAAAATACTTCACTCTCTTAAGTGAAAAAGAAATACAAGATCTTTCNGATTCGTTGAGACATTATCCAAAAGAAAGGATGGCTCCAAAAAAATTAGCCCAAGAATTGGTTACTATGATTCATGGAAAAAGCGGATTTACAGATGCTGTCCGCATTACTGACTACTTCTTTAATAATAAAATATCTGAACTAGAACTTCATGAGATAGATGATTTAATGGAAGGATCTCCCTCTACAAAAGTATCACCTTCAGTACTGACTGAAAAAATACTACTGGGGAAATTCTTAACAGATCAAGGCATATTTAAATCAATGGGTGATATGAGACGTATGGTGCAACAAGGGGCAGTGCGGTTGAATGGGGAAAAAATAACTGACATAAAAGATATGTTAACCCTCTCGAGTACAATCGACGGAAAAGTAATGATTATTAGGAAAGGCTCAAAAGAGTTTTTCCTAATTAAATTTTCTTAATTGAATCTGCAATCGAATCAGCCAGATAATCAACATTATTTGAATTAATTCCAGCAATGTTGATTCTGCCAGAGTTCACTATATAAATAGAATAATCTCTCTTTAACAAATCCACTTGGGGAGGAGTTAATCCAGTGAAACTAAACATACCTTTCTGAGCTTGAATGAAATTAAAATCTTTAACGGACTTTCTTTCATTTAATTTTTCAACAAACATTTTTCTCACTGATATTATTCTTTCTCGGACTTGNGTTAATTCTTCAATCCATTCTTTTCGCAACACCTTATCTCCTAANATCAATTTTACTATCTCAGATCCATGTGCCGGAGGGTTAGAATAATTTGATCTGGCTGTTTTCTTTAACTGACTCAAAACAGATTCAGAAATTGATTTATTTCTTGAATGATAAAATANGCATCCTACCCTCTCGCTATAAAGACCAAAATTTTTTGAGTAACTCGAACAAACAATTAATTCATCAAGTTTCTCAGATAAAACTCTTACTCCTCTTGCATCTTCATCTATGCCATCTCCGAGTCCTTGATAGGCGAAATCGCATATCGTTACAAGTCCTTTGTTGGCAATCAGGTCAGCAATTTCTTCCCACTGATTGTAATTCAGGTCCGATCCAGTTGGATTATGGCAACACCCGTGCAGTACAATAATATCTCCGCTGGGTACAGATTTAATATCTGATACCATATCGTCAAAGCCAACAGAATTGGTTGAACTATCAAAATAGGAATAATTATTTACATTAAATCCTGATGATTCGAATATAGGCTTATGATTAGGCCAACTAGGATCACTTATCCATACTGATGATTCATTTGAAAACTTGTGAAGGAAATCAGAAGCTAGCCTAAGTGCTCCAGTGCCTCCAGGGGTATTTAGTCCAAATAATAATCCTTCTTTCTCCGTAGACAATTGTCCTCCAAAGACTAGCCCAATCGATCGATCTATAAACTGTTTGTCCCCATCTATGGGCTTATAAGTTTTGCTTATCTCCTGGATCTGTATTTGTCTTTCAGCATCAAGAACAGTAGAAAAGGTTGGAGTATTCCCAAACTCATCTTGATAAACACCTACCGAAAGATTAACTTTATTAACATTATCGTCTTTCTTGAATTCTTCTGTTAATCCAAGAATTGGGTCTTTTTCAGCTTTCTTTATTTTATCAAATAACATATTAACGCTCGCAGGCGTTCTGTATCACAACACCTGTAGGTAACTTAGGATAAAAGAAAGTAGACTTTGGGGGAAGTAGTTTTCCTCGTCGGACAGTTGAAGTAAAGTAATCCTTTGATAAAGCATTCATAAAAAAACAAGCCTGATACTCATTATCAGACAACTTTATCTTCGTAGATTTAATATCGTGTTCGTATTCAACATGGTTATTCAAGTTTTCTCCAAAGCATTCTTTAAAAGATTCATCCAAAAGTTCATAAATTGATTCCGTGCTATCCTTTCGACTTAATATGAACCAAGTTATGTTTGAATCTTTTTTTATTGAATATAATATTTTTTCTTCAGCCAATGTATCCCAATTATAAAATTCATCTCTCCATTCAGTCCTTTCAAAATCAAACTTTTCCCTTAAAGATCTCTCTAGTAATAAATTTAAAGATTCATCCAAATTGGTCAGTGCACGATGATATCCCAAAAGCTTAACCCCTTCACTATCCATTGGAAAAACATTCATCATTCTTAAATAACATACATTGACCAAAGAGGGTGACCAAGTGTCTTCTGCATATTTTTTTGCTGTTTCCCATCTATGATGACCATCTGCAATGTATAACTCTTTGTCTCTAAACCAATCATGAATTTCCGGGTCATCTTCATCTGCTTTCCATAATTTAAAATCATGCATCAATGGTATGGATCCTGTGATAATAGGTTCGCTCTGAGAATTACTCTCAAGAAATTCTTGTAATTTTTTTTCTTGATCTTCCACAAGAGTCATAATTGAACTGAAAATCGCTCCAGTTTCCTCTACTAGTTTCAACCTGTCTTCTTTGGGAGCAGATCTGGTCTTTTCGTGGGGAAGTATACCGTTATAAACATCAAAAAGTGCAATAAGTGACTTTCTTGAGACTCTATCACCTCTAAATTTAAATATTTCCTCTAAAATATAGTAATGAGGAACTTCAGACTTACGGAGGTACTCTTTTTGCAGCCACAAATTATAATGTGCAGATGCTCTCTTATATTTATTTTCGCTTTTACCATCGCCTTCATATTCCTTTCCGTTTTCTAGTCTGACTATATTCAATTCTGAATGAGAATATAGAGCATCCCTTAGATTGTCGTCTATCACATCAAAAGGTGGGCATAGGTAGTCTCCAACTTTTCCGTCATCTTTGAAGGTCGTGCCTCGAAATGTAGATATAAATACCATTGCTTCATTCTTTCCAATAATTGATACGAATAATATATCATTAGTTTTATCATGGAGGATTTTAAAGAGCCAAAATCAGTTTCAAAAAAAATAGACACTTTAAGAAGTCAAATTGAGACTGCTAATCACAAATACTACGTTCTTCAAGCGCCAGATATTTCAGATCAAGAATACGACGATATGATGTCTGATCTGATTGATCTTGAAAAAAGATTCCCGGAATTAATAACACCTGAATCTCCGACACAAAGAGTAGGCGGATCGCCTTCAACTGGTTTTAGTACAGTGCTTCACGTTGATGAGATGCTTAGTTTATCCAATGTATTTAATATGGAACAGCTATATGAATGGAGAAAAAGAACTGAGAAGAACATAGGAGAGCCAATAAAAGAATTCATCCTAGAAGAAAAAATTGATGGTCTCGCCATATCTCTTACTTATAGTTCTGGCTTACTGTTAAGAGGTGCAACAAGAGGGAATGGGAGGCAAGGAGAAGATATAACTGAGAACCTGAAAACGATTAGATCAATACCACTAAAACTCATGGGTTCAGATTTCCCTGATGATTTTGAAGTAAGAGGAGAAGTATTTTTTCCTCTATCTGCATTTGAAAAATATAATGAAGAAAGAGTAGGAAATGGAGAAGTCCCGTACAGCAACACCAGGAATGCTGCCTCAGGAGCATTACGACAATTAGATCCAGCTGAAGCTGCTAAACGACCTTTGGATGCATTCTTCTATTCAATCGGAAATGTGAGAAATACCAAAATCATTAGTCAATATCAATTGCTGAAAAAACTTAAAGATTGGGGATTTAAGACTAATCTAAATAGTCATCTAATAAATAATTTTGATGATGTACCAGACATTATTAATAAAAAAATCGAAACTAGGCTTGCCTTAAATTATTCGATTGATGGAATGGTAATAAAAGTGAATAAAATAGACTTTCAAGAGTATCTAGGAAACACATCGAAAGATCCTAGATGGGCGACGGCAATAAAATTTCCAGCTACAAAGGTTGAGACGAAATTGATTGATATAAAGATAAGCTTGGGTAGAACGGGTGTTGCTACACCATACGCCGTATTAGAACCTGTAGATCTAGATGGGGTAACCATAAAATCTGCTACCTTACATAATCTAGATTATATAAGATCTAAAGACATACGGGCTGGTGATGACGTAGTCATTCAAAGGGCTGGGGATGTAATACCTCAAGTTGTAAAGCCTTCCAACATAAATAACAGAATAAGTAATTCTACTGAATTTCAGATGCCTGAAGAATGCCCCGTCTGTTTTTCTCAATTAATAAAATATGAAAATGACCCTTTTACCAGATGTATCAATTCCAAATGCTCTCAACAGATGAAAAGGTTGATTGAACACTATGCATCAAAGCAAAGTGTAGATATTGAAGGATTAGGAGAAGGGATAATAAATCAACTATTTGAAAAAGGTTTAATAAGATCTATTACTGACTTGTATAAAATCACTAGTGATGATCTTATCGATCTAGAAGGCTTCGGACAAAAAAGTGTAAAAAATCTATTAGATTCTATAGAAAAATCAAAAACTAAACCTATCAGCCGAATTGTGCACGGATTAGGCATACCACACGTCGGATCAGAACTCTCTGAAGTACTCACTGACTATTTTGGCTCTATAGATAGTATATTCCTGGCAACGTATGAAGATCTTCAACAAATCGACGGAGTGGGACCTAAGATATCTGAAAGTATACACAAATGGTTTGAAACTACTGAAAACAAAAAATTATTAGAAGAACTAAAACTACTTGGAATAAGCTATAAAGATTTAACTATAAAAACCACTTCAAATATCCTTTCTGGAAAGAATATTTGTGTGACCGGACAACTTTCTAAATTCAGTAGAGAAGAAATAAAAAATAAGATAAAAATGCTTGGTGGTAAATTCCATTCTTCAGTGACTTCGAATACTAACATACTAATTGCTGGAGAAAATAGTGGAACTAAGTTACAAAAAGCTGAAAACCTTGGGATTGATATTATAAACGAGGAGGCCTTCGACTCACTGATAAGAAGTAACGTATAGATCTCATGAAAAAAGAAAAATGGTTAATAGTAGGGCTCGGAAATCCTGATTCACAATATGAGAAGAACAGGCATAACGTTGGATTTTGGTATGTCGATTACGCGATTAATCAAAGAGAAGTGACGCATATAAAAAATAAGTATTGTGCCTTATACCAATATGATTCTGACCGCGAAACAATATTTTTTGCTAAACCTCATTTCTATATGAACGAATCAGGAGTGCCTATAAAAAAATTGCTAGAAAATCTTGAAATCCAGATATCTCAATTAATCGTATTTGTTGATGATATGAATTTAGACGTTGGTGACATGAGAATCAGAAAGAAGGGGCAAGATGGAGGACACAATGGGCTTAAATCAATCGAACATCATTTAAAAACTCAAGAATACCCAAGATTACGNATAGGNATTGGNAGNCCTGNAAACAAAAAAGANCACATAAATTATGTATTAGGNGATTTNACTNNAGAAGAAAGATCAAAAATTCATAAGNTCCTCGAAAGAGCAGACGAATCAGTCAAAGAGATATTATCAAATGGATTTGGATCGTCAATGAGTAAATTCAACTGATTGTTTTAAAATTAGTATATTCATGTAAAATCTCAGGAATTTCAACAACACCATCTTTGTCTAGATAATTCTCTAATATTGCAATTATGACTCGAGGAATAGCAAGGCCAGAACCATTCAAAGTATGAGGAAGTTTAGTTTTTGAGTCTATTAAATCTTTAAACCTTGTGTTAGTTCTTCTAGATTGAAAGTCAGTGCAGGTAGAAATCGAAGATACTTCTAGCCATTCCTCACACCCCGGAGACCATACTTCAATATCAAAGGTTTTAGCAGATTGAAATCCCATATCGCCTGTACAAAGTTCGACTATCCTGTAAGTGAAACCAAGGAGTTCACATAACTCACAAACTTCTTTCACCATTTCATCAAAAGCTTTCATAGAATTAAGAGGATGCTCATATCTATACAATTCAACTTTTTCAAATTGATGGACCCGTTTTATGCCTCTTGTATCTCGTCCAGCAGAACTTTTCTCATCCCTAAAACAAGGAGTATGAGTAACATACTTGAGGGGCAGATCCTCATTAATTATGTCTCCATAATATAAGCTATTGAGAGACACTTCACCTGTAGGTATTAACCAAAGATCATTCTTTGAATCAGAGAATAAAGTTTCTTCAAATTTTGGTAAATTACCAGAACCTATCATCGTTTTACGATTTACCAGAAATGGAGGAGCTATCTCAGTGTAATGGTTACTAAAAACATGGTGGTTTAGCATCCACTGTACTAATGCTCTTTGAAGCATTGCCCCTTTGCCAGTCAAAACATACCATCGAGCCCCAGTCAGCTTTGTTCCTTTCTCCATATCAATTATTTTTAACTTTTCTCCTAGGTCCCAGTGAGGAATTGATTTAGATTTTTTCTTATCCATGTTGAATGTTTCTAAGACAACATTATCTTGTTCTGAATCTCCNACTAAAGTATCATCAAGTGGTAAATTAGGAAGTCTCAACAATTGGTCATTCAATTCGTCTTCTACAGCTTTTAATTTTTTTAATTTTTCAGACAACTCTAATCCGAAACTTTTCATCTTCTGAATTAATTCTTGAGGAGGCTTGCCTTTGGATATCCCTATGTCTTTACTGGTTTTATTGCGAATCGTACTGATTTCTTCAGTTTTTAATATTAACTTCTTTCTCTTTTCGAAAAGTTTCTCTAAATTATCAACATCAAGCTTCTCCCCTCTCATCAATAGTTTATTTTTACATTCTTCCTTGTTTTCGATAATAAATTTAATATCCAACATATCTATTCCCTAATCTATTGACTTAAGTTGTGGAAACAGAACAACGTCTCTAATAGTCAGTTTTTTAGTCAGCAGCATTACAAGTCTATCGATTCCTAAGCCAAGTCCACCAGTAGGAGGCATTCCATGCTCCACAGCGACCAGAAAATCTTCTTCAAGTCTATCTAATTCCTCGTCATTGAATTCTTTTCTTAGTGCTTCTTGCTCTTCAAATCGCTCTCTTTGGTCAATTGGATCATTCAATTCAGTAAAGGCATTCGCTAGTTCAGAGCCTAAGACAAAAGCTTCAAATCTCTCAGCAGTATTGTCATCATTAGTTTTTCTTTTGGCTAAAGGAGACATTTTCACTGGATAATCAACTAAAAAGGTTGGTTGATTTAAGTTTGGTTCAACCTTATCTGAAATAATCTTGTCAATCATGCTCGCCCATGATGCGTTAGGGTCAACGTGTATTCCAGATTCACGCATCTTGTCAGCTAGTTCAGTCTCACTTTCTATGTCTATAAAATCCACACCTGAAAAATCTTTTATGGCCTCTCTTAAATCAAGTCTAGTCCAAGGAGGGCTCAGGTCGATCATTCCAATGGATCCTCCAAAATCTAACTTAGAACTCCCATTCACTGATTCTGCAGCACCAGATACTAATTGCTCAACCAACTCCATAATAGAGTTATAGTCAACATATGCCTCATAACTTTCAATTGTAGTAAATTCTGGATTGTGATTATGATCTATTCCTTCATTTCTAAATACTCTTCCTAATTCATATACTTTCTCCATGCCGCCAACAATTAATTTCTTTAGATTCAGCTCTGTAGCTATTCTGAGATACAAATCTCTATCTAGTGAGTTATGTCTTGTAGAGAATGGCTTTGCATTGGCTCCAGCAGGAACAGAAACCAAGACAGGGGTTTCAACTTCTAGATATCCTCGTTGATTCATGAAATTACGTATAAAAGATACAATCTCAGATCTTTTTACAGCTGTGTTAAACGCATCGTCATTTGAAATAAGATCCAAGTATCTTTGTCTATATCGTTTTTCTACATCTTTTAATCCGGACCATTTGTCAGGCAATGGTCTCATCGATTTGGTTAGAATTTGTAAATCAGAAACTTCAATTGACGGCTCTCCTCGTCTTGTTCTGAAGATCTTTCCTGTTATCCCAATAATGTCGCCCAAATCAACGAGGTTCACTAAATTAAAAGTTTCTTCAAGTATGTCCTTCTTCATAGCTGCTTGAATTGTGCCAGACCGATCTTTTATATCTACAAACACCATCTTTCCTTGCCCCCGTATTCCAGTAACCCTTCCAGCAATTCTGGTATTATCTAATATTTCTTCTGATTTTTTCGATTTTTCTAGATCTTCTAGATCTTTCACAGCTTCTTCAGCAGAATGTGTACGGGAAAAAACTTTTGGGTAAGGATCAATGCCGAGATCAATTAATTGGTTAAGATTATTTTTCCTAGATCTAATTAATCTGTCTTCATCACTATTGATATTTGCAGTGTCGCTCATCGTATATTAATTCTAATTGTCCGATTGTATCTCATTCAATGGATATAAAGAATGATTTCCAAAATTATTCCAAAGGCAAAATGATAGAAAAAGGCATCAATTAATGTTGAAATAGGGTCTAAAAGCAATCGATAATTGAACTAAATAGATAGAACAGGGCTTAAATGAGACCTACGACTTCCAAAGTGAAGTTGGCAATTATTTCAATGCTTGGAAGAAAGTTGATCGCTGGATCGACAGTCTTAGAGTTGTTTGCAGGAACTGGTTCGGTAGGTTTCGAATTATTTCGCCTTGGGGCAAAAAAAGTAGTAATGATAGAAAAAGATCAGAGGCAATATATAAAGACCAAGGAAAGATTAGATTCATTGAATACCAATCAATTAGATCTGATAAAAGGTGATGTTTTCTCCGTTGTTAAAAATCTGAAAGGAAAATTTAACATCATATTTGCAGATCCTCCTTATGAACATAAATTATTGCCCAAAATCATTAATTCGATAGATAGAACCGGCCTGGCAGCAGATAATGCTTTAATAATTTATGAGCATTACAAAAAAACAGAGACGCCGATAAATTACTTGGGTTTTCATAGATTAAGAGACAAAACATATGGAGATTCTAAAGTATCAATTTACAAAAAGAGCAATGAATCAAGTTATGACTAAAGCCATTTTTCCAGGAACATTTGATCCTATCACTAAGGGGCATTTAGATATCGCTGAGAGAGGATGCAATATATTTGAACACCTATATATAGGAGTATATGAAAGCTCTTCTAAAACAACTCTATTTTCCATCAAAGAAAGAATAGAGATGTTTAAAAAATCTACTGAGCATATTAATAACATATCTATAAATTCATATAGCGGTTTAACTGTAAATTACGCAAGAAGTGTAGAAGCTAAAGCCATTATAAGAGGATTGAGAATAGGAAATGACTTCGAATATGAAAGAGGTATGGCTCTAGTCAATAGAGAAATAGATTTCCAGATTGAAACAGTGTGTCTCATATCGGCTATGCCAAATCAATTCATCAGCTCTTCTAGAGTAAAAGAGATTGCAAACCTAGGAGGAGATTATCGTCAATTTATACCTGAAAAAGCAAACGATTTAGCAAAAACAAAACTGAAAGGAGAAAAAAGTTGAGTATTCAAGATAGATTAAACAATCTTAATGAGTATCTTTCCTCATCAAAGAAAGTATTAGGGAAAAGTGTGGTCGATATTGACAAGGTACGAGAAATGGTAAAAGAAATTCGAGCAGATCTTCCGAGAGAACTCGAACAATCTGAAATCATTATTTCTCAAAAAGAATCAATATTAAACGAATCAAGCGAAGAGGCAGAGAAAATGTCTACTGATGCTTCAATGCACTCTGATGAAATCATCAAAGAAGCACAAGCACAAGCTGATGAAATCATCAAAGAAGCACAAGCACAAGCAGAAAAATTAGTTTCAGAAAATGAAATAGTAGCAGGGGCTGAAGTACGAGCTAATGAAATTCTAACTCTCGCGGAACAAAATAAAGAAGAAATAGTAGAATCAGCAGAACAAAATCATAATGAAATGATTAGCAAAGCCACCTTAGTTCAAGAAGAAAGTGAAAACTATTCTAAACAAAGAAGAGCAGATGCAGATAATTATGCCAAAGAAGTACTATTTGCTTTGGAAGAAAGATTATCTCTGTCTTTAGCCCAAATTAGAAAAGGTATTGAAGCTATGGAAACTGAAGATATGGAATCTCAAGAGCAATTAGCATAATTCTTATCTAAGAATTACTAATAATTGTATAATTTCACTAATGAGTGAAATTAGCATAAAGCCTAACAGACTACTTCTTATAGACGGACATGCCATGATATTCAGGGCATGGTATTCAATACCTGAGAGACTTTCCTCAAAAGGAGTAAGAACTTCAGTAGTTTTTGGTTTTATGTCTACTTTATTTAAGTTAATTTCCGATCATAACCCGACTCATGTTATCGTAACTCTTGATCCTAAAGGTCCAACATTCAGGCATGATATATATCCAGCATATAAAGCTAATAGAGATCCTGCCCCTCCAGAACTAATTGAACAAATTCCATTATTAGAAAAAGTTATTGAATCTATGGATATCCCTATTTATTCAGTTGAGAAGTATGAAGCTGACGATGTAATAGGTACTATCACTTCGATCAGCTCAGAGAATGATTTTCAAAATTTGGTAGTCACCGGTGATAAAGATTTGTTTCAGCTAATAAGTGATAAAACGAACATTTGGTATTCCAGCCCAAACCCAAGATCAAATGACAGACTGATAAACGAAAACACATTCACGCAAGAAAAAGATTTTGCTGGCCTAAATCCTAATCGTATTCCAGATTATAAAGGACTCTCCGGTGACTCCTCAGATAATATCAAAGGGATACCAGGAATTGGTAAAAAGGCAGCAAATGTACTGTTAAATGAGTACAATAATTTAGAAGATATCTACGATAATTTAGACAAAATATCAGAACTAAATATAAGAGGAGCAAAAAGAATTCAATCTCTGTTGACGGAATATAAGGATGAAGCTTTCAAATCCAGAGAATTAGCAACAATTGTTAGAGAAGTACCGATTAAATTAGACCTTCCTGAATCAAAGTTCGGATCGTTTAATAAACAATCNGTAATTAAACAGCTCACTGAACTAGAACTAATGTCCTTGGTAGGAAGGATTCCTTTAGCAGAAGGATCAGGCAGTAGGCAAGCGAACGCTGCGATCGATAGTTCAGTCGAATACAGATGTGTCGACTCAGATTCATTTCTAAACCTGATGTTGAAAACAATAAAAGAAGAAGGGCTTTTCAGTTTCGACACTGAAACATCATCATTGCACCCTTTTGATTCAGATCTTGTAGGTATTTCGATTTCTACACAAACTCACACAGGTTGGTATCTACCAATAGGGCATAAAAACAATCAAAATATATCGCCAGGAGCTCTAGAATTCATTAAAGACGTTTTTAAGGATCCCACAATAGAAAAAGTAGCTCATAATTCTAATTTTGATATGTCAGTTTTAGTAAACAATGGATTCAAAGTTAATAATTTAACTTTTGACACAATGATTGCTGCGAATCTGCTCGGGAAAAGATCTTTGAGTTTAAAAAATCTTTCTCTAGAACAATTTAATGAAGAAATGACTCCAATAGAAGATTTAATAGGCAAAGGCAAGGATCAAATATCTTTCTCTGAAGTTCCAGTAAAACTTGCCACAGCGTACTCCTGTGCTGATTCTGATAAAACACTACGCCTGAAGAATATCTTTGAAGAACAATTAAAGAAAAACGGATTGTTAGATGTAATGAAAAATATAGAAATACCTCTTGTGCCTGTGATTGTCAAAATGCAACAGAATGGAGTGTCGGTAAACATAAAAAAACTGAGTAATCTCTCTCATATGCTATCCAAGAGGATTGATATTTTAGAAGAAAAATCTAAATCAATACTTGGTGAAAGAGAAATAAATCTTCGTTCAAGTCAACAATTATCAAAAGTTCTTATTGAAGATCTAGGAGTACCAGAAACTAAAAAAACTAAAACAGGTTACACAATGGATGCAAGTACGCTTGAGGATCTGTTGTCAAAAAGAGAACAGTTAAATGAAAAAGCCGTCGAACTAATTAAAATCGTTCTGGAACATAGAGAATTTTCCAAAATAAAATCAACTTATACAGACGCTATTCCAGAATTAATCAATAAAAATACAAGTAAGCTGCATACTTATTTCAATCAAGCAGGTACAGCAACCGGTCGCCTATCCAGCAAAGATCCCAATCTACAAAACATACCAGTGAGGACAGAAATCGGAAATGAAGTCCGTAAAGCATTTGAATCGAATATAGCAGAGAACTGCGTTCTAATGTCAGCTGACTATTCACAGATTGAATTAAAAATTCTGGCTCATCTATCAGAAGAACCCAATCTTCTTGATGCATTCAAAAATAATGAAGATATTCATGATGCCACTGCAAGAACTATGTACGAAACAGACGATGTCTCAAAAGATCAAAGAAGAATTGCCAAAATTCTTAATTTCGGTGTAATTTATGGCTTAAGTCCCCATGGAGTCTCTAGACAGACAAATTTATCCAGAGAAGATGGTAAAAAATTTATTGAACTTTACTTTGGAAAATACTCAGGCATAAAAAAATACATCGATAGCGTTATTGATTTTGCCAAAAAAAATAAATTTGTAGAAACAATAACGGGCAGGAAAAGAATTCTAACTGAAATAAATTCTCCAAACTTTCAAGTACGTTCCGCCTCAGAAAGAATGGCCGTCAATATGCCTATTCAAGGAAGTGCTGCTGACGTAATCAAGTTAGCTATGATAAAAATTGATGAAGAAATCAATAATCAAAAATTAAGCACAAAAATGATAATACAAGTACATGATGAATTGATTTTTGAAGTTCCTCAAGATGAAATAGTAACCATGGAGCATATTTTAGAAACTATTATGCCTAACGCGATACAGCTTAAAGTTCCTCTGACTATATCAATATCTCACAATAAAACATGGGGAGATCTTAAATAAATAAAGGTCATCGATTTCATTCATTCTTAGTAGATCATGGTCATTATTTTGTGTATACTCTTCTATCAGAATTCAATATGATGGAGCGATGGCTGAGCGGTTTAAGGCGGCAGTCTTGAAAACTGTTGTGCGTTAGCGTACCGGGGGTTCGAATCCCTCTCGCTCCGCCATTACTTGGCATGAAAGTTATATGAATATAACTTATGAAACTTTAGGCCTGACTAAGCAAGCGCCGTTTAGAAATTATGGATCGGTTGCTTTTTCTGTTAAGACATTATGAATCAAAACAGAGACTATGACGGAAAAGATAACGAATCATCAGAAGATTTAAAATATCTGAATAAGAAATCTTCTCCTAGAACAGGGCTAATAATAATTGGAATAATATTTATAATAATTCTGACAATCGGATCAATCACGCTTTTAGCGAGTTACTTTTTTCCAAATTTCTAGGTTTAATCGATTTCTTCTACATTAGAAGATTCCTGCGTCGTATCTATAACATTCCGATCTTTCCAACGTACATTTCTATATGCAAAAGATAGTACAGAAAAAATGCCGAGTAAAGCTGTCACTATGGTCACTATAGGGAAAAATAAACCGTATGTAATCCCCTGTTTAGATCTATATGATGAAATAACCCAAGAAATAGTTAAAGATCCCCATATTAAATAAGTCATTACTTCCTTAGATCGAGAAAGTCTTATATCTACTAAATCTCCAAAAAGTACTATGAATGGGATCATGCTGCTGGACAGAAATAAGACCCATAATATTAGGAATGGCATGATTCTATTATTAAAAAATGGAAAAATTGATTTAGAGAACCCGTCTAAGGCTTCTTTTTCAGAAGAATAAGAAAAAGTTGAAATCCTATCTGTTCCATCAAAAAGCTTTAACACTAGCCCATTTCTAGTAATGCTTCTGCCTAATTCAAAATCATCTAATATTTTACTTTTGATGCCCTCATGCCCTCCAATAGACTTATAGGCACCTCTTCTAAATAGTAAAAATTGTCCAAATGCTGAAGAAAACATAGGATTTTTGTTTGCAAGGAGTAAAGGGAGGCAAGAAAATATTAACCAACCTATGGTGATTGAGATAATCTTATCTACCAAGGTTGAGGTAATCCTCTTTGGAAAAAGTGATATTAAATCGATATCTGAACGTTTCATCTCTGATATCGTTTCATTGATAAGTGTTGCCTGTAATTTAGTATCAGCATCAACAAATAAGTAGAAATCGCCTTTGGCTAATTTGCTTAGCTGGTGACAAGCCCAATTCTTTCCTGTCCAGCTTTTAGGAACAGAGGTGCCTTTAACCACTCTTAATCTGTTATCTTCTTGAGAAATCTTTTTCACCAAGCTAAAAGTATCGTCATCAGACTCATCATCAAGGACAATTATTTCAATATTGTTATAATCTTGATCGAAAAGAGAATATAGGCATCTCTTTATATTTTCTTGTTCATTCCTTGCTGGTATGAGTATTGAGACCAAAGCCTCTTCTTTTTCAGAAATTAATGGTTCAGATTTTGCTTTTCTAAAATAAATTAGGTTGAAAATACCAATAATTGCAACAATATTTGAAAATGCAAATAAAGCATAGAAAATGAACAAAAATAAGCTACCGATAAATCGTTCAATCATTGAACCTTCCTTAATCCTAGAATCCAATCTCGAAATATTATTCTCTGATCAAATTCTTTTCTGTGTTTCATCATAACTATTAAGAAGTTAATAATCCAAAAAATTACATATTCCATTCTAAAGTCAAATATTAGAACCCAAGAGAGAATCCCAAGAAATCCTAAAATTATGGTCCAGATATGAGTTTTTTGAATTAAGTGGGCTAAAGCCATCAATATACATATCATTGGTATTATCATTCCGGAGGAAATAGCAGCCCAAATACCGCAAGTAACACCGAGTGATTTACCACCTTTAAATTTCAAGAAAGGTGTAAAAATACTGCCTAATAAACAAGATAAGGAAACTATAACTAGAGGCCAAGATTGTAAATCTGTATAAATGATTGCTACATAAACGGGTAAAAATGCCTTACCGATATCCACAAAGATTGCTGTAAGGCCTATTTTCCAGCCAGCCATCTTTAGCACATTGGCGCCACCAGGATTCTTATCTCCTACACTTCTTACATCACTTCTTGAAGATAAGAAGCCCAATAGTAGAGACCAAGGTATGCTCGCTGATAAAAATGCTATAAGTCCCCAAATAAATATTTCCATAAAAACCTCGAATAGACCTCACATTAAGGTATTAAAACTGAAAGTACAAGTGACTAATTTAGGTAATAAGTGAAAGAGTTGAGACCGAACTCGTAGAGAATTAGCGCTCTAACTATAAAAAATGTGGTGACTAATCCTATGACTCCAAAAAGAAAGGCTAAAAAGCTGGCACCCAATAACAGTAACCAAGGATTAATAGTTATCGTTTTCGTATCAGAAGTTTCCATTACTCTTATGTTATCATTATCTGCCATGAACGACATTGTCACTGAAGCACTAAATAAAATATTTTCTTTGCTATCTATTCTATCCATAGCATTATCTATTTTAATAGTCCTTCTACAGTTAATTCTGCCAGAAAAGTTAATGATCAAACAGCGGGCATTCACAATGATTCATTCCAACTCTATATTGTTAGCTTGGGGTATCGCCACATTATCTACAATTGGAAGCTTATTTTATTCTGAAATTTCAGGATTCATTCCATGCACATTCTGTTGGTATGAAAGAATAGCCATGTATCCCCTTGTGATAATTCTTGGGATAGCTACTTTAAAAAAACACCACTATGCTTGGATTTACGCATCACCTTTCTCTTTGATAGGTCTAGTAATTTCAATTTACCATTATCAACTACAGATGTTTCCTGACCAAAGCTCAGTTTCATGTTCTACCGAGGTGAGTTGCTCTGGATCTTGGATCTTAGAGTTTGGTTTTGTAACTATGCCATTCATGGCACTTTCGACATTTTTGCTGATTTCTGTATTACTATTGTCTCCGCAGATAAAAAAATAATTACCCTCTATGAGCGCTAAAAGAAGAAATAATAATGAAAAGAAATCTAGTCTGACTCCAATAGTCATTGGAGTAATAGTCACGGTTACTATTCTCTTCTTTGTTGCAATTTTTGTAATGCAACCATCCACTGAGAGTAATGCACTAGGAGGAAGTATCAATGTTAAAGGAGATAAGTTACCTGACCTACCATCGAGTTTCAGTCGAGACTGTATTTTCTTTGAGAACTTAAATTATTGTCAGCAAATGGAACCAGCAGCGAAACTAGACGCACCTGTAATAACTGGAACAGGTTTAGACGGAGAAGCAATTTCAACAGAGATATCTCAACCTAAAATAATCATATTTCTAGCTCATTGGTGCCGTCATTGCCAACAAGAAGTTCCGATAATACAACAATGGATTGATGAAAATGGATATCCTGAACCTATAAAAATTTTCGCCGTTCTAACATCCATAAATTCTACTCAACCAAATTATCCTCCTGATAAATGGTTAAAATCGGAAAATTGGACAATACCCACTTTCTCTGACAATGATCAAGATGGAGTAGCAAAACATTTCGGAGTTAAAGGTTTTCCTTTTTGGGTACTCATTGATCACCATGGCAAAGTTATAACAAGGCTTGGAGGAGGCTTTACAAGTGAAGAATTTGAAGGAATTCTAGCTAATACTGTCAATTATGATTCAGTTGAACATGCAGATCACCATTGATTCTGCATAAATTAGATTCATAGTAAATATAAAGGAGATCCTCAGAATGCTGATTAAAATACCTCTCGGCGGCCGTCCACTGGTGGTGCTAGGTAAGAACATTTAGAATGTCATAGTGAACCGGATAAATGTAGAAAAATTAGTTGCTAAGATAATCTCTGAATCAGGAGATGATTCAAAGAGGAGTGGATTAAAATCTACTCCTGAGAGAGTCGCAAAACTATTCGAAGAAATGCTTTCAGGATACTCATTATCTTTGAAAAAAGTAGTAGAAGGATCACTGTTTGATACTAATCTAGACGATATGATTGTAATTAAAGATATAGAATTCTACAGTTTGTGTGAACATGACCTTACTCCATTCTTTGGATCTGTTCATGTAGGCTATATTCCTGAAGGAAAAATCATAGGTTTATCTAAAATACCAAAAGTAATTGAAATATTTTCAAAAAGACTCCAAGTCCAAGAAAACTTGACCAATGAGATTTCTAATGCGCTAGATTCAACAATCTCGCCACATGGATTAGGTGTTGTCATCAAGGCAAAGCATACTTGCTCAATAATTAGAGGAAAAAATTTTTCAAGCTCCAATCTTACTACTAGTTCTATGCACGGATCCTTCAGAAGCAATTTAAACACACGACAAGAGTTCTTATCTCATATACAGAGCAAATCTTAATAATGGAAGATTATATAGATATAAAAAATATAGAAGTATCTTGCATTGTTGGAATAAATCCTGAAGAAAAAATAAAAAAGCAGCCTCTAATAATTAACTTAACTCTTTATGTGTCATTCCTCAATGTATCGGATACAGACAATGTAGAAGATACAGTAGATTACTCTTCTATAGCTTCGGATATAAAAGATTTTGTATCTAAATCCAAGTTCAACTTGATTGAAGCTTTGGCTGCAAAAATTGCTAAAAATATATTAACAAATGAGAAGATAAAAAAAGCAAAAGTGGAGGTAATAAAGCCGTTAGCGTCATCCACCTCAGAAAATATCTCTGTTGTAGTTACAAGAGAAAATTTCTAGATATTTAATCATTTCTTAGAATATGGAATTAGTAACTGTCTAGATTCACATGATTGCTGGATTGTATCCCAGTCCCATAACTGAGGTATTGTCTCAAGATCAGCCCACATCTGAGTTTGATCAGAATAATGTTTACTCCCTGGATTACCTGACGATCCAAGCGGTACTATCCATCTTGAATTATTCCAATCAGAAACATCATGAATATATCTATTAACGGAAATCGAATTGACTTCGAGATTCTCTATGTAACCTCCTTGCTGAGGAGTATCTGAATCACCTCCAAATGATACGGATGGAGGATTTAGATATCCTGAATATTCTGGAAACAATTTTGATAAAGGGTGAATCGGGTTGGTTTTATGTACCTTCCCCCAAACTAAATCAGACAATGCAATGCTATCAAGAGAGTCATACTTCTTAAGAACATTATGGATGATCTTGTTTAGTATCATTTTCAATTTTTGAGGAGTTAAAAAATTATCTTCCCCCTTTAATTGATTCACAACTCTGTAGAATATTTGATTTAAAGTTGTCCTCTTAGATCGAGAATTTTTAGGCAAGACGTTGTTGTAAAAAGCATCTCCGACAGTAATAGTAACAACTTCTTTGAGTAAATTGTCCTTGATATCTGCATAGATAGTTGCTGCTACGGAATCTGGACTCATCCTATAATCCCAAGATGATAGAACGTTTTGCAAATTATCGGAGAGTACCTCAAAAAGTTTCATTGATTTCAACTTACCGAATAATATTTTTGCTGGAATACTTACTCGGTCAGCATGAATTTCTGACATATCAGAAACATCAGCTGTATTTTCATTCAAATTATTTATCTTAGAAATTATTCTCGTAGCTCTATATTCAGGAGAGAAATCTTGACCTATGTAATATGGATAATCGGGGGATACTACTCGCTGGTTGCAAGTAACAACAAATCCAGTGACAGGATTTTCAGATTTAGGCATATCTCCATAAGGAACTAATCCTTGCCACTCAAATTTTTCATCCCAACCTTTAACTAGCCCCAGATGATTAGAAGAATGCCTTATAGGAATCTTGCCTCTAAGCTTGTACCCAAAGTCACCGTGTGTATCAGCATACACAAAATTATTCACTGGCTCGGTCCATTCTTTCAAGGAACCTATAAGTTCTTGAGAATTATTGGCATGAAGTATTGAATACACACATTCAGCCCACTTGGTCCCGGAATTAGTACCAGTATGAGAAAAGGTTAATCCATATCCTGAATCTATATTGTCCGAAATAACATGCCCATTTTTTGTTTTGATTATCTGCACTTTTTCTATCGGACCATTATTAACATTGATGGTTTTAGTAGTCACTTGAGCATCTAACCAACTATCTTCAAAAAGAAATTTGATATTTTCATTTTCCGATTTTAGCTTATCCAGATATAAATCCTGATAATCAGCGTTCCCGTGAGTCATACCAAAGGCTACATTAGATGTATGACTAAAATGAGGAGCTCCAGGGAATCCTGGGACAGAATAACCGCTAACTGAAAACTCTCTACACGTCATGTGAATTTGATAGTAGACACTGGGGGTGTCTAATGCACGGTGTGAATCTCCTGCAACTAATGGTAAGCCAGATTTAGTTTTACCACCTGATATTACCCAAGCATTACTTCCGACGTCGGTCTCGTTCAAATAGTTAATTAATTCAACGGATTCAGAAAGTGTGCTGATGTCTGAATCAAATATTCTCTCGGTAGTATGTCCGGGAGGTACGGTCAGTAAGCTGTTATTTGGCACATGTCTCCAAAGTTTCTCAAAAACATCTTGGTCAAGATATTTATACATCTGAGTTTTTAATAACTTCATCTCATATGTCCCCATCAACATGTTTCTTATCTTGTAGACAGCGAAGCAGTGCCACGGTTCCCAAGCTTCAGGTTTAATACTTAAAAGTTTGTATTCAATAGGCAGATTAACAGTAGAATCAATAAATGAATTGACCCCAGCTGCGTAATGCTCGATCATATTTTTTGCTTGAGTAGAAATAATTTGAAAGTCAGCCTTAGAAGCTTCTTCTACACCCATCTTCATAATTAATCTATCTTCTTTAAGAGATTCTTCGCCTAATAATTCAGAGGATCTTCCTAAAGCCCTATGTCTATCGAAATCCATGTGCCATAATCTGTCTTGAGCAGTTACGAAACCTTGAGCAAAGAAAGCATCCAATTCATTATCTGCCTTAATATGAGGAATCCCCCAATTATCTCTAAAGATTTCTACCTGTTGATTTAACTTTTTAAAATATTGATCCGAGTAGACATCTGGAAGCACATTTTTTAATTCTTTTGCAAAATCATTCGACATATTCTGACTGTAAAAAATAAATCTAAAGTAGTCAAAGATTATAAACTTTTATACTCTATGATTTAGAGAGATAAACAATAAGGCATTTAATCATGAAAGTACTTTCTAAAGATCAGGTTGAATCTTACAATAATGATGGATATTTAATAGTAGAAAATGTCTTAAATGGAGATGATGTCAAAGAATTGGGCCTGGTCACCGACACATTCGTAGAAAAATCCAGGAATATCTCTGAGCATAACGAAAATTTTGACTTGGAATCAGACCATACTTATGAAAACCCGAAACTCAGAAGAATAAAGAAGCCTGAGAAACAACACCCGGTTTATGAAAAGACTCTAAAGGATTCAAGAATACTTGATGTAGTAGAAGATTTAATTGGACCTAATATAAGAACTCTTGGAGGAAAATTGAATATGAAAGCTCCAGGTGGAGGAGCTCAAGTTGAATGGCACACTGATTGGGCATTCTATCCGCACACCAATGACGATATTTTAGAAGTTGGTGTACCACTAGATGATATGGAAATTGAAAATGGATGTCTCATGGCAATACCAGGATCACAAAAGTGGGAAGCGATCAGTCATCACGAGAATGGCGTCTTCGTAGGAGCAGTCTCAGAGGACGCTTTCGATATGGAAGATGCTGTACCATTCATATTGAAAGCAGGATCTATATCTGTACATCATGTCAGAGCTCTGCACGGCTCAGCACCAAATATGTCCGATAGACCGAGAAGATTATTACTATTAGGTTATCTGGCATCAGATGCCTTTCCTATTGCATCACAAGGTGTAGCTTCATCTCCTTCAGATTGGGAAGAATGGAATTCAAAAATACTACGAGGAGAACCAACTGACAGGCCAAGGTTAGAAAAGGTTCCAATCGTTTTTCCACAACCAAAGCCGGAAAACGCAGGTTCAATTTTTGAGATACAAGAAAGGTTAAAAAGGTCACATTACGAAAAATGAAAATTACGAAAATTGAAATTATAAAATATGAATATACTCTTGAAAACGTTGGCAAAGACTACAACACTTTCAATATGGTATATGAACCAAATGGAAAACTAACTACCGAGGATTCAATTCTTCTAATCCATACATCCGAAGGAATAACAGGAGAATATGTCGGGATAAGAGGACCTGCTCTCGCAGAGGTACAGTTCGTGGCAGATTATCTCATAGGAAAGAATCCTCTGGAAAGAGAAGAAATCTACAATGATACAAAACGTGGATTGAGACATTTTTCAATGGCAGGAACAGGAATAGTAGATATATGCTTATGGGATATAGCAGGAAAATTATATCAGGAACCGATCTGGAAATTACTCGGTGGAAAAAGTAAGAAATTGCCTTGCTATGCGTCAACGCTTCATGGTGATGAAAATGGAGGACTTACTACCCCAGATGACTTTGCTGAATTTGCAGAACAATGCAGATCTTTGGGTTATCCAGCTTTCAAAGTTCACGGATGGGGACTTGCAAGAAATAATATAAAAAGAGAAATAGAAAATGTTCTAAAGCTAGGGGAAAAATTTGAGAATAAGCTGGATCTAATGATTGATCCTGCATGTGAGATCAAGAACTTTGCAGACACTCTTGCGCTTGGAAAAGCGTGCGATGAAGCAAAGTTTTTTTGGTGGGAAGATCCATTTCAAGACGGAGGTGTATCACAGTTTGTTCATAGAAAATTAAGACAAATGGTCAAGACTCCAATATTGCAAACAGAACACATAAGGTTACTGGAACAACACGTAGATTTTATTGTTGCTGATGCAACAGACTTAGTTAGAGCAGGAGCACATGAAGATGGCGGCATAACAGGCGTAATGAAGATAGCTCATGCTTCTGAAGGCTTTGGTCTGGATGTAGAATTGCACGGACCAGGACCAGCGCATAGACATATAATGACTTCAATTAGAAACACTAATTACTTTGAAATGGGACTAGTGCATCCCAATGTTCCTACGACAAAATCACCGGTTTATAAAGACTATTCTGATGATCTAAACTCAATTGACAAAGATGGTTGCGTTGAGGCACCTAATGGGCCAGGCCTTGGAGTTGAATTAGACTGGGATTGGATAAAATCTCANGAGACTGATAGAGGAATAATTGCAGAATAANATCTGAGNAAAATCTCGTGAAGATAGTCGATATAAAAATGTACAAGGTCTCATATCCTATCAGGGGGCAATGGGGTGCTGGAATCCAATTAGAGAATAACAGTGGAATTGTTGAGGTATTTACTGATGAAGGAATAAGTGGGTTAGGCGAGATGAATCAAGTAGGTGCACACTCATCTAATTCAGGTGGANTTCTATATGAAGACCTCTTGGATAAAGTAATTAAACCTAGGCTTATTGGCGAAGATCCGTTAAATATAAGAAGTGTATGGAAAAAGGCTTGTGAGGCATCTGCAAGCGCTGGTATAAGAAGGCTAGATGCATCTGCCGCTGTTGAAATAGCATGCTGGGACATTTTAGGAAAAACATATGAGCAACCAGTTCATAAGTTATTGGGATACAGCGTTGACAAATTCCCTGTTTATGCTGCCCCTAGTCTTAAACAGCCTGAAGTAATACTAGAAGAATGCGAAGAGTATAAAGCCAGAGGATTTAAAGCTATAAAGCTAAGAATTGGACTCGGTATGGTGGGGCTTGATGATTACAGATCTCTTAAGAAAGATATCCAGATACTTCAAGGTGCAAGAAAGATATTTGGTAGTGAAATGGTAATTGGAGTNGATACAGATAGGACATATGATCATTTAAGCGCAACAAAGTTAGCACCAGTACTTGAAGAAATAGATGTTACTTGGTTTGAAGAGCCATTAACCTCAATAAAATCTCCTGATAATGACACTTACGTAAATGAAATGGTTTCATTAAAAAATAAAATTAATGTTCCTCTATCAGGTGGACAAGGATTTGTAGGGAGACACGAATTCAAGGAAATAGTTTCAAGGCAAGCAGTAGATATAGTTCAGCCGGATTTAATTTTTGCAGGCGGCATTACTGAAACTATTGCAATCGCAGATATTGCAAGTGCTTGGGGGGTTAGATGNATGCCTCATGTATCTTGTGGAGCTGGAACTGATATACAGTTTCTAGCTACGGCCTATGCTATGGCTGCAATGAGTTATGAAATGTATGCTTGTTATCCTATATATGACACACCACTTAGGACTGAGTTACCAATNGAACAGATAAANATAGTTGATGGGGATCTAATTCTTCCTCAAACACCTGGTATAGGAATTGAATTCAACAGAGAAGCTTTAGAGAAGTATTTAAAGAAATAAAAAGCCATGAAAATAACGGATATAGAAATCACTGTTTCAAAAATTAAAGAACTTGGAGATCTTGATGATTCTCCAGCTAAAGATACTTCCACTGCTTCCTCTCCAGATATTGTATTGGTCACTGTGCATACCGAAGATGGAATAGACGGATATGGATTTGGATGGGGAACTAAAGGAGGACTAAGAACAGCTCACACAATAGCAGAAGTATTCAGGCCAGAATTAATTAATGAAGATGCTTTGGCTAGAGAATATCTTTGGCAGAAGGCACATTATGCAGATAGGCTTGGTGGAAATACAGCTTTCACATCATATGGCCCCTTAGATGTTGCGCTATGGGACATAGCGGCAAAGAGTGCCCAAATGCCACTGTATAAATATCTTGGATATTACAGATCATCGATCCCTGCTTATGCTAGTTCTACATTTTTGAAGGAACCTCAAGAATATGTTGATTTAGCAAAGCAAGCAGCTAAAGATGGATTTACCGCCTTTAAGCTACATCCTCCTGGTATTCCTGACTTGGATATAGAATGTTGCAGAGCTGTAAGAGAAGCAATGCCAAACATGGTTTTAATGAGTGACCCTGTAGGAGGTCACTATAACCACGAAGAAGCTATTAAGGTTGGTAGGGCTCTAGAAAAATTAGATTTCTTATGGCTAGAAGAACCAATTTACGATCATGATATTCACGGATTAAACAAATTGTGCACAACCTTAGATATTCCAATTCTGGCAAGTGAATGGAATTCAGATTTTTTTTCAAAAGCAAACTATATAAAGTCAGGAGCTGCAGATATTTTACGAGCAGATGTTTCGTGGACAGGAGGAATCACAGGAGCACTAAAAACTGCGCATCTCGCTGAAGCATTTGGCATGAATTGTGAAATACATATGACACTCTTATCATTGATGGATCTTGCAAACTTGCATCTTGCACTGGCCATAAAGAATTGCTCATATTTAGAAATCCCCTACCCTTCTGGGTCAACTTTCGGAATAAAGAATCCAGTGAAAATTAATTCTGATGGCTTAGTTTATCCAGGAAATGGAATAGGACTTGGAGTTGAATTAGATTGGGATGCCATAGAATCATCCAAGGTAATATCTCTCTAACAACTATGTGGATATGGAAAAAGTAAATATAGGAATAATAGGATGCGGTAGTATTTCTGAGTTGCACGCCAACGGTTATCTAAAACACCCCAGGGCTAATCTAGTAGCCATATGCGACAGTTCAGAACAGGCGTTACAAGAAAAATCTCAACAATGGGGGATCAAAAAAACATATCAAAATTACGAAGACATGTTATTAGATCCTGAAGTAGATGCAGTGGACATTATTACACCGCATTATCTTCATGCAAAAATGACTATAAATTCTTTAGAGGCAGGAAAGCACGTCTCTGTTCAGAAACCAATGGCAATCACTCTAAATGATTGCAGAAATATGAAAGAGGTTTCAATGAAGTCAACTGGTAGNTTCAGAGTTTTTGAAAATTTCAAATTTTATCCCCCTTTGCAGATGGCAAAAAAGATGCTAGACAACGGTGAGATTGGAGATCCTATTTCAATAAGAATGAAAGCTGTGCAAGGGTCATTAAAGTACGGATGGAAAGTAGACCAAGGGACTTTAGAATGGAGATATAAAGACGAATTAAGTGGTGGTGGAAGAGTAGTTTTTGATTACGGATATCATCTATTTGCAGTAGCACTAGATTTTCTTGGATCTGTAGAGAATATCTTTGCTAGCATAAAAGAAGTATCAAATGAAAAAGGATGGGTTAGAGATAGTCCTGCACAAATAATTTGGAACTACAGAAACTCTGATATGCAAGGTTCTTGGGAAGCGGTATCTTCAGACGAAATGGTTGTTAAATCTGATTACTGGCCTGAAGATGAATGGTTTGAATTAACAGGAACAAAAGGGTTCATTTGGGTTAACAGATGTACCGGAAAACTTCTGGAGAAACCACCCATCACTATGCTTAGAGATGGCAAATTAAAAGAAATTGAATTAGACAAAATAGATTGGGATTGGGGAAGTAGTTTCAAACTTGGAATGTTCGATTATGTAGACTCCATTATAGAAGGAAGGCAATCTCCTTTATCTGCTTCAGAGGCTATTGAAGTTTTTAAATTAGCCAGAGCAGCTCAATTATCTTCCAAAAAGAAGATGTTAATTGATTTAGAAGACCCAGATTTCCTTAGCGCAATCTAAATCACTTATTTGCATCATAATTTTTAAACGTTTCGGCAGCTGCTTCCAATGAATTGACGGTAGCTGGATAGCCTCCATAAAATAACAATTGAGTTATCAGCTCGATTATCTCACCTTGAGATACTCCGCAGTTTAAAGCGCCTGTAATATGCCCAGGAAGTTGCTTAGGTTTATCTAAAACTGTTAAGGCAGCTATAGTACAAAGGCTCCTGATCTTTGTATCTAAGGCAGGTCTCTGATATATATGCCCAAAAAGGGTTGCATTTATTAAATCAAAAGCTTCCTCAACCGAATCAGCTACAGGNCCTAGTTTAGGCTCGCCGCCATAGTACCATTCTCTCCATTTGTGTGATTTTTTTAATAACTCATCAAAATTTTCCATAATTCGAACTCCTCTAATTGTTTAAATATTTATTCCTTCACTAGTGTAATATACATAGTTACAATATAGAGAATAAAAGGAGGTATTTATGGAAATTCTTATGGTGAGATTCCAACTAAAAAAAGACAAGATAAATNACTTTCTAAAAGAGATGATATTGGATGCAGAAGGTTCTGTGTCACTAGAGCCAGGATGTAGGAGATTTGACATAATTCAAGACGAGGAAGTTAAATCAAATATAGCTTTGTGCGAAGTATATAACGACCAAGACGCAATAGACGATCACTTAACCAGAAATCATTTTATAGAATGGGAAAGTAAGTCTAAGGATTGGATTCAGATAGAACCAGAAGTTTACAAGTGCAAGCCAGTATTTCCTCAAAAAGATGCAAAGTGGGATTCTCTCCAAAATAATGCCNCTGTATCAAATGCATTTGTTGGAGGACTTTACGTTATTCACGCAAAACTAATAATAAAAGAAGATAAAGTAGATGACTTTATAGAAGCTATTACTCTAGACGCTATCGGGTCAGTTAATGAAGAACAAGGATGCTTAAGATTTGATGTCTTCCAAGATAAAGAAAAATCAAATCAATTATTTCTCTATGAAGTCTACACAAACCAATCTGCGTTTCTGTATCATACAAACACTCCTCATATAAAAAAGTGGACGGAGACTGTCAAAGATTGGTATGACCCAAATGAAAAAAATAGTGTAATAAAAGGCAAAAATATTTGGCCTCCAGATAATTGGAAATGGAGTTCAGGAAACCCTGTTAAATAATCTTAAAATAGTATCAAATTCAAGACTTTCAAATCAATTACTTTGGGCAGTAGCTCACCAAGTAGGAATTCCTGATAAATAAGTTAAAATAATGAATTATGCGAAAAGTTTTATACATACTCATTACTTCCTTGGTAATCCTAGGATGTGCAGATGGATTGGTTACATCTAATAAAGTCTACTCTATGCAAGATATTGATAGTGCAGGCTTCAAGATGAAGTATGATTTTGAGATGGAATTTCCTGAAGCAACAGATTCAAAATGGGGATTTTTCAAAGGTAGAGAGGTTGCTATACTTCGATATCCGACTGTTGACTTGGCTAATACATCAGGAGAAACTGCNGGTTTAGAACAGACTGAAAAAATAGAAGTCGTAGAAAAAAATTATGCCTTCGGTCCAAAAGTAGAGAGAACGATGTGCAGAGGAGATAGAGCTGCTACTCGTGGACAAGTAGCTTCAGGCCTTAAGGTAAACGTTAGAGGTTTTTTAGGATTTGAGGATGTGCTGATAATAAACAAATCAAAATTGTTTGGCAAAACAGTTTATCTAAACCCATCTGATAGATCAGGTCTTAAAAATTGCCCAAGAAGAGAGCCGATTTATTTAGCATTTATCACTTATGGAAACCTGATCATATTAGGTGAACCCATGCCAGGAGATGACTCAGAAGCAATTATAAAATTCTTAGAAGAATCTACACTAAAGCTTCCTTAAATATGAAATTGCGGTTTATATATGTATAACGTTGCTCTATTTTTACATGTTATATCTGCATTCATAATCGGATATACAACTCTGTACGGTAGCTTTAATGGAGTTATTCAAACATCATCCAAACAGTTAAGAATAAATCTACTCCTACTACCATCAATGAGTGTAGTCTCTCTACTGACAGCGACTTGGATCATCCATCTCGTTAACTATAGTCACTCTTCTCTTTGGATTTCACTTTCATATGCCTTATGGATTGTATTGATATTAATCAATGAGGGATCCGTAAGGAGAAAACAAATTAAGGCAAAAAAAACGGATACAAAAGAAATAGTTGTTACTATGGAATATCGAATCATGACTCTAATTGTGGTGGCTCTAACATTTCTAATGATTTATAAACCATCTTAAAGGCCAGAGGTGAATATACTTCTCAGATTTTTCTTTTCTAAAACAGTTAAAAATATAATCTGCAATCAAAGAGAACAAGCATGGTATGGCGATCTTCTTTCAGTTACAATGAAGCGATAAATACTAATACAAAGGAGTAGCAGATATGAGAGGTCGAGGTTTTTTTGGGAATATTTCTAACACTCTACGCATGATGAAATCTTGTGTTAGCGTTTTAAAAAAGGATAAAGAACTGATTCTTTTTCCAATTTTTTCAGCCATTTCTATTATATTGCTGTTAGTTATAATGGGGTCTTCAGGGCTTCTTCCTTTAGGAGAAGAGCAAGAGATTTCAATGATCCCTCTCATAATTCTCATTTTCGTAGCTAATTTCTTTATAGTGTTCTTTAATTCAGCATTGATTTCAGCTGCCTTGGAACGACTCAGAGGAGGTGATCCGAATGTAAATTCTGGAATATCTCACGCGTTAAAGCACATACATCATATTTTTCTATGGTCAATAATAGTTACTATCGTAGCTCTTCTAATTGCTGCAATCAAAGGTGGAAGAAGAGATGGAATAATGAGGAATTTATTAGGTAGTTTATTGCAAGCAGGTTGGGCAATGA
>PACM01000019.1 GCA_002700125.1 Dehalococcoidia bacterium
AACAAAATTCCCTATTCTCAGATTGTAGCAATTTCTCAATGAGCTTAAACAAGATTAATGGATAAAAAGAATAATGCAGTATCTATCTGTGTTATATGCAAAAACAATTACACAGGTCTTGGACACAATGCCGAGCCACTAGCAGTCGGTGAATGTTGCGACAGGTGCCATGCTGACCTCGTTAAAGTTGGCTGGGATAAGCATAATGAAATAATAGATAAATTAAATGAACATTCAGTCCCCAGAAAAATCCCAAAGGATAAACAAAATCTTATTGGTATAGGAATGATATTAGGTGCAATACTTATGATAGTTGTGACTGTTTGGAATTAGACTAATGGATAAAGAAGATAAAGATTAATGAATCCAGTATTACTATCAAGCATTTTAATAGCCTTTGTCGGTACATTCGTATTTAGTGTACTTTTTACCATATTATTTCGATTATTAGAATTCGGAAATAACTTCCCTTTTATAGCATTAATTTCATTAGTTGTGGCTGCATTACTTAGTAGAAGTTATTACACAAGAACTATGCCTAAAATAACGACCGATAAGCCAAAATTTGACCACTCATTACAAGGTAGAGCAAGTGTAAGAACAACAATATTTGTAGTAGTTATGGTTGGATTAATAATTTTTTTCGGTCTTTGGTCGGTAATTTGGTGATGGATAATCAAGAAAAAGAAAAATGGTTTCATAAGAAATATATGGTTTTTGTGATTGTTTTAATAACAGTTGTTGTTGCACTTTTTCTTTTAAGAATTTATGGGATTCTTTATGAATAAAAAGTCTTTTTATTCATTCAAACCTTATTGCGATTTGAAGAAGGTAGGGAGTAATGATTATTTTTTCTAGAGTAAGAGATAAAGCTAGTCTTGATAAATCACTGGAATTAAGAAAAAAAGTATTTGTTGTTGAGCAAAGAGTTCCAGAAGATAGAGAACTTGACGAATATGACAATCCTGAAAGATTAGACAAGGATGTTTTCCATTTTAAACCTAAAAAGATTGGCACGCCCGGCAGGATTCGAACCCGCGACCCTCTCGTTCGAAGCGAGATGCTCTGTCCAGCTGAGCTACGGGCGCATATTCAATGGGGTGAGCGGAGGGATTCGAACCCTCGATCTTCAGGGCCACAACCTGACGTGTTAACCTGCTACACCACGCCCACCATATGACAAATATTGAATTTATCAGAGAATGAGAAATTTTAATAACTTATCTAGCTTAAATCTAGAACGACTTGAATTAATGTTCTGCATGGAAACCCAGTAGCACCACCACTATCATTCATTGCGGTACCAGCGATGTCCAAATGAACCCAGGGAGTATTGCCTACAAATTCGCCAATAAAATGGGCGGCTGTAACTGACCCTGCCGCTCTGCCTCCTGTATTCTTAATATCAGCAACTTTTGACCTATTCTGTTTTTTGGAAGTTTCATCCAAAGGCATTCGCCATATTTTTTCCCCAGTAACTTCACCAGCCTTTACAACAGCTTCTAGTAGTGGCGGATTATTACTGAATGCCCCGATTAAACCGTGGCCCAAAGAAATAACCATAGCGCCTGTAAGTGTAGCTACATCTATTATCTTTTGAGCTCCCCGTTGTTTTGCAAATTCAACTCCGTCAGCAAGAGTCAACCTACCTTCTGCATCCGTATTTTCTATCTCTATAGTTCTGCCGCTCATCGACTCAACAATATCTCCTACCCTCTGAGCACCTCCATCTGGCATATTTTCTGTAGCTAAACAAAGTCCCGTCACATTAATCTTTGGTCCTAGTGCAGAAATTGCCTCCATTGCAGTAATGACTGCTGCTCCACCAGACATGTCAGACTTCATTGTCGTCATGGCCATAGGGGGTTTAAGGGACAATCCACCTGAGTCAAAAGTTATGCCCTTTCCAATCAGCCAAATATTATTATTATTATTTTCTGGGTCACCTTCATAATTTATGACAATTCCAAAAGGATCAGCTGTGCTACCTTGCGCGACTCCCAAAAAAGCTCTCATTTGTAGTTTTTCTAATTCTGGCTTATCTAAAATTTCTATTGACAGATTGTTACTGTGATTTACTAAATCAGTGCTGAAATTTTTCAAATATTCGGGGTTAACTAAATTAGGAGGTCGATTTACCAAGTCTCTCGCCTTCAGAGATGCGACACAAGAAACTTTCGTAGAAAATAATTGGCTTTCTAGCTTACTGACATCTTGTGAGTCATTTACAAGAAACTCAACATTTTCTAACTTTGTCTCTTCAATTCCTTCAGTCTTAAATTCGGAAAATCTATAGGAACCCAACATGGTACCTTCGGCTGCTGATCTTACTGCATCTTCAGAGGAGACTGTTTGAATAGTTTCGGTAATTACAGAAAAAGAAGTTAGTTTAAGATTAACAACCTTCTTAGATATAGATGCAAACGAATCACGAATCAATGTAGATGAGACTTTATCAGGGTCACCAAGGCCGTAAAATAAAATTCTCTCAGGTTTGACTAAGTTATCCAAATGAAGGGATCGGTAACTAAAATCATCAATCATCATTGTATGAATTAAAGTTTGATTTCCTTTTTTGCCAGAAATTTCCCCACTTTTAAATAGCCTTCGAAGAAAGTCATCAGACTGCCCACTATTAAATTGTGCAGAAAGAGGTGGNTTTTCTGGATTGTCAGTAGAAGAAATATCTTTGTATAAGAACACAACCAATAAAGAGTTTCCTCTTTTGGGCGCTTTTAATATTTCGAAATTCATTTATATACCCCTCTCCTAAATGGTATCTTGTTTAAGTTATTTTAGGAACATTCCAACTGATTATTTGACAAAGTTTTATATTAATATAATATTTTTACCAATTTAATAAAATATTTATTTTTCTTGGAGGCAATATGAAAAACGAAAAAGTAAGCATTGGAATTGTCAGTGATGGTACATTCCTACTGGATGGCGGAGCAGTATTTGGTTTAGTTCCTAAAACCCTTTGGGAAAGAAATATGAAGCCTGACAGAAGGAACCGAGTTCGATTAGGTTTGAACTGCATGCTAATTAGAACACTGAACGCTAATATTTTAGTGGACACAGGCATTGGATCTAAAGAACCAGAAATAACAAAAGAATTCTACGGGCACAGTTCAAGTAAATTATTAACTAACTTAAGAAAAGAAAGCGTCAGTGCTAAAGATATCGATTACGTGATCTTGACTCACCTGCACTTTGAAAAGTGTGGCGGCGCTACAAAAATGGATAGAGAAGGTAATATAATTCCTACTTTCCCGCGTGCAAAATATCTCATTCAAAGAGATGCATGGAATGAAGCATTCAATCCAAACGAGTGGGCTGTTCCTAAATACAGCAATGCTGTAAAACACTTAGAAGTGGTGAAAGAAAGAGGCCAGTTGGAACTGATCGATGGTGATGTTGAAGTCGTTCCAGGCGTAGACACAGTCGTTCTAGATGGTCCAAGTATTGGCCATATGATTGTTACAGTTAAGGCAGGTGGAGAAAGAGTAATATTTCTAGGAGACATAATTCCTACTCCAAGTCATCTTCCTTTGCCTTTTATAACGGCTTTCGACAGAGCACCTGAGCAGACATTGCATCAAAAGAAGGAGTTAATCGAAAAGTGTGAAAAAGAAGGATCGCTGATGGTTTTCTCCAGAGGTTACGGTGTGAATGCCGCATATCTAGAAAGNCGANAAGGGAAAATAGATCTAAAGCCTGTAGAAGTCTAAATANATCNATTAAACAATNATGACTTGATTATCTACTGATAATAGCTTCTCATTTGTAATATCTTCTTCCGGAAAATTAGAAAATCTTCTCTCGACTTTAAAATAATCTTGTGTTAATCCGTGGGTCTTATTTGAACCCTCCCATAAGATTGATCTCGCCTCGCCTATAAGGGAATTCTTTACAATTTCNGAAAGACAAGAGACTTTGGATCTTAAGATTTTTGATCTTTCCTTAATTTTGCCTGCGCTTATGAAGTCTTTTGAGTAAAAAGAGGATGTTCCTGGTCTTTTTGAATAAGGAAAAACGTGCACATCAGAAAATTTTGCAGCNTCTACCGTTGATAAAGTTTGATTGAAATCAGTTTCAGTTTCATCAGGAAACCCAACAATCACATCTGAAGTTATTGAAACATCGGGAATCATATCTCTAACTCTTCCAACAATATTTAGGAATTCATTACTGTTATATTTTCTTCGCATTCTCTTTAATACATGGTCACTGCCACTCTGAAGCGGTATATGAAAATGAGGGCAAAGTCTCTGAAGGCCTTCTTTAGTCCAAAGTTGCAAGATAGACGGAGTAATTTCTTTTGGTTGGAGGGAGCTCACTCTAATTCTTGGAATCAGTGTCTCATCTAAAATGCTCTTCAAAAGAACCTCTAGGTTTACTTGATCTAAGTCAAAGCCATAATTCCCAAGCTGAGTTCCTGTCAGAACAACTTCCTTTATTCCAAACTTATAAAATTCATTTATCTGATCAATGATCTTATTTGGTTCTATGCTGCGCTCTCTGCCTCTAACAGATGGGATAATGCAATAAGAGCAGACCTGATCACAACCTTCTTGAATTTTAATACTTGCCCGAGATCTTCCAATAAGAGGATATTCTTTTATATCAACGTTTGTCAGTCTTTCTTCAAAACTCAAGCTCGACAATACCTTTTCAACCAAACTGCCCTTTTGCGTGTTGGGAACTACTAAATCTACTTCTTCCATCTTTTCGATTGTTGTCTTTTCTCGCTCCGCATAGCAACCGGTCATAACAATTAGTGCATTCGGATGATCCCGTCTCGCTTTCCTGATAGCTTGTCGAGCTTTTGAATCTGCTACATGCGTCACTGTACAAGAATTAAGTATAAAAACATCTGGTGCAGATCTATTTTTTGGTTCTAAAACCGTGTGCCCAGANTCATAAAAAGATTTTGCAGCGCTCTGGCTATCTGCAATATTCAACTTACATCCGTGGGTTTGAATTTCTACTTTTAATTTATTCATACTTATAGCCCAATTGATTCGGGTTAATAATAGGAATAACATGTTACCATCTCAAGGAGGTTTAAAGCATGGCTAACAGAGTTGTTGTAACTGGCACTGGATCAATAACACCATTAGGATTGAACACTAACGAATCCTGGGCTGCAATTAAGGATGGAAGATTAGGTATTTCTCAAATAACCTCTTTTAACGTAGATCAATCTCCAATAAAAATCGCAGCTGAAGTAATGGGCTTTGACCCAGCCGAAATGCTAGGTAAAAAAGATGCCCGTCGTCTTGATCGATTTTCTCAGTTTGCATGCGTCAGCGCTCTAGAGGCACTTGAGCAGTCAGGAGTGGACTTAGCCAGCGAAGATGCAACCAGATTTTCATCCATTATCGGTAGTGGGGTTGGCGGAATAGTAACACTATCTGAACAATATGATGTGTTGGCGGAAAAAGGTGCGACGAAAGTTTCTCCATTTTTGATTCCTATGATGTTGCCAGACATGGCCTCCGGAAATGTCTCTATGAAATTAGGTGCAAAAGGGGTGAATTTCTCCCCAGTCACTGCATGTGCAACTGGTTCAGATTCGATTGGAATGGCATACAATCTCATAAAAAACGGTGATATNGATATGGCCATTGCTGGTGGAGCTGAAGCTGCCNTATGCCCTATNGCANTGGCAGGNTTTTTTGCATGTAGAGCNTTATCTACCAACCCTGATCCTAAAACAGCTTGNAGGCCNTTTGACAAAGATAGAGATGGNTTTATCTTAGGNGAAGGGGCAGGNTTACTATTTTTAGAGAGTTTTNAGCACGCAGATNNCAGAAATGCAAACATTTTAGCAGAAGTAATNGGNTACGGCGCAACNAGCGACGCATTTCATATTACACAGCCATCACCTGGAGGAGAAGGTGCAGCAAGAGCAATGAATATTGCTCTGTCCGATGCAGAAATTTCATACGACGCAGTTGATTACGTAAACGCTCACGGAACCTCTACTCCACTAAATGACAAGTTTGAAACCCTCTCAATGAAATCAGTTTTTAATGATTATGCAAATAAAATTCCTATTAGTTCTACCAAATCAATGACTGGTCACTTGCTGGGAGCAGCAGGAGGCGTAGAAGCGGTCTTATGTGTTCAGTCTATTTCAGATGGAGTTGTTCCGCCTACCATAAATTACAGCACTCCTGATGAGGACTGTGATCTTGACTACATACCCAATGANGCAAGNAGCNTAGATTTAGAGATAGCGATGTCAAACAATCTAGGATTTGGAGGACATAACGCTTCTTTAATATTTAAGAAAATTTAGAATCATGTCCGCAATTGAGCCTTTTTCTTTCTACCTGAAGTCGGCTTTTTCTGATCTATAGATTCTCCGGTACTAGGTCTTAGATAGAAAATCATTATGAGAAGCGTAATCAAAAATATTATAAAGGTTACGATATGACCTTCTTGAAAACTGATTCCACCTAGNGTGAATTTGACGTCATCAATTCTTAGAAACTGAATAGCAAACCTTCCTATAGAGTATAAGAACATATATATGACCCAAAGACTTCCATCAAGTTTGAATTTACCTCTAGANATAANCAAAAACAGAACCGTACAAGAATTCCANATCATTTCATATACAACAGCTGGATGAACGGCAATTTCAGGGTCCCCGAAAAGCCTCTCAGCTCCTAAGCGTCCCGGGGAATCCGGGTGGGAAAAAATCCAACCCCAAGGTAACTTGGTAGGCATGCTTAGATGTTCTCCGTTCCATATATCCCCCAACCTTCCAATAATATGAGCTATTGCCATCGCTGGGGCAGCATAATCTGCTATTTTACCCACAGGATAATTTTTAATCTTTGCGTAAACGCCACCAAATAGTATGCCACCAATCATAGACCCCAGGAATCCTATACCCCCCTGCCAAATTGCAAATATCTTGGCTGGGTTAGCTAAATAATAGCTAGAAAAATCCAGAACGTGCATGAGTCTCGCACCAATAATTCCACCCAATATCCCCCATAATGCAACATCGTAGGCGATATCAGAGTTAATCCCATCCTGTTTTGCCCATCTAGCAACTAGATATACTGCTACTAAAATGCCGATAAAACTCCAAAANCCATGCCAGCTCATGGCAAAAGGGCCAATTTCGAACATCATTGGATTAAATGGAATTGTTATCATCTTGCTTATTTTATTTGAATCAAAATACGTTAGTCAATGGATAAATAACTAATCAAAAAATGTTTTTTTTTTGGATACCATAATTTAAAATAATATCTGACCATGAAAGCATTTTTTGCAAACCAAGGAATTGATAAAGCAATAACAAATTTTATCGATTCTAACAAAATAGAAAAAGGTAATAGTACAAATACTATTGATGCCTACAATAATGATTTAATGCAATTTTCCAACTGGATCAAGAAAAAAAAATTTAATCTATACCTTTTAGATGAGAATGCGCTAGAAAATTACATCCTAGAACTAGGAAAAAGAGGTTACCGAAGCTCAACCATAGCGAGAAAAACTGCGTGCTTGAAAGCATTTTTCAAATTTCTACTTCAAGAAGGTTTTTATGATAGGAATATTATGGATTCGATAAGTCGACCAGACCGGAGAAACCTTCTTCCAAAATCTCTAACTTCAAAAGAGATGAACTCAATTTTTGGATTATTAGAATCAGCTGAACACCTGAATCATAGAAGAGATAGGGTAATTTTTGAAATACTCTATGGTTGCGGCCTAAGAATTACAGAACTCGTGTCTTTGGATATTCACAACATTAATTTTGAAGACAAAATCATTAAGTGTACTGGGAAAGGCAACAAACAACGACAGATACCAGTGAATGAAACTTGCTTATGGGCTATTGATGACTACATACAAAATGAAAGAAGTTTAATGAAGAAAGATTCATCAAACGAACCTGCGCTCCTATTGAATAAATTTGGCAATAGAATTTCACGTCAATCTGCTTGGGCTTCTGTGAAATGGGTTACAGAAAAGGCAAAAATTAACTCAAAAGTAACTCCTCATACATTGAGGCACACTTTTGCGACCCATCTCTTGAAAGGTGGGGCAAACTTAAGGCAAGTGCAAGAATTTCTTGGTCATTCAAGCTTATCAACAACCCAGATATATACTTTGCTTGATAGTGATTGGGTAAAAAAAGAGTTCCTTTCAGCCCACCCAAGAGCCTGAAAATAGAAAAAAAGAACCATAATGTTAAAATGAACATGATTTTATTAAAGAGGTAATATGCCAACCATAGCTTTTGAAGGCAGACACTGCTCCGGACAAAGAGACATAGGAAAAATTGTAGCTAGAAAACTTGGGTTCGATTATATCGATCGGATTATCTTAGCTGATATTGCAAAAAAAGTTGGATCTACTGTAGAAGCAGTATCGAAACGGCAAGATAAAAAGCCTTCTATAGCAGCTATTTTTGCTAATGGCATAACCCAAATATTAAATAACTCTTCTGCTATCGGTATGGGTGGCGATCCTTACTTTGGTCCCGGAATCGAAACAGTGATGTCTAAAGAATACAACGAACTAGATGAAACTATTGTAAAAAATCCGGAAGATATCGACTATAACAGAATGATAAAAGCGACCAAAGAAGTAATTTATGACATATCTCAGTTGGGCAAAGTTTTAATCATCAGCAGAGGAGCCTCAGCAATACTAAAAGATCAGGACAATACATTAAGAATCTTTTTCATAAGCAACTTTGAGCGCAGGATAGAGATTGCTAAAGATATACATAACGTCACTTCAAATGATGAAGCAGAAGAAATACTGAAACACGCTGATCATGCCCAAAATGAATATTACATTAAAGCATTCGGATTGGATTTTGATGATATGAGCATGTATCATAGCGTCCTAAATACGTCCGCTTTGGAAGTTGAAACCTGTTCAGAAGTAGTTCTTGCCTTGGCCAAGAGCAATTTAAGGATTTAAAAATGTCAAAAAAAACATCTAAGAAGTTTGCCCAGACTTCAAGTAAAAAACATAAAAAAAGATCCAAGAGTAGTTTTAGAAACACTCTTTTGGCTACTGAAAGAACTATGGATCAAAATGAAAGTTCATCAGAAAAAATTAGTGAAGTCAAAGATCCTTCGTCAGTTATCATGCCCAATGTTACAAATTTACAATCAACCTTACGCTTTGATAGTTTACCCAAAGAACTTATAAACATAGGAATTATTAGCATATTCTTGATACTTCTGCTTGTGGTACTTTCGTTCATCATTAGCTAAAAAGTTGAGCCAAAAAGAAACAGTTAAACTTGAATCCAAGGATATTGATCCTAAAGAATTGTCAAAAGTCCTCCCAGAAGAAACTGGAGTTTATCTATTCTCCAATGATGAAAAACAAGTAATCTACATCGGTAAAGCAAAGTTCATACGTTCAAGAGTAATATCTTATTTCAACTCAAAAGAACTTAGAGCTACAAGAATTAAGGAAGAAATTAAGTCTATAGATTTTATAGTTACAAATAGCGAACAAGATGCCCTACTATTAGAAGACAGCTTAGTTAAAAAATACAAGCCTAAGCTGAACATACGGCTGAAGGACGACAAATCTTTCCCTTACATTAAAATAGATGTCAATGAGAAATATCCCCAAGTTTATATAACTAGGAATGTACAAAACGATGGGGCTCGATATTTTGGTCCATATGCAAGTGCTTCGAATGTCAGAAAAACCCTAAATCTCTTAAATAAGCTTTTCCCATACCGCAGTTGCACAAAAGCAATAACAGGAAAAGATCCAAAACCATGCTTAGAGTTTCATATTAATAGATGCATAGCACCTTGTTCTGGTGAAGCTTCTTTAGAAGAATATTCAGCAGTTATAAATCAAGCTATTGCATTTCTAGAAGGTGACACTAAATCCACTATAAAAGGCTTAAAAAAATCAATGTGGGAGGCCTCCGAATCAGAAAAATTTGAACAAGCGACATCAATACGAGACAACATAAATGCAATACAATCTCTCTTCGAAAAACAAACGATGATTACATCAAGAAATATAAATGTTGACGCTATAGATGTGGCTTCAAACAAATATGAAACCTGGGTGGACATCCTGATGGTAAGACAAGGAAAAATAAAAGGGCGAGAACACTTCGAAATGGAAGTTCAAGAATTTCATGATAANAGATCAATAATTTCCTCATTTTTGAAAAAATTTTACAGTAATAATTTCAACATGCCGTCTGAATTGATATGTTCATATATACCAGAAGATTTAGAAGGTTTAAATGACTTTTTAAGTTCAAAAATTGGGCGTAAAGCCAAAATTACAAAACCCAACAGAGGTGCAAAAAAAGAAATTTTGAAATTCCTAAGCCGGAATATAATTCAATGGGTTCAATATCGAGAGAGAAAAATTGAAGTTGAGATGAAATCCGCGGATCTTGCCTTAGATAACCTACAAGAACAGCTCAACTTGTCCAAAAAACCTAACAGAATAGAATGTTACGATATTTCTCATATACAAGGTACATCTATTGTGGGCAGCATGGTTGTATTTGAGGGAGGGAACCCAAAAAAATCTGAATACAGAAAATTTCAAATAAAAACTTCAAATAAAAATGATGATTTTGCTGCTTTNGAAGAAATATTTAGAAGAAGGTGCGCTAAACTTTTAGAATCTGAAAGGAAAGGTTATCCAGACCTTTTATTAGTTGACGGCGGCAAGGGCCAATTGAGTGCGACCCATGGAGTCCTTCTTGAACTAGGTTTAACTGACATTGAAATAGCGAGTATAGCAAAAAAAAGAGAAGAGATTTTTATGCCTAATAACTTTGAGTCCATTGTNCTAGAAAATNACTCTCAAGGTAAATTCCTGCTGCANAGGATNAGNGATGAAGCNCACCGATTTGCTATTAAATATCACAGNACAAAGAGATCAGCTGGAATGTTAGTGTCTGCATTAGACGATGTAAAAGGAATAGGGCTCAAAAAAAAGAAAATACTAATCAATCACTTTGGATCAGTAGAAAAAATAAGAAATTCCAGCGTTGACGAATTGTATGCACTGCATGGAATATCTATAATTGACGCCAGACAGATAAAAAACGCTTTTAATTAGTTGATATACGAGTTTTTGAGGCTATTCAAAAGCGAAACAGCAGAATTAATTCCTTCGTCATTGAACTGAAATAAAACATCAACTCCAGACGATATGATCCTTATAGCACCAGGATCAACTGACTCTAAACTGCGCGATTCAATTAAAATTGGCCTTGATTCGTTCTCANGTACTATCCTTGAAGGAACACTTGGATTNTCTGTAACAAATTCATCAGTCATAGTCTGTATAATAGGATCAATCTCGCTCAATAGCCTTCTGATTAATTTTTCATATTTTAGTGATATAAAGCGATCAATATCAGCGATTTCCTCAATTGTTTGAAGAAGGGACGTATCATTAGGTTTAACATTAGGATATTTTGAATATAGTTGGTTGAAGAAATTTATATTAAGAATAAGTTCTTTTTTATTTCTTATTGATTCAGAACTATTAAGTGGATTGAGGGTTTTAAGACCGAGAGAAGTTATATGATAACTGTCTCTGCCTTCAATAAGACCCCAACTTTTACAAGATTTAATTAATTTAGAATATTGACCACCACGTGAACTCATTCCTAATAGTACTGAGAGGTTCTCACGNTCAATCATAGCGCCTTTTTGNCTATTTATGACTTCAACCACCTCTAAACATTTTTTTAGTGTTAAATCGGGNATTTCAAGCTTTCCTATTTTTGGCAAACTAACTCCTATTAAACTTTAGTTAACGGCGTTATTAACGGCGTTACGCCATAGGCTAGGATAGCGAGTTAAATTATGTATGTCAAATTATTATTAAAATTAGTATCTTTAGGTAAGTAAAAAAAGTNGATATCAAATTTAAATAATATTATATTTTCTAGTATTTTTANTAAGTAAATATAAATATATTNGAGTTACTTTTTTATAATTTATTAACGCTCTTATAAGTTTCAATTCAAGAAATTATAAAAGCGTTTTTTGTGTTCAAATTAGNCTGTAAATTTAATGTAATTTTTAAGATGCGCTCGAACTGAATGTATAACAAGGTTTTTATTAATTGAAATTTTGATTTATGATGAGATGAAATGAAAGAGATTTTTAAGCAAAAAAGACCTTTAATAGGAGCTGGAATTTTCAGTACTGATCAATTCGTAGCACGAAGAATTTTTCAATGTGAACCTGACTGGCTTTGGATTTGCTTAGAGCACTCACCTTGGTCATTTGAATCAATAGCTCCAATTACAGTTGAAGCTAGAAATCAAGGTATTATGCCGATTGTAAGGGTTGGATGGAATGAACCTGATCTTATCAAAAGAGCATATGACATAGGAGCGTATGGGGTAATGGTGCCTCAAGTTGATTCAGCCAGCGAAGCTGAGCAGGCTGTAAAGTATGCACGATACCCACCTGTGGGTGAAAGGGGTGTGGCTCCGTGGTTTGCAGGGTATGTTGGATTAAATCTACAAGATGTCTTTGATAAAGATAAGAACGAAAATCTACTCCTTTTACAAATGGAGAGCTTAGAATCTTTGAGTAACATAGATGAAATTTTATCTGTTGATGGGTATGATATTTTAATCGTAGGTCCAACCGATTTATCTGCATCCATGGGCATTCACGGAGATATACATAACGAGAAAATTGTAGAAATTATGGAAAATGTCGTTGAAAAAGCTAACAAAGCTGGGAAAATTCTTGGATCGACATTTCTTGACCCTTTGTATTGTGAAAAGTGGATTAAGGCAGGCTACCCTTTTATGAATATCGCAGACCCTTTAAGTTTAGGGACTGTTAGATTGAAGAAAGAAATTTCTAGATTAAAGAAACTTACCACTGGACGAACATAGGCATTATGACGTGCCTATAAGTAGTACTACCCCCAGAGTCACCATCGGATTTTTCAGTAAAAACACCAGGGCTTGAAGGTGAAGACGTATCTAGTCTTATAATATCCGCATCTAGAGCTGAAACAACATCTTGAAGGAATCGACTGTTAAAAGCCACTTTAGATTCTTCGCCGTGAATATCGGCATCGATATCATTTTCTAAGTCCCCTATTTCTTCAGCGTTAGATAAAACACTTATTTTTTTCGATCCATTATCTATGACCAACTTAATTATTCCACTACCATCTCGTGCAAAAATTGAAGCAGCACGAACAGACTCCAAGAACTTCTTCCTATCAACATAGGTCTGAGTGGTAGAGGAGTTAGGAATAAGTTTCTCGTAATCAGGAAATTGTCCTTGTATCAATTGTGACACTACTTGAACATTGTCCATTATAAATAAAATTTGATTAGAAGAGTCAGTTATTGCAATCTGAATATTTTCTTTGCTCGACTCGTCTATTAATCTTTCTACTTCAAGCATAGTTTTACCAGGTACTATCGCTGAAGATTTCACGTCTGGGGAATCAAATGTTTCAACTTTATCAACTGCTAACCTGAATCCGTCGGCAGCAGCAAGAGTAATATTGTTCTCTGCAATTTCAACCTTGACTCCCATCAAAACAGGCCTAGAATCATCTGTTGCTGCAACGAGAGCAACGCGTCTTAAACTTTTTTTGAGGCTTACAGCTGATACAGAAATTGGTGGGTCTTCAGTTGCTTCAGGTATTGGTGGAAATTCTTCTGAATCAGTTCCAGATATCCTTCCTTTATACGAATTACACTTAATTTCTACACCAGCCTTGTCTTTGACCTTTTTAATTTCTACTTGTTCACCAGAAGGAAGAGAGTTAATGAAATCGGTAAACATTCTTGCTGGTATTGTAAGGGAGCCTGTTGTTGAAACAGTTCCAGATATCCAAGTGCTAATAGCTATTTCTAGATTAGTGGCTGTAATTTTGATTTTTGAATCTTCAGTTTCGATTAACACATTTTGAGTAATAGGAAGAGGGGCTCTCTGGGCAACGGCCCTACTGACATTAGCCAAACCTTTGCTGAGATTATCTTGTAAACAACTAAATTCCATCAAACTAAACTATACTAATTTTAAACCTTACACAACTAGTATTATACTAGAAATAAATATAACAATATCCCCGTAGATATTAATACTCAATTTTTGGAAATATGCACCAAGAAATTAGTCCAATAAAAAATATTTTAAAAGACCTCACTTCTAATAGAATTAGCTTAGAAGAAGCTGAATCACTCCTCAATAATAATCTTNCTGAATCCTTAAGTTACGCCACTATAGATCACAATAGAATGTTTTTCAAAAATTTTCCTGAAGTGATTTATGCCGCGGGTAAGTCTTCAGACCAAGTGATTGAATTATCAAAAAAAATATTTGAAATATCCTCTAAAGTACTCATTACCAAATCAAATCNAGAAGTAAACCATACTTTGGCACAAGAATTTCCCGATATCCAAATTAATGATGTAGCAAATATGGCTTTTAGGTCTAAGAGTTATGAAGAACCTAAAAATCATGGCCTCTTAGTATTATGTGCTGGCACAACTGACATCCCTGTAGCAGAAGAGGCAGCATTTACTGCAGAATGTATGGGAATAAAAGCTGAACGTGTATTTGACGTAGGCATAGCAGGTTTATCAAGAATCATAAATAACTTAGAAAAAATAAGAAATGCAAAAATAATTATAACCGTTGCTGGAATGGAAGGTGCATTACCCAGCGTAGTTAGTGGACTTACAGCAAGCCCTGTAATTGCTGTTCCTACAAGCGTAGGCTATGGAAGTAATATGGAGGGCTTATCTGCTTTGCTTAGTATGCTTAACAGCTGCAGTCCAGGAATAGGCGTAGTAAACATAGATAATGGTTTTGGAGCAGGTTTTTTGGCTAATGCTATGATCAACAGCCTTAATCACCCTCAGTAGTTATTTCTACCTTCTGATTAGGAGCTAAAGCAATCCTAACTACTCTGATCTGCAATTTAAGTAACCAGTAACCCAATAATGCTTTACCAATTCCCAACTCAGATGCAGTAGATGTAAGTCCATAATCGTTAATCAGCTCAGGCAAAAGTCTTTCAAGGGACCTTTTATACCTTTTTTCAACTTGTAGCATCTTTTTAGATTTTCTTACTTCAGGCATCTTTAACTCACTTTTATTAAATAATGAACAATAATTTAATGTTTATTTAAAAATATGTCAAAATTAATATAATATTTATAATATATTTATCTTTTATTTATTTTATATTTATATAATATTAATATATTTACAAGTTCAAATACAACTAATTTTATTACGACTTATTACAATAATTATATAAATAATATTCTGATAATTAATAATTTAATCTGAAACAAGGTCATTATTAAGAAAAATAGAAATAANTCGACTTATATAAAAGATAGACCAAAGGTACTAAATTTGTTTTACGGACCGTCTAATCGTTGAATTCAGTTTAACAAGTGTTTTTTATTTACTTGTGAAATCTCTCTTAACTTTTTAAATAATNTACTGCCCTACTTTAGTAGCATTATTTAAATTTTCTATTCAGNGGCTTCTGGAGGAAAACAATTGTGTTGATGTAATAATGCAGATTTTAGCTCAAGCATACTTTCTCCAGGAGGTGGGGTTTCTTCAAGCATGTAGTAGATATCAAATTTATCTACTTGTTCGTCTCCGTGATGGCTAGCATTCCATTCTCTGCATAAAAAGCGACCATAGTGAACACGGTGGTCTTCGAACTGCTTCAACCATAGATTCATTAAATATTTTCTCCAACGATCGTTTGGAAAGGTTTTAGTGATGCTCTTGGGTTTCTCCCAAGTAAGTTCATCTCCAGTATATAGGTCAAAATATTTACCNCCTTTAGAAATAGCGGATATAACGAGCCACCCGTCCTCCTTCATTGGAAAAGGTGCAAAAAGTCCCCAATATTGGTTTATTTGGAGGGTTGGCCCTATCCAGAATATNGACTGTGGAACTGTTAAATTATCTTTCTCTTCTTCAGGTTGCCACCTATCAAATGAAGTAATGTTCCACATCAAACAATAAAAAATTGCTAATACAGATATTGTGTGAAGAACTATTGGCCAAGGAGTTCCAGGGTTNATAGGTCTAAAGCGTAGAAAGTCAGTAGCACGAGAAAAGAAAGGTCTGCGATTTGCAACGAAAGAGTATGCTCGATCTCCAAAATTATTAAAATCTTTCCATTTGCCAAGATATTTTATAGGAAAAATAATTGGNGACATACTAAAAACATACATCAATCCATCAAACTTCAACCTAATTTTCCCTCTATAGTCTTTGACAATCCAAGAATTCTCTTTATCCATCATTTTATTAATTTTCTCATCCCTATGAGATGGAATAACTTGTGTTGAAGGAACTAAAAAAAAGGTACTTATGATAAATACTGTTCTCTTGCAGAAAGAACAATCATCGTCATANTAAATTTTGAGNCCNCTNCGTTTTCTAGAAGTAAGTTTTGCNAGCAAGGAGTTCCAGAATTGAGAAGGTATAAAAATCGACAACATTACCATAGCTATTATCTGAAACCATCCTATATTCATGGTTAGGTTCAATCCCANATGAAAAAAACAAAAAAGGAAAATACCTAATAACTTAAAGTAATTGTTCTTTATTGGAATTAAAAACAACAAAATTCCGTATCTTTGAAGATAAACTGTGTAGNCAGTTACGATTTGTAGAAAATTAGGAAAATCTAGTAAAAATTTTCCTAGAACAGTAGCAAACTGGTCTATCTGCAANGAATAATAAATCCCAGAAAAGTCTTTATCCCATATTGGATCATTTTTGTGGAGGCCAGCAAAAATATAAGTTGATAAAACCTGAACTATAATTCCAACGGTTGCAATTGAAAAGAAATTGTCTTGAGGAACTTTTCTAGGTTCTTCACATACATTATTTAGAGCGCTGTCAATCGACCATTTAGCTCCGAGTGGAAGAAATATAGCCCAAAAAAGAGCCAATCTGAAAATAACATAACCGCCAGTCACTACCATAGGATTTCTGGCGATTAAGGAAATAGTAAAAAACCAAGTTAAGATGGTTGCAGTTCTGGTGCGGAACCCAAAAAGTAGCATAAGAGTCACTAATAAATGAATAACGAATAAAATGTTAAGAACAAATGGCACTCCACTTATGTTGTAGATTGAAAGATAGTAATAACTCCAACTAGAGCTAGAAAATAATTCGCTTCTAGGTAGAATGCCCCAATCGGAATAAAAAGTTCTCAGTGAAGGCCAAGCAATAATCAAGTCATAGAGACTAACTGCTGCCAAGCCAAATCTAAAAAGAGCAAGAGATCTGTAGTCTATTGAAAGTATTTCTTTTATTGAATTTACTCGTGGAATTAAAGCTTTCATTTATACAAACCTTAATTCCACGAATTTAATATTCAACTGATTTACATAGGTCCACCAGGACCTGCTCCACCTGACGGTGCTGCTGGTGCTNCTCGGTGCTGCNGGTGCTGCTGGTGCTGCT
>PACM01000020.1 GCA_002700125.1 Dehalococcoidia bacterium
CCATCTATGCTAGCTCCTGTCAGTATCACGTGGGTATCGAATTGTTTTACAAGGTCAAATGTCTCAATTCTTTCTAGAGCAACAGAATTAACAAGAGGTCTTCCTTGTATTCCTGAATATTTCTCAAGTCCGGCTTTTATAATTTCTGAACTGGAAGAGTCGATACTCGGAGGTACAGACGCACAATTTTCAACAACTCTTACTAACCACTTCATCGACTGAATCTGAATTTCTAGCTTATGAGACATTTCATCAACGTTGAGATCCAAGAAATTGGCTCCGGCCTTTTCTTGCCTATATACTTCATTTTTGATGTAAGCAATAGATTCTTCTTGATCTATAGAATTACCAAATATACCTTTCCAGATGGCAATCATGAAATGTTTTGCTTGTCCTTGTTTATAAGGCTGGGCCTCCTTCATTTCTTGAGGAATAGTCATATATTTTATTTTTCCATCTTTAAAATATTTGACTGACTGCACACCTTTCTCATTATTTTCTATACGCTTACCATTTAAACGAAGAACTCTGGTTGCATGAATATTTTCTCCAATTACAGTAAATCTTTGATTCAAAGTTCTGCTCCTTCTGTGGATGAAATTTGTTCAGATATCCAACTAGACACTTCTTCTAAGCCACCAAAGGGAAAAAAGTGTATTTGGTCGTGACCATTTAATTGATCGATAATTTTGCTCGGAGAAAGTTTTACTACTTTTGCTAAATCCAAGCCTTGCTTCTTCAAAAATTCTGCAGAAGCTGACACCCCACAAAGTTTTGCATATTTAATTAACGTCGTTATTTTTGCAGGTCCAGCGACGCCTATATGTATCTCGACATCAGTTATGAATAGTTTTTCTAAGATATTTTTTATATGGGATATCCATCTATTGGTAATCTCGTGAGAAAAGCAGAATTGAGTAACAATTGCAGTAGAAATCGCATTATCTCTGAGCCAAGTCAACTTCCCTTCAAGTGACTTCAGAGGCGTACTATCATCAGGGTTTCCCTCAGGGTGTCCTGCAATTCTCAATTGCTCAAATTCTAGTTGATCAAATACACCTGACCGATACATAGAAATAGTAGAGTCATAAGGTCCCTCAGGAGACTTTATGCTACCTCCTATAGTTAATAAGTCTTTGACTCCAATTCTTTTCAAGGTAGTTAAGGTATTTTTCAACACGTTGGCACTAGGAAAAGATCTTGCTGGTATATGAGGAATAGGATTAAAACCAGCATCTAATATTGTACTCGCTGCACTAACTAAGTCATCTAAAGAAGAACCAGGAATATGAGTAATATACACGTCAGCGAAAAAGTCAGTATTAAGCTTACCAATATTTGATACTTGTTTCGGGAGTATTTCTAAGGAGTACTTCTTCATTAATAAATTTGTTTTAACATCAATAAATAAAATATCATAATTTTAGGCTAAAATTCATAAAAAGGAGGTTTTATGGAAAAGATTGGATTTATTGGACTTGGCAACATGGGTACTGGCATGGCACAAAATCTACTCCTGAAGGGGACTGATCTGACGGTATTTACAAGAACAAAGAGTAAAATTGATGACTTTGTAACCAAAGGTGCACGTGCTTCAGCAAATGTAGCTTCTTTGGCAAAAGAATCTGAACTAGTTCTAGCTTGCCTCCCAGATATTGAAACATCCCTCGAAGTTTTTTTAGGAGATCGTGGGTTATTATCTAGCATAGAACCTGGGTCCATAATTATTGATCACAGCACAGTCGATGTCGAAACGTCAAAAATAATTTGGAAAAAATCTTTAGAAAAGAATGTTTATTTCATAGATGCGCCAATAAGCGGAGGACCTGTTGGGGCAAAGGAAGGAACATTGACCATTATGTGTGGAGGTGATGGCATTGCATTTAACAAAGCAAAACCAGTTCTTGAAAAAATGGGTACAACGGTTGTCCATATGGGCGGGTCAGGGACAGGAACTTCAATGAAATTAGTAAATCAACTTCTAACATCAGTTAACAGTGTAGCAGCAATGGAAGCAATGATATTTGCTGATAAAGGAGGAATTGACCTTAAATCGGTGATCAAGGTCCTCTCAACTAGTTTTGGAAACAGTAGAATGGTTGAAAGGAATGGTCCAATATATATAAGAGAAAAATTCAGTGATTCATCTGCGCCCACACGAAATATTGTAAAAGATTTAAGAATTATTTTAGATTTAAAAAACGAACTAAACTTAAAATTACCACTTACTGAGCTATCATATGAACTTTTTAAAGAAACAAACAAATTAGCAATAAATGAACCAGATATATCTGCAGTAGCCTTAGTGTTAAAAAAATTATCGGAGGGTAATAGAGAATGAATGAAACGAAATATCAATTAGCAGTTTTGCCGGGAGACGGAATCGGGCAAGAAGTAGTGACTGAAGCTCTAAGAGTATTAGATATCGCATCAAACAAATTCGGCTTCGCCCTTGAATATACACAATTTGATTGGGGTTCAGATTATTATTTCAAGAATAATAGAATGATGCCAGATGATGGACTAGAAATGCTACAACCGTTTGACGCTATATTTCTCGGGGCAGTGGGCCACCCAAAAATTCAAGATCACATAACCTTAAATGGGTTGTTATTACCTATTAGAAGGCAATTTGATCAATTTGTATGTTTAAGGCCTTCTGTATTATTCGANGGCGTTTCTTCTCCTTTAAAAAATCTTGAAGTTAATGCAATAGATTTAGTTGTTATACGAGAGAATACTGAGGGTGAGTATGCTAACGTAGGAGGTTTTCAATATAAAGGATTTCCTGATGAGATCGCTATCCAAACAGCAGTCTTTACAAGAAAAGGAACGGAAAGGGTAATAGAGTACGCTTTCAAGTTAGCAATGGATCGCGGAAGAAAACTTACTTCGATTACCAAATCAAATGCTCAAGGTTACTCCATGGTTCTTTGGGATGAAGTGTTTGAATATGTATCGTTAAAATTTCCTAAAGTAGAAACAGAATCCTTATTAATCGATGCTGCATGTATGGACTTCATTAGGAGGCCAGAAGAATTCGACGTAGTAGTAGCCAGTAACTTATTTGGTGACATATTAACAGATATNGCGGCGATGATTACCGGTGGCTTAGGTCTTGCATCCAGNGGGAATATNGCTTTTGATNAATCTAANCCTTCAATGTTTGAGCCAACNCANGGGAGTGCTCCNGATATNGCTGGAGAGAATAAAGCNAACCCTNTAGCACAAATNTTGACAGGAGCAATGATGTTATCGCATCTTGGANGTGTTCAAGCAACTAATGCCGCAATGAGCATTAGAAATGCAGTAAAAGAAACTTTAAAATCAGGCAAGAATTTTACAGCAGACCTTGGAGGGACTTGTTCCACAAAAGAATGTACAAATGCTATTATAGCAAACCTATGAATAACAGATTTTCAAAAGTAGAATATACCAAAAAATTAGGTTTGGGAGGTGCTACTTTCGGAAATTTACTAGCTGACGGCATATTCGGTGGCGTAGATAAAGAAAACAGTATCAAAATTATTACACATGCTTTCAATTTAGGGATAAGAATTTTTGATACTGCTCCATTTTACGGCTTAGGTAAAAGTGAGCTTTGGTACGGAGAAGCTCTTAAAAATTTAAATCGGAGTGATTATAATTTAACAACAAAGTGTGGAAGATTATTAATAAAACCTGGAAATCTTACTCATTCAGTTAGCAAAAAAGAAATTGAAGAAGGCAAAGTTGAAGCAGTATTCGACTATTCAGAAAGTGGGATACGACGGTCTGTAGATGAATCACTTAAGAGGCTGGGAGTAGATTACTTAGATACATTACTTCTACATGACCCAGATTGGGCAAATAAAGAAAAAGACGCTTTAAGGCATGCCTTTCCTGCAATGTTAAAAATGAAAGAAGAAAAAATTATTCGATCGATTGGGTGCGGAATGAATGAGTGGGAGATGCCCAGCAGATTCATAGAGCAAGTGCCAATTGACAAGGTATTATTAGCTGGACGATATACATTACTTGAAAATTCGTCTTCATCTAGATTCATGAATCAGTGTCGTGAAAAAAACGTTAAAGTAATCATTGGAGGACCCTACAATAGTGGGATTCTCGCTAGGAATTTAAACACACCAGTGTCATATAACTATGAAATAGCCCCTATGATAATGATAAAAAAGGCTAGATCAATTGAGAAGATAACAAGTGAATTCAAAGTTTCACTAAAGGCGGCATCAATGCAATTTGTTCTAAGTCATCCTCAAGTATTTTCAGTTGTTCCAGGGATGAGCTCAAAAGAAGAAGTGAAAGATAATATTGCAGTGTCAAAACTAGAGATTCCCAAAGGGCTATGGGAGGAATTATGCCGACAAGGGTATATTCAAGATGAAAGTTTATAAAATACTTCTCTAAATAAAGAATCCAATTACTAGAGATATGACTATTACAATTACAATAATTTTGACGGTTGTCCTCAAATCTATAAAAAGCTTAGTCTGCAAAGTTTTTTTTATCTTTTTAGAGAATGACTTCTCCTTGTCGTCAGAGCATTTAACACAAGTACAATAGGGAGGATGCTCCTCTCTTCTGTATGATCTTTCATCCAAGGTTTTATTTTTCTTTGTGCTAGTTTATACTCTGAGTCCGGACAAAATTATATAATCACTTACATAAAAATGTCGCCAAATACAGAAAATGACGCCCCAGATATGATTCTATGTGTTTTTCCTAATGCTCATAAGGTCCTTTTACTAAGCAGTCAGTCTGAATCCAATACAGAATTTGCTCTCGACTCAGACTTTATCTTTGGGGAACATTTCTACAGCTCTGTTGAAGCTAAGATTAATGGTGAAATTAGATCAAATAATTTCCATCCATTAAGCGGAAATGGAATCCCAGAGAAAGTAGAAAACATAGTGAGAGAAGCAACTATCAGTTCGATATTGGAAGCATTGAATGACAAGATCGGCAAATCAATTTCCCAAGATTCCATTTCAATATTCTTTTTCTCTGGGCAAGTTTTAAACTTTTCAAATTCTGAACTCTCTCAAGCAGTGATGGCAATTTATGGAGAAACAGTTTCTGGTTCAATGATTGAAGATATGGTTAAACAATTGATCTCTCTTTCATCCGAAGAAAAAGAACTATTAGAGAAATCTAAAAATAACGAACTCTATTCCTTAATTACAGGTCAACAAGGTGAATTTGCTACAATTTGGGACAAGGACAATATCATTTAACGCAATGACAAAGACATCCTTGCGGGAATTGTACAAATGGATACTTTAAATTCTAATGAGATAAGAAAATTATTTTTAGATTTTTTCGAATCTAAAAATCATCTGGTACACCCCCCATCGTCGTTAATTCCATCGAATGATCCCACACTATTATTGACAAACTCTGGAATGGCTCAGTTCAAGTCGTATTTTTCTGGAGAGTCAGATCCTCCAAATAAAAGAATTGCTACATCACAAAAATGTTTTCGTACTACAGATATAGATGAAGTTGGAGATTCTACTCATCTTACTCTTTTCGAAATGCTTGGTAATTTCTCTTTCGGAGATTATTTCAAGAAAGAAGCTTGTAAATGGGCACTGGAACTTATGACAGACTATCTTGGATTTAATTTCAATAAAATTTTTATCTCTGTGCATAATGATGATAAGGATGCAGCAGTAATTTGGGAAGATATTGGAATCCCAAAAAATAGAATTTATTTCTTTGGCGATGAAGACAACTGGTGGGGGCCAGCAGGGGATGAGGGTCCGTGTGGTCCGTGTAGCGAACTCCATTATTATATAGGGCCAGAAAATCCGAAAAAATTTGATGAATTATCCAAATTAAAAACTTGGGGACCAAACGTTAGTAAAGATTTTGTTGAATTATACAATTTAGTTTTTACTCAGTACTACCATCACTTAGATGGATCAAGAACTGAGTTACCAAACAAGAATATTGATACAGGAATGGGGCTTGAAAGGGTTGCTACTATTCTCCAAAATAAATCATCTGTCTATGAAACTGACTTGTTTTATCCTCTAATAAAACTCATTGAAAAGAATGCTGATGTAAAGTGGGGAGAAAGTAGAAATCATGATAAAGCAATTGCTGTACTGGCAGAACATTCCAGATCGTCAACTTTTCTAATTGCAGACGGAGTAATACCAGAAAATACTGGCAGAGGTTACATACTGAGGAGGNTAATTAGNAAAGCGATGNGATATGGATCTATTATNAATCTGCCTCAAGACTTTTTGATAAATTTGTCNCAAGAAGTCATCAGAGATAATGGGNCCTTCTTANCAAGAATTAAANGAAAATAAAGACTTTATTAAAANCGTANTCAAAAANGAATGTGAAAGCTTTTCAAAAACCCTNAANGCTGGATCAGAGACCNTAGAGGCTTTCTTAAAAGATAGAAAAAAGTTACAAGACAAAATTAATGAAATAAGTAAGAGAAATACTGATGATAAAGAATTTCTAGCAGATATGGTAATTTCTTCTTTGGGAAAACAAGGAATATTGAGTGACCTCTTGAAAAAAGAAATAGAGTTAGACAAATCCATCGGACTAGACCAACAACAAAGCAATTTCTTGATGAGAAAAAATATCATTTCTACTAATTGGAAATCAGAATTATCTTATCTTGAGGCATCATATCTGCACGACACTTTAGGGTTTCCATTTGAAGTTACTGCTGAATTTTGTGCGCAGTCTAAAATGAAAGTAGATATTGAGAAATTTGACAACCTAATGGACAAATTACAAAGCTTATCTAAATCATCTAGTGACTTTGGGGGAGATAAATCATTGAACAAACTGGTCAGCGAACTAAATATAGAAAAAACTAATTTTTCTGGGCATGAATCAACAAGTTCTGACGGACTGATATTAGCAATAATCGACATTGAAACAATGCGTCCACTGAAATCCTTATCAACTACCAAAGAAGTTGACATCATACTCAACATTTCGCCGTTTTATCCTGAAGGTGGAGGTCAAGTAGGAGATCAAGGCTTGATAAAAAATTCAAACGCAGAGATTATAGTATTAGACACACAATCTCCAGTAGAAGGCTTCATATTTCATAGATCTAAACTATTAAACGGATCTATATCGATTACTGACCAAGTCAAAAGTACAGTGAATATTGATCTCAGGGATGGTTCTAAGCGTAATCATACTGGAACGCATATGTTACACGCTGCTCTGAGAGAAATACTTGGCACGCACGTTCACCAACAAGGTTCTTTAGTATCTCCAACGCGCCTAAGGTTTGATTTTACCCACATGAAGAAACTATCAGATGATGAGATTGACTCCATTGAAAACCTTATAAACTCCAAAATAAGATCTAATATAGAAGTAAAAAAGCATGAAACCACCTATTCAGAAGCAATTAAACAAGGTGCAATTGCTTTTTTCGGAGACAAGTACAGCAAAGATGTTAGAACTGTAGAAATTTCCAATGGTAGGAAATTTAGCTTTGAGTTATGCGGAGGTACTCATTGTGAAAAAACTGGAGAGATTGGATCTTTCTACATTGTCTCTGAATCGAGCATATCTTCAGGAGTTAGAAGAATAGAAGCCGTCACTGGTACAAATGCTGATCAATTTGCGAAACAGCAATTTAAAATCATAAAGCAATTAGCTCTTGATTTAGGGGTTGGTAAAGATGAGATTTCTAATAAAGTAACGCAGATGAATGAACAAATAAAGTCTTTAAACAAGAAAATAACTTCCGGTGAAGATACTTTAATCTCTCAAATTACAACAAAACTTTTGAAGAAAGTAGAAATAATTAACAATGTAAATTGTGTTTTGTCTCAAGTGTCTAGCAAAAACCTGCAAGAGCTAAGAAAAATAATCGATCTAATAAGATCCCAGCTTGACGGAATAGTAGCACTTGCAAGCCAAATTGATGGCAAAGCCGTGATCTTAGTTAGTGTTTCAAATTCATTGCTAGACAAGTACCAAGCGTCAGATATTGTGAAATCAATCAGTAAAACCATAAATGGAGGTGGAGGTGGCAAGAAAGATCTCGCCCAAGCAGGAGGAACTGAGACCGCCAAATTAGGTCAAGCATTGAAAGAAATAAGGATTTTCATAAGAAATGAATCCTGATTTAGATGAATTTAAAGCTCTCGGAATAGACTACGGAGAAAAAAGAATTGGCATTGCTTTATCAGAATTAAACGGCAAATTTGCTGTCCCTCATTCAATATTACAGTATAAAAACATAGAATTTGCATTAAATGAGATAAAAAAAATAAGCAATGAAAATAACATTAGCCTAATTGTAATCGGCTTGCCTATTACTCTCAAAAATGAACTGGGTTTCAAAGCCAAAGAAGTAATGAAATTTAAAACATCATTACAAAAGTTAGTTACAACAGATATTGTATTAGAGGATGAACGATTATCGACTGCGCAAGCAATTAGAGCAATATCACCAAAATCAAAGAGGAAGTACGTAGACGATTCTTCAGCTACAATAATCCTGAATAGTTTCCTAAGAAAGCGATCAAATAGTGATGAATAAGATTGGCGTTTTAGGCAACCCTATCAGTCATTCTCTATCTCCAGCTATGCATACTAAAGCTATTGAACATCTTGGCCTTGAATTAAAATTTGAAAAATGGGAACTTGAAGAGAAAGACTTGCATGATTTTTTCACTCAACTTGATAAAAATCAAATTATTGGAGGGTGCATAACTGTGCCTTACAAAGAAACAGTTCTGTCGTTTATAAGTTCAAGAGATGAAAGCGTCGAATACATTGGGGCAGCAAATTGGTTCAAGGTAGTTGAAGGCAATATACAAGGATTCAATACTGACCACTTAGGTTTTATAAATTCACTCCCTTCAGAATTACGCAATAACATCAATGATATACGAGTCGTCGTTATTGGAGCTGGAGGTTCTTCAAAAGCAGTAATACATGGTTTAGTAAGTAACGGATGTTCAAATATAACNATAATCAATAGGACACTACAAAACGCTAAGAAAATTTCGNAGAAATATAAAAATATTTCTATTAAATCAATTATTTTGACAGACCAATTAAAAATCCGATATATAGAAGAAGCGGATTTAATTGTGAACACCACGACACTAGGAATGAGTACTGGTCCAGATCCTGATAATGCAATCATTCAAAATATCCCAGTAAAAAATACCGTTACAGGCATAGATCTTGTATATGCTCCTGTTCAGACCCCATTCTTGAAATATGTCAAAGGATTAGGAGGCACCACAATAAATGGAATCCCAGTACTAATTAACCAAGGCATAGCAGGTCTAAATTGGATCACAGGCTTATCTTGTCCTTACAAAATCATGAAAGATGCTATTAGTTCTTAATTGAAAAGCTAGTAAGATAACTATTAAAATCATTATAAGGAGATATTATGTTTCGTTTTCTTACAGCAGGCGAATCCCATGGTCCAGGACTAACTATAGTCTTGGAAGGTATACCTGCTGGTGTCACGATAACTGAAGACAATATAAAAGTAGATTTACAGAGAAGGCAAAAAGGCTTTGGAAGAGGCGGGAGAATGAAAATCGAAAAAGACCACGCAATTATAAGATCAGGAGTCAGGCATGGCATAAGCTTGGGGTCACCAATTTCTTTATGGATAGAAAATAAAGATTATTCAAATTGGCTAGAAGCNATGTCACCTTATCCAGTTGACGATTCGGTTGATAAAAAAGCATTCACGAAAATTGTGCCTGGTCATGCGGATTTTGCAGGAGCATTAAAATACAAACAACACGACTTACGAAATGTTTTGGAGCGCGCCAGTGCAAGAGAAACAACTGCGAGGGTTGCCGCAGGATCTTTATGCAAATCTATACTTGCCCTTCTTGGTATTGAGATAAGAAGCAGAGTGATCTCAATTGGAGAAGTTAATACACCAAGTNATAACGATCTATCTAAAGTCAACTGGGACTTAGTAGAAGATTCAGAAGTTCGAACAGACTTGAAGAACATAGAACAAAAGTTCATTGAAACGATTAAATTAGCAAAAAAGAATAGAACTACTACAGGTGGTGTTTTTCAAGTAGTCGGTTTCAATGTTCCTGTTGGTTTAGGAAGCTTTTCTCAGTGGGACAGAAAACTTGATGGCAAAATTGCTCAAGCCATGATGAGCATAAATGCCGTCAAAGGCGTAGAAATAGGCAATGGTTTTGCAAATACAAAAAAACCTGGGAATGAAGTGCATGATGTTGTTGTTCCTGACAAAAAAGATATAAGAAATTTCAAGCATATATCTAATCATGCTGGCGGCTTAGAAGGTGGCGTAACAAATGGCGAATCAATTATTATTAATGTCGCAATAAAACCTATTGCAACCATGACAAATCCATTACCGTCAGTCGATATTAACACCGGAGAGATAGTTGAAGCGCAATATAATAGAAGTGATATATGCCAAGTACCACCAGCCTGTGTAATCGGAGAAGCAATGCTAGCTTTGGTGCTTGCTGAAGCTGTATTAGAGAAGTTTGGAGGAGATCATATCGATGAAATGATGACCAATTTTTCTAACTACCAAAAAACCCATAAAGAGTTTGGAACATCTTAATAAAAACATAAATTTAATTTTCCTTATCGGTCAATCTGGATCAGGCAAGTCATTGTGTGGTAATTTATTGTCAAAAAAAATTGAATGGGAATATTACGATACTGATACGATTCTTATTTCAAAACATAATAAATCCATAGAAGAAATATTCAGAGAACGAGGAGAGGCTTTTTTTCGAAGCGAAGAACTCAGTCTGATTGAGGACGTCATAATAAAAAATCAAGTTGTAGTTTCGACTGGAGGAGGTTTACCAGAAATAGAGGGCGTGATGTCCAAGATAAAAAAATATGGCTTAGTTTTCTGGTTAAAAGCTTCTCCTGAAATCTTGCTAAAGAGAATCGAAAAATCTAACCGCTCCCACAGACCATTGCTGTTTAAACAACAATCGACTCTTAGCGACAATCTAGAAAGACAGTTAAAAAGTCGTTATCACTTGTATGAACAATCCCACTACCATATCAATACAGACGATAGACCTGTAAAATCAATAGTTGAAGAAATAGCCTTATTGGTTAGAAATCATGCAAGCTAGCTCATTAGTCACAGAAATCAAGTCTATCCAAGGAAATTATCCGATTCACGTTGGAAGGGATTTGATTAATCAAATAGGATCTTTTCTGGACACACTTGCTTTAAGGAAAAGAGTACTAATGATTAGTGATATAAATATTTTTTCAACTTTCGGAATAAAGATAATAAAAAGTTTAGAGGCTGAATCAATTCAATGTGAATCTTTATCCCTTGAATTAAATGAAAGTTCAAAAAATTTAAGCACCGTTTCTGCAATATATGACTGGTTGTTGCAACAAAAAGCAGAAAGAACAGATGTGATTTTAGCAGTTGGAGGAGGTGTTGCCACCGATTTAATTGGCTATGTAGCTGCAACATGGTTAAGAGGAGTAAAAATAATACACATTCCAACGTCACTTATCGGAATGGTAGATGCAGCTGTAGGTGGCAAGACAGCAGTTAACATAACAATGGGTAAGAATATGGTTGGCGCGTTTCATCAACCGAAAGGGATAATAATGGATACGTCAGTCCTATCCTCTCTTCCCAAACGAGAGATGATTTCAGGATGGGCAGAGGCACTAAAACACGCATTCTTATTCGACAATGATTTGTTGGTGCGATTCGAAGAAAACAGTGAAAAAATACTCGCTCAAGAAGAGCCAATTTTTACATCTATAATAAAAAAAAGTGTCCAGATTAAAGCTGAAATTGTTTCGAAAGACGAGTTTGAGCTCAGCAACGAAAGAATTAAATTAAATTTTGGTCATACTGTCGGTCACGCTTTAGAAACAATAACCGGGTATGATGAGTTTTTACATGGAGAAGCTGTCAGTATAGGCATGGTTGTAGCCTCAAAAATATCGGCGAAATTAAGAATATCTGATGAAAATCTTCCTCAGAGAATATGCAATGCTTTAGAAAAATATAGTCTACCAACTACTCTTCCCTCATCTTTAGATATAAATGATTTATACAACATATGCAAAACTGATAAGAAGGTAAGAGGAGGAATAATTAATTGGGTACTCCTTGAAAACATTGGGCGACCTGTTGTCAGCAGTGAAATTGATGACTCAGTGGTTCTAGACTGCTTAAAAGAAACTCAGTAACCACCTGCAACAGCTGGTACTATACTAACCTCATCTCCATCTTTAGCTACAGTATTCAAACCATCCAAATATCGGATATCTTCACCATTCAAAAAAATATTTATATAAGGATGGAGTTTCGCATTTTCATCAAGAATTTTTTCCCTGATGCCAGAATATTTTTCACTTAATGATGTCACTAAAGATTCCACTGAAGTTTCTTCATAGCTAAATGACAATATAACCTTTCGATCTCCATTAGTAATTGATCTAAGAGGCGAAGGTATTATTACACAAACTTCCATTTTTTCTCCACTAAATTAAACAACGACATTATACACAACAAATTAGAAGCATCCTATTCCTTTACAGTTTTGATAATAGACAATAATTTTGAATTGATCTTATTTGCTATAAATGGACCATTAAATATTAAAGAAGTGTACAGCTGAATTGCAGTTGCGCCAGACTCAAGTAAAGTGAACACGTCTTCTGCAGAATTTATACCACCACAACTTATAATAGGAATTTCAGGAAATTCCTTTCTGACTGCTCTAAGAATGTTAAGAGTGTCTTCAAAAAGGGGCCTGCCACTTTTACCCCCTCTGCCAACTTTTAATCTTTTGTCATCTACAGGCAGAGAATTTGTTAGAACAACGCCTACCTTAGGAAATGTCTCCATCGTACCTACCAAATCACGATAGAGATTTAAGTCTTCAAATCTAGGTAGTTTAAAAAAAATAGGGTCGTCTGTTATGCGCCTTACCTTCTCTGATAAAGACTTAATAGAAACTTGATTAACTAATAATGATAAGTCATTTGTATTCGGGCTTGAAATATTTATCTCAAATCCAAAACATTGTCCCTTGAAGTATTCCACATTATATAATATTTCGTCTTCTAAGATTCCAGAAACAGACACTATCAATTTATTTTTTATACTCTGTAGTTTGTTAATTCTATTGAATATTACTCCAGATCCTTCGCTAGGAAATGCAAGAGAGTTTATAAGAGCTTCCTCATTATTCAATCTCAAAAGCCTGGGTTTTTTATTTCCAAGTCTTGGATGCTTCATTACAGTTCCTACAACACTAAAACCAAACCCCATGTTCAAATAATGTTGGGAAGTTTTGCAATTCTTATCCAGTCCAGCTGCTAAACCAACAGGACTTGAAAACTTTTGCCCAAAGATTTCTATTTCGAGTAAAGAGTTAACTTGATTCCTAAAAAGGGTTTTTGTGATATTTGAAGGAGAATAAAATAATAAATTTTCTACTATTGAATGAGACATTTCAGGAGGTAAAGAAAAAAGCAAAGGACGAATTATTGATTTATATATATTCATAATTAATCTGAGACTAATTGCAATTTTACATTAAACATCTAAAATTCTCTTTACTAATGGTATCCTTTTTTTCATCTTTCAGGTTTGCAGGCTATAGAAACTTATGGGTAACGACGGTAGCAGTTATCGGTGGAGTTCAAATGTCTATGGCAGGTCGTGCTTTGCTTGCTGATGATCTCACTAACAGTGCCTTTTTCGCAGGAATCGTTGTGATGGGTTTCGCGCCCACACTTTTGCTTTTCTCAGTTGTAGGAGGAATAGTCGGAGATAAATTTCAAAACAGAAGAGTAATACAAAGTATTCAGTCTGGTTTTTTATTTCTTGCTTCTATAACTACCTTGCTCATATATACAAGTTTAATAAATTGGCAATTCCTTTTTATATCATCATTGATACAAGGTGCTCTTTTTTCTTTCCAACTTCCGGCAAGACAATCTTTCATACCAAAATTAGTGCCTGCTGAAACAGTAGGGAATGGGGTAGCACTTTTAGCAGGAGGGATGTCTCTGGTTGCAGTCTTTTCAGGAGCAGGTGTAGGTTTTGTTTACGGTAGATTTGGCCCAGGAGGAGTTTTTCTTGTCATTACAATTGTTCAACTGATAGCTTTCTTGTTATCCCTCAAGCTTCCAAAGACAGAAGTAGATAATAATGTATCGAGTGACTACGTGTCTGAGATAAAAAATTCTTATGCCTACTTAAAGGGCAACAAAGCGGTATTAGTGATATTACTTTCATCAATGCTAATTAGCCTAATGGCAATGCCCATAAGACTTCAATTGCCCATCATAGCAAGAAGATTATATGGGATTAGTCCAGAAGAAATNGGCATAATGCTAACAGTGNCAGCAGTAGGAGCAGTGATCGGCACGATCATTATTTCTCCAATAAAGAAAGGTGTCATTAGACTGGCACTTTTTCTCGGGTCAGCATTTGGACTAGCTATTTCTATTTTGTTGATGGGAGCACTACCAATTTATTTTGTAGGCCTTATATTTGTCTTGTTCCTTGGGGCATTTGAGCAAATTAGAATGGCTATGAGCAATGTGCTAACCATAGAATATACTGATCAAAAATTTAGAGCCAGAATGATGGGATTTTACATGCTAAATTTTGCTTTTATCCCTCTGGGAGCATTACCAATTGGATTTAGCATAGATGAATTTGGCGTTACTCCAACATTAATTATTGATGCTATATTATTGATTATAGCGTTAGTTATTTTCATGATATTGTCCAAATCAATAAGAAATTTAAGATAACAAAAACATGTCAATCTTGTATACAAAAATAACTTCATACTCAAGATTTATTAAATTAGAACACACAGTATTTGCTCTTCCTTTCGGTTTGTCTGCATATCTGTTGATTCTAGATAAAATAGGATTCAAAATATTAGACTTGATTGTCTTAATAATAGCGATTTCTGCAATCCGTACATATGGAATGGCAATAAATCGGATAATTGACAGGAGGATCGACGCTAAAAATCCAAGAACAAAAAATCGTGAGCTCGTTACCGGAGATGTAAGGCTCAGAGGAGCGATAATTTTTTCTATCTTGAGCTTGGTCATCTTTTATAGTAGCCTCCTCAGATTCAATCCAATAACATTTCCTTTATCTCCACTCGTAGTTGTCCTTTTCACTTTCTATCCACTCACCAAAAGATTCACATATTTGAGTCATTTTGTCCTAGGGTTAGTATATTTTATCCTCCCACCTGCGGTAGAAATAGCCTTCACAGGAACATTCTCAATTACAACCCTAATACTTGGAATTAGTGGTTTTTTCTGGGTTTCAGGATTCGATGTAATTTACGCCGTACTGGACATCAAATTCGATCAAAGTGAAGATTTAAAATCCATACCAGCAACATTTGGCATTAGAACCTCGATATGGATCACTCATATTTGCCATATAATCACTCTTATCACAATTATTTATATAGGCTTCATCGAAACTTCACATTTTATTTACTGGATCGGTTGTACAATAATTGTTGGATTGTTTTTCAGAGAACACATTCTTATGAGAACATTAAGGCAACAAAATATACAAAAAGCGTTCTTCGACATGAACGCAATTATTTCTTTTGTTTTGCTAACAACAGTTTTATTAAGCAAACTATTAGGTGANTANAAAATGAAATTTATACTAGGAGTATCNGGAGGGAGTGGAGGTCTTTATGCTATGTCTGTCTTGAAAGGCATTTGTGAATCGGGTAACACCTGCTATCTGGTTTCTTCAGAACCTGGCAGGCGAGTTCTGGCACTTGAAACAAATGTTTCANTAACTGGTCAANCTAAAAATGACAAAAAAGTTCTATTGGGCAAGCTCAAATTTGATCCCCATCTTATTGAAGTTATAGATGAGAATGATGTGGGAGCTAATATAGCAAGTGGGTCATTCCAGAATGATGGNATGGTGATCGTACCGTGTTCAACAGGAACACTAGGTAGTATAGCGAATGGAATATCAAGAGGACTTATAGAAAGAGCGGCCGACGTGTGTCTCAAAGAAAGGAGNAAGCTAATAATAGTTCCTAGAGAAACNCCTTATAGTTTAATCCATCTAGAAAACATGATAAAAGTCACTAGAGCCGGGGGAATTATACTTCCAGCATCGCCAGGTTTCTACAATCTGCCAACAACTATAGATGATATTGTGAACATGGTTTCGTCTCGAATATTAGAAAAATTGGGTATATTATCTGACACTCTTATTGAATGGAAAGGTGAATAAAGTTGACATCAGATTTTAGAGATTTTATTGAAAAATTAGAGAAAGAAGGGGAGTTACACAGGGTAAAAGAAGAAGTTGAGCCCAATCTTGAAATCACAGAAATCGCAATAAAAGCACAAAAAGAAAACAAGCCTGCATTACTTTTCGAGAATGTAAGGGGCTCTCGTTACCCACTGGCCATCAATTCTTTCGCGAGTGCAAAAAGAATACGTATCGCGCTGGGTCAAGAGCCTGAAGAAATAGGTGTAGAACTATTAAATTTTGTAGAGTCTTTGAAGCCACCTTCGTTAAAAAATATTTTCACGCATAGGAAAACTGTAAAGAGGCTCCTATCATTTCGACCAACAAAAACTAGGAAAAGTCCAGTTCATGAAGAGAGTAGTGAAAGTTTAGGAGAATTGCCGATTCTCAAATGTTGGCCAGATGATGGTGGAAACTTTATTACTCTTCCCCTGGTGCAGACTAAAGACCTGATTACTGGAATTCCTAATCTGGGGATTTATAGAATGCAGATTCATGATCACTTATCTACCGGGATGCACATGCAAATAGGAAAAGGTGGAGGATATCATTATTGGGAAGCAGAAAAACAGTCAAAAGAATTGCCAGTAGCAGTCACANTGGGCGGTGATCCAGTTCTTACGATTGCAGCAATAATGGCATTACCTGAAGGAATAGGAGAGTTAGAATTTGCAGGCATTGTACGTGGTAGCAAGACTAAGCTATCGAGATGTAAAACAATTGATATGTACGCACCTTCTACTGGTGAATTCCTCTTAGAAGGAGTGCTGAAGCCAAATCAGAGGAAGNTAGAAGGTCCCTTTGGAGATCACTTTGGTCACTATTCAGCAGCTGGCAACTATCCTGTCTTTAATATTAACAAGATATTCCACAGAAAAAACCCTATATATCCGGCTACGGTAGTAGGAAAGCCTCCTCAAGAGGACAAATATCTAGGAGATTGNACTCAAAACATATTAAAACCTCTTATAAGAATAATTCATCCTGAAGTAAAAGATATTTGGGCATATTTTGAGGCAGGATTTCACAGCCTGCTTGTGGTGGCTACTGAAAACAGATATACACGAGAAGCTATAAAAACAAGTTTATCGATATTGGGATTAGGTCAACTATCTCTTACAAAAGTATTAATAATGGTAGATGAAGGTGTAAATGTAAAGAGTAAGAGTGNAGTATTAGATGCAATAAAGAGAAATTTTTCTCTTGAAACATCAATGATGATCATATCTAAAGCACCTTCAGACACTTTGGATTTTACTGCTGAAAAAATTCATCAAGGCAATAAGCTAGTGATTGACGCTACTACAAAAGCAGAAAGTAATCGGCCTTTAGCTAAAGTATTGCCTAAGGATCTTAAGGCTTTGGATAATAGGATTTTAGACTGGAAACTAATTAGAGGGTTCTTGTTAGTTGTAAAGGTAAAGAAGGGCGGTAGTGGTGTAATAAAAAACTTGATCTCAAACCCTTTGATGTCAAGTATAAAACTAATTGTTTGCGTATCAGAGGACATAGATCTAGATGATGATACAGAAGTGATGTGGGGAATTTTCACAAGATTTGATCCGGGTGCAGACATGTTTTTTACGAACCAGAAATTTAATGGAGCGACTCCTGTATACGAAGGCACTGTGGGCATAGATGCAACTTGGAAAGGCGGATATGAAAAACCTCTAACAATGGATGATAAAATAATACATAAGGTAGAAGAGAAATGGGATCAATACTGGAAATAGCAGATTTAAGGACAGTTGATAAAAAAATAGAGCCGATCTTCCAAAAAGTGACGAAAGGAAAAAGGCTCAGCTTTCAAGACGGAATTGACCTTTTTAGCACAGATGATATTCATTCATTGGGCAGAATGGCAGACTACAAAAAGAAGATGATTTCAGGAGATAAGGTTTTTTTTGTACTAAATAGGCACATAAACCCAACGAACATATGCGTGTTAAGTTGTAGCTTCTGTGATTTTGCAAAGAAACAAGGCGACAGTGGCGCCTATGAAATGTCCATAGATGAAATACTAGGAAGCATAGATGAAGAAATGCATGAAGTACATATAGTAGGCGGCCATCATCCTACTTGGAAATTTGAGTATTACGAAGAAATAGTCAAATCAATACATCAAAAATATCCTACGCTGCTAATCAAAGGTTTTACGGCTGCAGAAATAGACTATTTCTATAGAAGATGGAAAATAGACCCTGAGGAGTCTCTAACGAGACTAAAAGAAGCAGGACTATCTACAATGCCTGGTGGAGGTGCAGAAGTATTTTCACAAAGGGTTCATAAGATGCTTTTACCTGGNAAATCAAATGCATCAAGATGGCAAGAAATTCATAGGATGGCCCACAATCAAGGAATAAAATCCAACTGCACGATGCTATATGGCCATATAGAAACTATTGAAGAAAGAGTAGATCATTTAATTCAGCTGAGAAGCCTACAGGATGAAACTGGTGGGTTCTTGGCATTCATCCCGCTACAATATCAAACTGGTACAACGCAGTTGACAGATAGTCCAGCTACTCCCATAGACGACTTGAAAATGATTTCTGTTGCACGTCTCATGCTTGATAATATCAACCATATTAAAGCCTACTGGGTAACTATAGGAGAAGAAACAGCCTCAATAGGCTTGAACTTTGGTGCTGATGATCTGGATGGAACTATAGTGAAAGAAAACATTATGCACGCAGCGAAAGCAGGATCTCCTAGCGGACTTGCCAGAGATAAAATGATATACCTCATTAAAGAAGCAAGAAAAATACCTGTCGAAAGAGATGCATTATATTCTGAAATAATGACTTATGAAGACTAAGATAGGCAGAATGCCTTATATAAACTCGGATATATTTTATATCCATAGGGAAGATTGCTTTGAGTATGTTAGCTACACTCCAAGGCAGATGGGGCTGGCTTTTGAAGAAGGAGTTATCAAAGCTGGTCCAATAGCAATTGTAGATTTTTTCAGAATAAATAAGGCAAAACTTTTTGAAGATTTGTGCGTTTCCACTAAAGAAAGTGCAAAAAGCGTCCTGCTGTTTTCTAAAAAATGCAAATTGCAAGAAATTAACAAAGTTTTCATTACAAACCAAACTTCAACTTCAGTAAATTTACTCAAAGTCTTAAGTAAATATTATTGGAAGATCACCAACTTAGTACTGACTGAAAATCAAATGGAATACGATGATTGTGATGCTTTNTTGTTCATCGGAGATGAAGCCTTGAATATGGGGTGGGGCAGGGGAATATCACCTGCACAGTTGCCTTACAGTCCGAATAAAACCCCCCTAAAAATTATAGATCTAGGGCTTGAATGGTTTAAATACACTTCACTGCCTTTCGTATTTGCCGTATGGGCATATGATGATATTACAANGGAGGAATGCCAAATACTAAAAGAAAGCCTGTATCATAATCTACGTTTTGATGGTGATCAATACCTTAATATACCTACCATCAGCCAAAGAAGGTCTACAGATAATTTAAAAGAAAGCACAATATCTTGGTACTTGAATGGCTTTAATTACAGGATATCAAAAAGTGAAACTGATTCAATCAACTTGTTTAAACANTTGTATAATGATCTACAAAATGCTTAGAAAAATTACAGAAAAAATTAGAAGTGGAGAAAGAATAAATTTCTCAGAAGCGAATTATCTCTATGCTGAAGCTGATCTTTTGACTTTAGGAGGGCTTGCTCANGAAATAAGATTTAGAATAAATCCGAAGAAATCAGTTTCATACGTGATAGATACAAATCTAAATTATACAAATATCTGTGATGCCTATTGCAGTTTTTGTGCCTTCTATCGAACTGACCCTACTGACCCGTCTTCATACACATATTCAGTAGATGAAATGATGAAAAAGATTGGCAAAGCAAAGCAAAAAGGTTGCACCACCGTACTGATGCAAGGAGGGTTAAATAGTGAAATTCCTTTTAACTTCTATACAGAAATAGTTGCAAGAACTGTAAAAGAGTATCCAGAGATAACACCTCATTTCTTCTCTGCTCCCGAGATAATGAAGATGTGCGAAGTATCGGGATTAAGTATCAAAGAGGTACTGGAAGAATTAAAAAAGGCAGGACAAAAAACTATGCCAGGGGGAGGATCTGAAATATTGTCAAATGCTGTTAAAGCTAAAATTAGTAGATTCAAACCAAAGGATTCGGTAGATAAATGGACTGAAGTTCATAGAACTGCACATGAAGTCGGAATTTATACAACTGCCACTATGATGTATGGACATATAGAAAAGGGGCCAGAAATAGTCGAAACTCTAAGTCATATCAGAAATGTTCAAGAGGAATCTTTAAAGGAAAATAAACTTGGAAGATTCACTGCATTCATACCTTGGTCATTCAAAAAGGACAATACAGTGCTAGGTAAAAAAATTAAGGAGGAGGCAGGGCCTAATCAATATTTAAGAATAATTGCTTTATCTAGAGTTTTTCTAGACAACATAAAGCATATTCAAGCATCTTGGTTCTCAGAAGGATACAAAACTGGCCAATTAGCTCTTTCATTTGGAGCAGACGACTTTGGTGGCACATTGTTTGATGAGAATGTAATGCTTTCGGCAGGTTTCTACAATAGAACCTCTACTGAGGGAATTAGAAAGCTCATAAATGATGCGGGTTACGATGCGGTACAGAGAACTACAGAATATGATCTTATAGAAACAACACAAAGGCCAGAGGTCAGCGTTGAGTAGAGAAGTAGTATTCGGACATAGTCCCGATTCTGATGATGCATTCATGTACTATGGAATAGCAAGCGGGAACATCTCCCTCAAAGGGTACGAGATTTCTCATCTGATGGAAGATATAGAATCTCTGAATTTAAGGTCAGAAAAAGGAGAACTGGCTGTTACAGCAATCTCAGTTGCACATTATCCCAAGGTGAGTCACAATTACCAAATCATGAACTGTGGATCTTCAGTTGGAAGGAACTACGGCCCAATACTGGTATCAAAAAACTATAAAAAGCTTGAAGAGTTGAAGGGTAAAAAAATAGCAATCCCTGGTCACTTTACAACCTCATATATGCTATTTCAAATCTTTATTGAAATTGAGTGTGAAGTAGAATTTATGCACTTCGAATCTATTATTAATTCAATCAAGAATGGCAAAGTTGATGCTGGAGTGTTACTCCACGAAGGCCAGATTTTATTTCAGAAGGATGGACTGACTAAGATATCTGACTTAGGTGAACTCTGGCACGAGAATACAGGGCTTCCGATACCGCTAGGAGTAGATTTGGTAAATCGTAAATTCGATGAAAAAACAAGAAAAGATCTCACAACTGTTTTTTACAAAAGTGTGAAATATGGCATTGAAAACGAAGATGCCGCTCTTAAATATGCAATGCAATTTGGGAGGGATCTTAGCTTTGAGGAAGCTAGAAAATTTGTACGAATGTATGTGAACTCTGACACATTAAGCTTAGGGGCTGAAGGTCGAGACGCAATATTAAAATTATTCAACTTGGCATTCGAAAAAAATATTATTAATCAAAAGCCAGTAATAGACATAATGCATCCAAAATATTAAGCCTTCAGATTAATATGTTTACAAGTTTTAATTTCAAAAATAATCCAGTTGTAACCATGATAATTGTGGCTAACTTAATCTATTTTATTATCCTTGAGGCAGACGGAGGGTCAACTAATTGGTTGACTTTGGTTTATTGGGGTGCCAAAGAGGGGATTAGTATTGCAGGAGGAGACTACTGGAGGCTAATTACTCCTATATTTATGCACATCGGTCTATTCCACTTAATTTCTAACACGATAGGTCTTATAATATTTGGTCCCGNAATAGAAAGAATTTTTGGGTCCCAAAGACTCATATGCATCTACCTAATTACTGGGGCTTGGGGAAATGTTGCAAGCTTCCTTACAAATAACGCAATTGGTGCAGGCGGAAGTGGCGCACTATTTGGNCTTGCAGGAGTATATGCATCATATCTTTTCATAAATAGAGGAAACTTAGGAGGATGGGGAAGAGAATCGCTAGTAGGATTATCTTGGATTATTGGAATAAATTTAATTTTTGGATTTACACTTGACGGAATTGATAATTCAGCACACTTAGGAGGACTAGTAGCGGGTTGGATTATTGGAATTTTGCTATGTCCAGTAAGCAGAATAATTTTAACATCGGAGGTTGATTCAATACCTGTATTTATTGAAAAGACTATATTGTCGCATAAGAAAGCATCCTTATGGGCAGTCATGATTGTAGTTAATATAATACTGATTTGGTTATCAACTAGAGCAATAACATTAATGTTTTACTAAGTTGGTGGAGACGGGGGAGAGTCGAACTCCCCGTCCAAATAAATAATTGAATAGCTCTCTACGAAAGTAGTCACTTTTTATATGCTTAATCTTTAAAGTGACAAAAGCAAATTAAGCATTCTGCTGTAATTTCTTGATTGCCGAAATCAGCAAGGATCGACATTGCATCTCGGAAATTTGTCACCTTAAAAACTCTCCGAGAAAAGTCATTTAAGATGTAGCAAGCTAGTTTATACTGCTGCTAAAGCGTATTCTTTTTCGCCGTTTATTTTGTTCCAAAGTTTTACGAGAATATGGAATCTCGATTCGCAAACTAATCTTTCATTTATCTGTCGAAACCACGCGTCCCCAATAAATGAATTATATCGATCATCGATTAGCTTTTCTAGACCTAGCAATATCGCGATCAGCTTCCTTCTTGATTATTTCTGCACGTTTATCATATTGCCTCTTACTTTTACCGATACCAATATTAATCTTCGCCTTGCCTCTTTTGATGAATAATTTTAAAGGCACAATGACTAATTTGCGCCTTTTTGATTCTAGTTCCCATTTTAGAATTTCCTTCTTATGCAAAAGTAATTTTCGTGATCGCAGTGAATCATGTTCAGACTGTACGCTCACATTTTCAAAGGGCGCTACATGAGCATTGTGTAACCACAGCTCACCCTTCTGTATCCTACAAAATGCTTGAGATATATCGATTTTACCGTCCCTAATGGACTTAATTTCAGAGCCTTTTAAAACTATCCCTGCCTCTACAGAATCTTCTATATGATACTTAAAACGTGCTTTTCTATTTGTGGTCATAATTATAAGTTAGGTTAGGCTTAATCTAACTGAAAATCCAATTGCGTTATTGCAGCTTGCATTTGAAGGTCGTCGGTTTCATTGGCTTTGTTCCTTATAACCACGTCAGGTTCTAGTCCATTTTCTTCTATTACTCGCCCATTAGGTGTATACCAACGTGCAACAGTGTAATAAATTCCGCCATCATTACTCAACTTTCTCTGGATTCCTACACTTCCTTTTCCAAAGGTAGNTGTTCCTATCACAACAGACCTTCCTAAGTCTTGGAGCGCCCCTGCTAATACTTCACTGCCACTTGCACTGAACTCATTAACTAAAATTACCATCGGTATTTCCGTAAAATCACCTGANTTTTTAGACGTCCAATTCTTACGATAACCGTTTCCATCAATCTCATATAAAATTAGTGAATTATCCGGCACAAATTCACTCACGATATCCACAACAGATTTTAAAAGACCTCCAGGGTTCTCTCTTAGATCTAAGACAATTCCTTTAGCATCATCAGACAATAATTCTTGTATAGCTAAAACTAATTCTGAGTGTGTCTCTGCAGTAAAAGTAGTGACTTTTATGTGCCCATATGCTTCTCCAGCAATTATTTTAGAAGAAACACTCGGCAGCTTAATTTCTCCTCGTATTATCCTTATCAATANTGGNTCGGTTTCNCCAATTCTCTGAACTTTCAATGTAACCGGAGTTCCTAATCTTCCTCTTATTCTGTTTACAGCATCCAGAACAGTCCAACCTTCAGTATCGTCACCATCTACCTCTAGTATTATATCTCCGGCCTTAATTCCTGCCTCATCAGCTGGGGAACCAGATATTGGAGCAACAATTAATACTCTTAATCCATCTTTAGTTTGACCAACGGTAGCACCAATGCCATAGAACTTACCTTGAAAAGCAGATTGGTCAATATTAAAACGTTCAGGTGGAATATAGCCTGCATGCCTGTCATCTAATGCTTGAAACATTCCTTTTACAGCACCTTCAGCTAATTTTGCATTATCCATCTCATTTCTTCCAACAAACTCTTTAGCAAGGTAAGAGTAAGCTTCCCAAATTATTAAAAGGTCCTTATCTATTTCTCTAGGAGATGGAGGAGGAGATGCATTTGAATCATCAATAACTGGAAATAAAACTTCAGGAGTTTTTTGAATATTATTATTACAAGCTAAAAGAATTAANACGATTAAAATAAAATATGAAGCAAATGTTGCCATTGATTTTATTTTTATTATTTTCAAATTCAACTTCATTAATAAACCTAAATTAATTATCTAACTTTACATAACATATATAGTGCGACGTTAAGTTACTCTGGCCAATGATGTTGCACTACTATCATTGTAACTCTTGTTTAAATGTTTCTTGATCATATTTTTAAGAAAATCTATGTTATATCCAGTTTTTGCGGATAATTCAACAAAACTTTCTNCATCTACTTCTCNAAAATATTTTAACTGNCCTAATACATCATTTTTATGAAAGTCAATCAACTTGTCTGATTTGTTAAGTACATAGATTATTGTTTTATTTTGTAATCCTAATTCTTCAAGTAGAACNTCAACAATTTCTATCTGTTGCATAAAATTCTTGTTTGACGAATCTATTATGTGTAATAAAAGGTTGGCGTCGTTTAATTCTTCTAGAGTAGCCTTAAACGCATCAATCAAAACAGTGGGGAGTTTGTTTACAAATCCCACTGTGTCACTNAAGGTGCAAGGCTTCACAGAGTGTCCAAAAAACATTTTGCCAGTCTTAGTATCAAGAGTAGAAAATAGTTTACTTGAGGATAAAGATTTCCTTCTCACAAGCTGATTGAACAAAGTACTTTTGCCAGCGTTGGTGTANCCTACCAAAGACACATTAAATGCTCTCTCCAGGCGCCNAACCCTCTGTGCATATCTGGAAGTCTTCATTTTAGCTAACTCCTTCTTGATCTTCGTAATTCTATTTCTAACNANGCGTCGATCAGTCTCAATTTGTGTTTCTCCGGGCCCTCTTGTACCAATTCCTCCTCCTAATCTTTCCAAATGCGACCACTGCCCTGCTAATCGTGGAAGCAAATATTGAAATTGAGCTAATTCTACTTGTAGCTTACCTTCTTTGGATTTAGCCCTAGCAGCGAAAATATCCAATATTAAAGCTGTCCTGTCTACAACTTTTATTTGAAAGAAATCTTCAAGAAATCTCTGCTGATTTGGAGAAAGCTCATCATCGACTATTATTAAATGTACTTTATCTTCAGATATTTTATTTCTTGCTTCTTTTAGCTTGCCTAATCCAAGATAAGTTCGGATTGGTTTTCTTTGTTTTTGAACAGTTGTTCCAACTATTTCAGCATGGCCGGAGTCACACAAGTTATTTATTTCTTCCAAACGATCTTCAAAATCTCCAAATTCACCCCCTGCTCCATTGGCAATAAGAAGGTGGGCNCGTTCAATTTCAGGATTCAATCTAATTCAATCTACCTTTCCATCGTGCAATTCTTATTGCTCCTTCTTCAACTAGATCATCAGGAGTTGTTAAGGAAAGCCTGACATATCCCTCTCCTTGCTGGCCATATCCTGTACCTGGAGTTACTACCACATCACATTGCTCCAATAGCAATTCAGTAAATTCGGCTGACGAGTATCCATCTGGTACTTTGCACCATAGATACAGTGCTCCTTTAGGTGACTCTACTTGGAGNCCTATTTCTTCTAAAACAGTCACTAGTTTGTCACGCCTTTTTTGATAAATCAGATTATTACTTTTAACAAAATCAGAAATTGTTGCTAGCGCATCTACTCCCATCATCTGTATAGCTTGAGGTACGCCAGAATCAAGATTGGACTTTACCGTCAACAAGCTCTGAATTAGTTCTTCATTTCCTGCAGCAAAACCCAATCGCCATCCTGTCATATTGAAGCTTTTAGAGAAAGAGTGGAATTCAACCGCAATTTCTTTTGCTGACGGAATCTCCAGAATTGAAGGGGCAAGATAATCATCATACGTAACCTCTGTATAACAGGCATCATGCATTATTGCGATATCGTTTTTAATGCCAAATTCAACAGCCTCATTGAAAAAATCTAAATCCGCTACTCCACCGGTAGGGTTATTCGGATAATTTAACCATAATATCTTTGCCTTCTTCNTCACATCACTAGGAATTGAATTAAAATCGGGAAGCCATCCACGAGACTCAATTAGAGCCATTTTGAATATTGTTCCGCCTGCAAAATTACATCCAGCTGCATAAACTGGATACCCAGGGTCTGGGACTATAACAACNTCCCCTTCGTCGATTAAACAAAGTGAGACATGTCCAATTCCTTCCTTAGCACCAATAAGNCTGATAANTTCAGATTCATNATCAAGCTTCACTCCAAATCTATCTCTATAGTAAGAAGTTACTGCTTCCCTGAACTCAGGCAAACCTTCAGACTCTGGGTATTGATGATTAGAAGGGTTACTTGAATGTTTTTTTAATGAATCCAGTACAAAATCAGGTGTAGGTATATCTGGATCTCCAATTCCAAAAGAGATAACGTCAATCCCTTGCTGTTTTTTTTCAGCTATAGTTCTCGAAATGCCAACAAATAGGTATGGTTCTATAGTTTCAAATCTTTTTGATAGTCTCATTTTTCTTCCTTTATAGTTCCCAAGTTCCTGAAAAAACCTTTTCTGTAGGTCCTTCTAAATATACTTCGTCTCCTTCATTCCAACTTATGTCCAAAAAGCCACCAGGGACATTAACCCTAACATCTCGATGGACAAGTTTTTTGCGAATACAGATTACACCACATGCTGATGTTCCAGTGCCTGAAGATAAGGTTTCACCTGCGCCACGTTCAAAAATACGTGCTTTGATACTATCCCTTGAAATAATATTCACAATCTCAAAATTTATTCTATTTGGAAAAAGTGCGTTATTTTCGATCAACGGTCCAATTCTCTCTAAATTAAACTGATCGACATCAGTCTCAGTAATCAGGACTGCATGTGGATTACCAATATTTACACACGATATTGTTAAATTCTCTCCTACATTAATTTCGTAATCAGTAATTTCGACATTTTCTCTCACTATCTCTGGATTAACTGGAATCTGATCTCGTAGAAATTTCGGTTCTCCCATCGCGACCTTAGCAGAGATCATTTCTCCATCTTTGAATTTTGGAAAAACATCTCTCAAGCCTCCGATTGTTTCTACTTTAAGAGAAGATAGGTTTTGGTCACATATTTTATTGTCAAAAACAAATTTCGAAAACAGCCTTATTCCATTACCGCTCATTTCTGCTTCTGAACCATCGGGATTAAAAATTCTCATTCTGACATCAGCCACGTCTGAATTTTTAACAACAACTATCCCGTCACTACAGACTCCAAAGTGCGGAGTGCTAATCGATTTGGATATAGATCCCCAGTCAAGATCAAGGTTTCGGCCATCTAACGCAATATAGTCATTCCCTGCACCATGATATTTTACAAATTCAATATTCAAGAATTTCCTTCTCTATTTTTTCGGCTATTTCAATCAAACTTATTAATCCTACATCAAACCATTTTATCCTAGGATCCGAAAGTTTAAACCAATTATATTGATGCCTGATTAAATTTCTTGTTTTTTTCTTTATTTGTGCCACTGCTTCTTCTAAGTTACATTCGTTTTTTATGTATGAATAGATCTCTGGATAGCCAATACTGAAAAAAGCATTGTCTTTTAGGCCTACTCCACTGTCGATTAAGTATCTAACTTCTTGGACCCAACCATTCTTTAGCATAGAGTTAATGCGTGAATCTATTCGGTCATAAAGAAGATTCCTGTCCATTGTAAGCCCAATAATCATAAATTGAGTCGACTGTTCATCAAATTTTTTACTTACCCTAAGAGTGTTTGATTTGCCCAATTCATAAGCCCTGATAATTCTTCGTGGGTTTTTTTTATCTATCCCTTCGGCATTTTCGGGAAATTCTTTAAGTAATTTAGAATACAAAGCGCCTACACTTTTCTTTTTTACAATCTCATCCAACTCCGCTCTTAAAGTATAGTTAGGAGGTACTTGTGGCACATCCCAATTTTCTAAGATAGCTTTTGTATACTGCCCACTACCTCCGACCAACAAAGGAATTCTACTAGAATTTCGCGCTATTTGTATTAAGTCATTAACTTTTATTACAAATTCTGAAAGTGAAAAATCCGCCTCAGGACTTAAAAAATTTACAAGGTGGTGCTTTACCTGACTAAGATCTTTTTTAGAAGGCTTACTGGTCCCTATATCAAAGCCTCGATAAAAAAGCCTCGAATCAGTATTAATAACTTCAAAATCTCCTTTTTTAGCCAATTTGATTGCAAGATTAGATTTCCCGACTCCCGTAGGTCCAACAACTGCTAGGTTTTTTTTAGTTGGCACCACTTATCTTTTTCAACATCTGGATAAATTTTTCGACATCTAGTGATGCAGATCCCACTAGAACCCCATTTATTTCCGCTACACGAAAAAATTGGTCAACGTTTTTTTCATTTACGCTTCCTCCATAGACTACAGGGACATCTTCACCGATACTCTCCTTGACCTTAGCAGATATTTCAACCACTTGGTCAATACTGCACGGTTTTCCAGATCCAATAGCCCAAACTGGCTCATAAGCAACTATTATCTTACTGGGGTCACATTGGGTTCCAAGGCTTTTCTGCAGTTGATTTAATATAAAAGCGATATGCTTTCCAGATTTTCGTTGTTCTTCGTCCTCCCCTACACATATTATTGGTGTAATTTCATGTTTGATTGCAAATTTGGCTTTGATTGCAATCATTTCGTTTGTCTCTTTCAGTAATGTTCGACGTTCGGAATGTCCTAAAATAGTAAAATCTGCATAATCTGAGATCATGTTTGCAGATATTTCTCCAGTAAAAGCTCCTTTANAATCGTTGAGATGACTGATATTTTGAGCTCCAATTTTTGCAAATGGTTTTAATAGCTGAAAGCAATAAGGTATGTCCATAAAAGGAGGACATATCACCACTTCAAGATCCTCATTATCATATTTAGATAAAAATTCAGCCAGAAGGTTTGCAACTTGAATACTGTCAGCAACAGTATAATTCATTTTCCAGTTAGCTATAAACAGTTTTTGCATCACTCCTCCTTGTATAAATTTTTTATACCTGAAAGGGTACCACTCTCAAGTAATTCAAGAAACGCTCCTCCACCGCTAGAAATATGGGTAAAAACTTCCTTTTTGCCCAATCTATTTATAGCTTCTATTGTGGAACCTCCTCCAGCATATGACTTAGCAGNATTATTTTCTTCTATAGATTTCAATAGTTGAACGGTTCCATTCTGGCCAGATTCCCATTCAAAAACACCCAGACTACCGTTCCAAACAATGAGATCAGCAGATTGTATTATCTCATCAAAATTTTTAGATGTTCTTGGCCCCACGTCAATAATAAAACCATTCCCATCAAATTTATCAGAATTACAAATAGATACTGNCGCGCTTTGATCAAATTCTGAAGCAACAACTACATCNCTCGGAAAGATAATTTTATGCAAATTGTCCTTCAATAATTTATCTTTTATTATTTTGGAAAGTTGGCCAGATAGAAAACTTTCTACCATGCCACCACCAACCAAAATTTTGTCTACCCTGTCTATTAAATTAATCATTACACCTGCTTTATCTTCAATTTTTGCACCTCCAATAACTAAGACAGAATTATTATTGGAATTATTAAAAAGATCATTAAGTACACCGAATTCTTTTTCAAGTAATAGACCTGAGTAAGACGTTAGTACTTCTGATATTCCAAATACTGAAGCATGTTTACGATGTGAAACTCCAAAAGCATCATTGACAAAAACATCNGAAAAACTAGCAATCAAATCTACTAGTTCTTCACCATTAGCTTCTTCACCTTCAAGAAAACGAATATTTTCAAGTAAGAAAACTCTTGTCCCTTCTTTTGACTCNTTAAGTAATTTTATAATGTCATCGCTTTCCCTCANATCAACGACATCAATATCAATATTCAATGAATTTTCAAGAAGATTGAGTAATTGATTCTTTACACTTAAATTTGCCTGATAGCCAGATTTGGGGCGGCCTAAGTGGGTACAGATAAATAATTTCTTAACTCCTGGGATACTCATAAGCCTCTTAATAGTAGGGATAGAAAGGTCTACTCGCGTAAAATCATTTGGCGTAATATTAAGGTCACAACGTAAAAAAACATTTGCTTTTTTCTGCCCAAGTTCTAGAACAAAATCATCTAAATTACGTAATTGCATCTTCTAAAATCAACGATAGGATTTGTTCTTTTTCGTCAGTCTCAAGTCTCATGTTATCAATCAATTCGATTGAAGATTTCTGAATACTCTCTTTTTTATGTTCAAAAAATTCATCAAATGTAGAATCATTGACTAGGGATATAATGTCTTTTCTGTCGGTTTCTTCCAGAACTCTTTTCAAGTACATTTCTCCTATCTTTCTCTTAACAGAAACATCTGAATTATTTAGAAGGTAAACGACAAATAAATTCTTCTTTTTTGAAGAAAATCTTTGAAATAATTCAGGAGGCACTAAGCTCTCATTGGACAATAATTTCTTTTCCTCGTTGAGTTCTCTTTTCATCCCATAAAATACTCCTAACTCTTGAAATTGCTTTAGAAGTTCTCCATCCAGTGAACTCTTTTTTGAAGCATTACCACCAATATATCCAAGTTGAAAAGCACATCCAAACAACGCTCCTGATCTTTTTTGAAGCATTTTCAAGAAATCATCCTCCGATAATAATGGTGCTTCTTGATATGAAATATCCAGATTTTCACCTTCGCACAAAGTTAAGTAAGCTGAATCGAATACTTTCAACGACGTTAGAATAATTCCTTCACTTAGCCCAAATTTATTATCTAGCAAAGCGAGCCGACCAAGCGCATGTAAACCATCACCGGTATTGATACTCTGAGCTGGACCCCAAACCCACCATACAGATGATCTTCCATTTCTTTCTGTTATGCCATTTTGAACATCTCCATGTACAAACCAAGAATTAGCTAATATTTCAATTGCAGTGGCAAATGGATAACAAAATTTTGATTTGTCAGTAAATATTTGTGCGAGTCTCAATGTAACAGCAGGATAAGGCCTTATANGCATATNCTTATAATTCGTTTCATTGCCATATTCATCTGCCCATCCTAGTTGATATTTTATTATTCTATATAGCTCTACTTCATTGACATTAACAAAATTGGACATATATTTTTCAAATGCGTTTTCCATTTCAACTTTCTTAAATCATATAACAGTTTCTATCATGCTTTTCGAAATTGCCCCTGCTCGCAGTACTTTAACAAGACCTTCCGAAACTTGTACTACGCTAGATGATCTAATGGCAGTNCCACATTTNATATCAATATAACTCGACAAACCTCTGACTTGCAATGCNTGCATCACTTCTTTAAGGTTCTTTGTTTCAGGTTCTCCTGATACGTTTGCACTGGTTCCAATTATGGGAAATCCTACCGCGTCTATCAACTGTCTTGTAAATTTTAATTTGGGAACTCTAAAGCCAACTAAACCGTCCTTTTTAACAAGTCCTACAGGGAAATCAAAATCTGTTCGTAGAACTAACGTCAGCGGCCCTGGCCAAAACTTGTCAGCAACTTTTTTTTCTATTTTGTCGAAACTGGCTCCATATCTTTCAGCTTGTTGTAAATTAGAAATGAGTACAGGAACAGGATTCAAAGGACTTCTGTTTTTTATTTTAAATACCTTTTCAACGCTTTCTTGATTCAAAGCATTACTTGCAAGGCCATAGAAAGTGTCTGTAGGTATAACAATAACATTGCCAGTCAGGAGTTCAGCAACTGCTTTTTTAATTTCTTTTNTATATTTTTCAGACAATGTATTTAATGATTTAATAAAAATAAGTTTACACCTGTCATACGCCTTAGGTTAATATTATTTATATGAGAGACATTTCTTATGGAGGATTCACATGAATGTACTTTTGATTGGCTCTGGCGGAAGAGAGAGTGCTTTGGCATGGAAATTATCCCAAAGTCCCAAACTCAGCTCTCTCACAATATCTCCTGGAAATTCTGGCACCTCTCAATTTGGTCACAACGTGCATCTGGAGAATGATAACGAGACTATAANGTTTGCTAAAGAAAATTCAATTGATCTAACAATTGTTGGGCCTGAAGAGCCTCTTTCAAAAGGTATTGTAGATAAATTTAGATTAGAAAACTTACGAATCTTCGGTCCGTCAAAACGTGCAGCAAGAATTGAGAGTTCGAAAATATGGGCAAAAAAATTATTTATAAAATATGGAATACCAACTGCAAAAAGTAAAGAGTTTAATAAAATTGAAGATGGTTATAATTTCCTAAAAGCTAGTGACCCAAAGAAGTGGGTTATAAAAGTGGATGGCTTAGCAGCTGGCAAAGGTGTATTTCTGCCAGAAGATCTGAATGAGTCTAAAATAATACTTGAAGAAATATTCTTAAATAAGTCCTTTGGAAGCTCAGGAGAAAGCATTATTATTGAAGAAAAATTGTTTGGCATAGAACTAAGCGTTTTTGCATTTGTACAAAACTCTAGGATCTCGAATATAATTCCTGCCTGTGACTACAAAAGATCTTTAGAAATGGATCANGGATCTAATACTGGTGGAATGGGTGCTATTAGCCCGCCACCTATATGGAACAAAGGTCTTGAGAAGATTATTCAAGAAAAAGTTATGGTCCCAGTAGTTAATGCAATGGAGAAAGAGGGCTGCGGATTCACAGGACTCCTTTTCGGAGGATTAATCCTTACAGAATCAGGCATAAAAGTTCTTGAATTTAATTGCAGATTCGGAGATCCAGAAACTCAAGTGATTGTTCCAAGGATAGAATCTGANCTACTGGAAATATGTTATGCAATTGCGGATACAAATATAACCTCTTCAATTTCGGTGAAACTAAATTCTACGTGGACGGTAGGAGTTGTAATTGCTTCCGGTGGATATCCTGCAAAATATAGAAAAGGTTACGAAGTTTTTGGAGTAGATATGAGCAATAATATAGATGCAAATAATTCTTTAATCTTTCAAGCTGGGACAAAATTGAATAATGAAAGTAAAATCGTTACTGATGGAGGAAGAGTGTTAATTTGCATTGGAATGGCAAACAATTTGAAACATGCCCAAAAAGTCGCATATGAGAGAGTCAATCTCGTTAGTTTCAAAAACATGCAATATAGAAAAGATATTGGTGAANATAGAACATTGTGATACCTAGATATACAACTAAAAAAATGAAGAAGGTGTGGGAGGAAGAGCACACCTTCGATTTATGGTTAAAGATCGAAATCGCTACATGTGTCGCTTGGAATAAGAAAGGCGTCATACCAGACAGAGATCTAGAAAAAATAAAGAAGTCTNAATTCAACATTTCTTCTTACAACAAATGGTTTGACAAGACAAAACACGACCTTATAGCTTTCACGAGGTCTATTAGTGAAAGTTTAGGNGATGAAAGTAGGTGGATACATCATGGATTGACTTCAAATGATATTAAAGATACTGCTCTAAACATTCAAATGGGTGAAGGTTTNGAGATAATCGAGAGTTCTTTAAAAAACTTAATGAAAGCGTTGAAAGATAAAGCAATTGAGCATAAATTTACTCCTTGTGTTGGAAGGTCTCACGGAATTCATGCTGAACCAATGAGTTTTGGTCTTAAATTGGCTCTTTGGTGGGATGAAATAAATCGACATCTGAAAAGAATAAATGATGTAAAAGACGTGGTAGCAATTGGAATGCTATCTGGGCCTGTTGGTACACACGCAAGTATTCCACCAGAAATAGAAGAATGGACATGTGAAGAATTAGGTTTAAGTACTGCACCCGTTTCAAACCAAATAATTCAAAGAGATATACATGCAGATGTAATACANAAGTTAGCTTTAATCTCCTCAAGTCTTGATAAATTTGCTACTGAAATTAGAGGACTGCAAAGAACTGAAATTGGTGAGGTACAGGAACCTTTTGGAAAACCAGGGTTCGTGACTATGGGCTCATCATCAATGCCTCANAAAAGGAACCCTGAATTAAGTGAAAGGATCTGCGGNCTTGCCCGAGTGGTGAGATCTAATTCTTTGGTGGCGATGGAAAACGTGGCACTGTGGCACGAACGTGATATATCACACTCTTCAGCCGAAAGAATAGTAATACCGGATTCTTTCTTGATAACTGATTACATCTTAAGCACCTTTTCAAATATCATAAAAGAGATGACTGTATTTCCAGAAAAAATGAAGAAAAATCTAAACAAAGGTGGCGGCATAGTTTTTTCAGAAAAAGTAATGTTATCTCTTGTGGAGAAAGGAATATTAAGAGAAGAGGCTTATGAGATCGTTCAAGATTCTGCACATAAATCAATGGATTCAGAGGGAAATTTTAGGGCGTTAATCGAAAATAACGAAATNGTNAAAAAAACTTTGTCAGGACNTGAGATAGCGTCACTTTTCGATTATAACTACCATTTAAGATTTGTAGAAGACATATTTAAAAGATTGGATTTTTAATTGCCCTCAGAAAAAGCTTTATTCAATACTAACCTTCCCAATATTCTTCATTCAGGAAAAGTAAGAGATACATACATACTAGATGAAGAATTGCTTCTCATGATTGTTACAGACCGTATTTCAGCATTCGATGTGGTAATGAAAGATGCAATTCCTAGAAAAGGTGAGATATTNGCTCAAATGTCCAAGTTTTGGTTCGAAAAAACTGAGCACATAATACCAAATCATTTTGTTGGCTTGGTGTCTGANCCTAAAACTTTCGATATCATTTCAAGATACCCGATTTTCGACTTAATGAACGAAGATCTTAAATCTAGATCAATGATAATAAAAAAGGCAAAGAGAGTTGACATGGAATGCATTGTAAGAGGGTATATCACAGGTTCAGCTTGGAGCGAATATTTAAAAGAAGGCACAATCAATAAGGTAAAAATTCTAGGTGGCCTTTCAGAAGCTCAACGATTTCCTGAATTTATATTTACTCCAAGCACCAAAGCTGAGGTTGGACACGATGAACCATTGTCCCCCAAAGAAGCAACAAAGTTGCTAGGAGATGATTTATATAATCAAGTAAAATCCAAGAGTATTGAAATATATTCCTTCGCTCATGAATTCTGTAAAATGCGAGGAATGATTATAGCGGATACCAAATTTGAGTTTGGATTTATTGATGGAAAATTATCTCTGATTGATGAAGTTTTGACACCTGATTCCAGCAGATTTTGGGATTCAAACGGCTATGTACCAGGCGCATCACCTCCTCCTTATGACAAACAGTATTTAAGGGACTGGTTAGTCAAACAAGATTGGAATAAAGAACCTCCTGCTCCACATTTACCCACAGATGTGATAGACATGACATTCGAAAAATATAATGATTGTTTAGATAGAATCACTGGAATAAGGTTGTAAAAATGAGTGAAGAAAAAACACAACGTACCGCTACAAGTAGACCTATTGAAAGAAGAGGCCTGCCTAAGTCAAAAATAAGATCTGATAGAAGAACTAGAGCAGAAAGAAAAAAAAATATCAAAAATAGGTTTATTGTGACTTCAATTTCCGTGTTTGCCTTACTTGTCATAGCTAGCTTAGTAGTTCCCGGTTTACTTGGTACAAGAAGTACAGCAAAATTCAGAGAACCCCTCCCTTTCAATGCTGGCGGCCCGACTGAATCATTGGAAGATATGGGAAACCAAAGGATTCTTGTTGGAACTTCACATGTTCCATATCAAACAAACCCAGCAACTTCTGGCCCTCATTGGGCTATTCGTCCTGACGAAAATGATTTGGCTCCTTACGGAGCTCCTGTTAAATGGGGAAAATATGATGAAAATATATCAGATGAAGCACTTTTGCATAATTTAGCTCACGGAGGAATAGGAATTCACTATAACTGCGAAACGCCCTGCTCAGATTTAATAAAAAAGCTCGACAACCTGAGAAGAAAAGATGAAGTACAGATACTTATATCTCCTTATGATGGAATGAAATCAAAGATAGCTGTAACTTCTTGGAGGCATCTGTTGCAACTAGATGACTATGATGAAGAAAAAATATTAGAATTTATTAAAGCTTATAGAGACAGAGCACCAGAAAGTTTTCTAGGAAATTATTGGGGAGATGCAATCCAATAAAATGGATAAATATTCTGTAAAAGTTTTCGTGTCATTCAAGCCAGGCATTAACGATCCTCAGGCTATCACAATTGCTGCGACGATATACAATCTAGGGTTTGAAAATATTTCTAATTTTTCTACTGGAAAACTCTTTCATTTCTCTATACAAGCTAGCTCTATCACGGAAGCAAAAAAAACAGCCTCAGAGATATGCGAAAAACTTTTAGCTAACCCAGTGATAGAGAATTATGAAGTCGAAGTTAACTGAGAGTATCTTTGGTGCTTGGAATTGACCCATCGAGGTTTTTATCTACTCGCATCGCCTTTTTAAATGTTTTAGCAAAAGCCTTGAATACGGACTCAATGACATGATGTTCGTTTTTTCCACTTAAAACTTTTATATGAATTGCCATCCTTGATTCAACAGCAAGGGTTTCAAAGAAATGCCTAGCCATATCGGTAGGAAAATCTCCTATTTGATTTGAGGGAGAAATATCAATAGAATGATAACCTCTGCCTCCCAAATCTAGCACCACCCTAGAAAGGGCTTCGTCTAATGGAACTGTAGAATCAGCCATTCTCTCAATCCCCGATCTGTCTCCTAAGGCTTTGTCGATACATCCGCCAAGAACAATTGCGGTATCTTCAACCACATGATGAGATCCAGTTTCTATATCTCCAGTAACTTTTACAGATAAGTCCATTACCGCGTGCTTAGCTATTTGTTCAAGCATGTGTGTCAACATGCCAAACGGAGTGTCAATCTCGCTTGATCCGGAACCATCCAGATTTAAAGATATCGCTACACTTGTTTCTTTAGTTTTTCTTTTTATTTCTGCTTTTCTCATATTTATTTTGTAATAATCTTTTCTAGTTCAATTTTGACTTTATCCATTTGACCTGTAGTTCCTATAGTAATTCTTAGACAATCTTTTATCATTTCCTCTGAAAAACACCTTACAAAGATACCTTCTCTCGCTAAATTATTAAATATAAAATCACTACTCTTTTTGGTAAATTTACACAAAGTAAAATTTCCGTGCGAAGGATAAAACTTCACTCCTTCCAATTGATCTATAAATCTTTCGAATTTACTTCTCTCTTCCAATATAATTTTAATATTATTAAGCAAAGGGTTTATATTCTCTAGTGTCATTATGGCAGCCTTTTCAGCAATTACATTGACGTTATAGGGTTGTTTCACCTTAAAGATGTTTTCAATAATTTCTTCTGAAGCGATCATGTAGCCAATTCTAAGNCCAGCNATACCAGCCCATTTACTAAAAGATCTCAAGACAATTAAGTTCTTATACTCNTTACATAGTGAGNCCACNCTTGAATTACTAAATTCATAATAAGTTTCATCAACAACTACGATCAAGCCTATTTCAAGCAGTTGTTTTAACTCAGCAAGATCAACAAGGTTACCAGTAGGGTTGTTAGGAGAAGCCAAGAACAAGATTTTNACATTATTTTGTGAAATCAAGCTTTTCAGTTTGCTTACATCAAAATTCCAATCAGAGTCTCTTTTTATACTTAAAACTTCCATACCCGTAGATCCTGCCAAAAAGGAATACATACCAAAAGTGGGTTCAANATCGACGATTCGATCTCCTTTGGTACAAAAAATCTTGAAAAGTAATTCAATTAATTCGTCTGCTCCTGAGCCTGCAACGATCTTTTTTTTCTCAATTCCAGTATATCCTGACAAAGCGGTTCTAAGTNAATCTTGATTCGAGTCAGGGTATATATTTACAGGTGTCNCACTGATTAAATCAGACATACCTTCAAGTGGACCAAACGGATTTTCGTTTGCATTCAATCTTATGATTTTATTGGGGTCAATACCATACTCTCTTACAAATTTTTCATTTGGNTCCACAGGGTCGTAAGGAGTTAAATTTTGTATGTGTTCATTAATTAATTCTTTCACTTACTCTCCTATTAAGTTCTCTTTCCTTTTGACAGCAGAATTCTTGTGCCCGTCCAGACCTTCGATCTCAGCTAATAAACTAACATCGTCAACTAAGTTTAGCGCTTCTTCTTTAGAAAGATTTATGAATGGTTGAAATTTTAAAAAATGTCTTACATTTAAGGCCGAATTAAATCTAGCTGAACCACCCGTGGGCATCACATGGCTTGGACCTGCGATATAGTCCCCAAATACTTCCGCAGAATCTTCTCCAATAAAAAGNCCTCCAGCATTTTTTATTTCCTCAGAAATATCTCCAAGAGAGTCAGTTATAATACTAACGTGTTCAGCTGATATCAGATTAACCAGATCAACGGCATCACTAATGAAATCTAATACAAAAATCCTCCCATTATTGATGATACTTTTCTGAATAATAGTTTCACGAGATAAGCCTTTCTTCATATTATTCATCGTGTCAACGACCAAATCAGCAAACTCTTCAGAATCAGTAATTAAAATAGGAGTGGCTTCAACATCGTGTTCAGCCTGGGCTATTAAATCAGCTGCACAAAGTTCTACATTAGAATCTTTGTCCGCAACAATCAATGNCTCTGTGGGACCATATAACCCATCAATCCCTACGTCACCGAAAACAGCCCTTTTTGCTTCTGTTACATATTTATTACCTGGTCCACATATAACATCTACCTTNGGAATTGACTCAGTCCCATATGTAAAAGCTGCAATCGCTTGAGCTCCTCCAATCGAATAAATTTTATCGGCACCAGATAATTTTGCAGCTACGACAATCTCATTATTAATTTTTTTACCTGCAGGNGGTGTAGTCACGAATATTTCTGAAACTCCTGCAATANTTGCCGGAACTACAGTCATTATCGCAGTTGATACTAATGGAGCGCTACCTCCAGGNACATAACACAATACACGATCAACAGGTATGACGTTCTCACCAAGAGTTTTATTTGCATTGTGCCACGAATTTGGGAGNGATTTCTTGTGAAAATCTTTGGATCTTTCAATACTTTTCTGAATAGAGGCCAGTACACTCTTGTCGACCTCATCAAATGCATTATCAACTTCTTCTCGAGTCACTTCCATTTCTTGTCGGCTGGATTTATCTAGATCCATCATAATCGATTTTAAAGCTGAATCTCCGTAACTTCGGACTTTAGAAATTATATCACTACAGACTTTNTGAACCTCAACATCGATTATTGTTCTTGGNCTCAAATTCGTTTTAACAAATTGCCTTGATTCTTGAGTACCTTTAATTTTTTTCAAATTCTACCGCCTTAACAAAGTCATCAAATTCTGACTTCACATCTTTAGNTATANTTTTAGAAGCCACTAATGCGGCCTGTGACTCNAACAATATTCCATCATCCAAGGGCCTTAAGTTGTTTTCTCGCATTGTGTTTCCTGTGACTGTGATATCAGCAATGATATCAGCATAACCAACTACAGGGGCTGCCTCTAAACCTCCAGAAGCTGTCACTAAAACGATATTTGTTACTCCAAATTCTTCTAACTTCCTCCTGACTAATCGAGGATATTTAGTGGCTAACCTTAAATTCTGAGCTTTTTCTCGAAATTCATAACTTACTTCGATTAAATCTGCAACGGTTGTGACATCTATCCAGCCATCAGGAACGGCAACAACTAATTTCGAGTCTCCGAACATTAAATTTTCTTTTAAAACGTAAGATCGCTTTGAATATTCGCAGTGCTCCAAATATCTATCGAGNCCAGTAATTCCAACGTCTCCCATGGCGTTATCTATACTTAGNGGGATATCACCTGATCTTTGGAAAATAATTTCTATCCCCACCTCTCCTTTTACGCTACCTGTAAGTTTCCTGTCACTCTCTTTTTCTACTTGCAGACCTGCATTTGCCATAAATTGCATAGATCCTTGATAAAGAGAGCCGGAGGATGGTAATAATATACGTAATTTTGNGGACTCATACATCTTAATTACTCATCAATTCAATTATTCTGGATAAATTTAAAGCAAATCCAGAGCACCCTTCGTCAAATACATATCCNAGTCTCTGAGGCAGATCATCGTATCTTCCTCCACCTCCTAATATCAAAGAATTCCTGGTCTTTAGGTCGAAAACAATTCCATTATAATATGCCAAATTTCTAGTCAAAGTGAAATCTAAATCAATGTTTTCTTCATTGATTCCTTCGGATAATAGATTTTGAATAACAATTACAAATTCTCCATAATCTTCACTAGATTTGGACAAATTTGAATTTTGATTATTTAAAAAATCTTTTAGTGAAAAGCCAAGAATATTTTGAGTAAAATTTAAACAGTCTAGTAAATCACCTTCAGACACCTGATTAGAAATCTTCGAATAATAACGATTTAATATATCTTGCTTTTCTCGTAATCCAATATCGCTTGNNATCCTGCTTGCATACTTTTTACCTAAATCGTCAAAAGTAGCGATTGCTTGCGGCTCATTTGTACCTTTTAGAAGCTTCAATAAATTAGCTTTCTTGACTAAGTAAGAAAAACCCTCATCACCTTCAAGGCTTTCGAGGTTACTCATAACAAGCTCCACGATAGAAGAATTATATCCTTCGTTAATAAGTGCGTGCCTTAATATACCAACGTGACCTAAAGATAACGAATAATCCGATATGCCGGTTAAAGATAAGCAATTTATAGCTTGTCGTAGAACTTCAGTATCAGCGTCTGATCCCTTGTCACTTAAATATTCAGCACCAACTTGATATATTTGTATGGGGTCTGAATTTGCAACTGTGTGCCTAAAAACTGGTCCTGAGTAACACGTCTTATTTAGAAATCCGAATTTTGACTTGATTTCATCAGAAAAAATTAGTCTAATAACTGAAGCTGTAAAATCAGGACGTAAACTGATTTGCTGATTTGCGAAATCCATAAAAGTATACGTCGAAGACGAGGTACTACCTAATGACTTTCTAAAGAACAAGTCTGAAGATTCTATGGCTGGAGGATCCACCAGCTGGAATTCTGAGTTTTTTAAACTATTTAAACACTTCTCTTCAAGTGACCTCAGTAAGTTAATATCTGTAGGTCCGAGATCATTAAAATTAAATAGTCTTTCAACCCTATCGTTTTTTACATTATCTTTCACTAGCCATAATCAAGGTTTAACTAAAACTCTGAATACATCTTTCATCCCTTTGTTCATCCGCTCATAACCTTCTTGAATCACATTATCCAGAGATACCACTTCTGAAATTAATGGCGTGGCGTCAATTTTACCTTCATTCAGTAAATGAACAGCTGCTTCCATATCCCCAGGAGAGGCAGCAACTGATCCTATCACTTCTCTCTCACTATTGACAATTTCATTGAAATCCATCTTCGGTTCAGCAGAATAAATTCCAACTAATATGGTACGTCCGCCTTTCCTTGTGTAATTTATAGCCAACCTAGGAGTTTCAGCACCACCAGCTGTTTCAAAAACAATATCATGACCAATGCCATCGGTTATATCAAACATTGAATTTATGATATCTGAATCCGAAGTATTAAATACGAAATTTGCACCTAATAATTTTGCCAAATCTAGACTTTCTTTTCTAATGTCCAAAGCTGTTACTTTAGCACCTGCAGCCTTCAAAACTTGAACAGTTAAAAGTCCTACAGTTCCGCACCCTAACACTGCGACGTTATCACCAGGCTTTACTCCAGATTTTCTAACAGCATGACACGCTACCATTGTTGGTTCCATGAGAGCTGCGTTTTCTGTGGGCACATTGTCAGATATCCTAATAAGGTGACTTGCAGGCCATCTCATAAATTCAGCCAAACCTCCATCATCCATAAAACCTGCCACACACATCCCAGAGCATCCTCCACCTTGTCCATTCAAACACCAAAAACACCGATTGCAGTGAATGACATTATTTACTACTACCCTATCTCCTATATTTAAATCTTTTACACCTTTCCCTAATTCGAGAACTTCACCAGTAATTTCATGCCCTGCCACTAAAGGGATCATTTTCCCACTATAAGGATTTGTCTCTCCGCTTTGCATCCATAAAGGGCCGAACTGCCATTCTTCAATATCAGTTGCACATATGCCTGTATAATTTATTTTTATGACAGCATCGTTGTCATCCTTCAGTTTTGGATCTGGCCAGTTTTTTTCAAGCCTAATGTCTTTGTTACCATAATAAACCAGTGCTTTCATCTATCCTCCTTCAGTTTTTAATGATAGTTCCATCTTGATTTATTTTTTTTATACCTGTNCCACTTTCAAAAGCGATAGCCTTTATTGTGGTNTCTATGGACTGCCCNCTATCAAGGGTNAANGCNGTTCTNTCTGAAGATCCAGGAAAAGCAGCTCCATCAGGCAAACTTGTACATAATTCAAGCCCAACATTATAGTGTCTGCCATACCAAGGATACCCTTCACCACCTCCGAATACTTGCCAGTTCCATATGTATCTGAAAGTTTCTTTTGAAAAAAGTATTCCAATTCCNACTTCTTTCTTCTGGTTGGTGATGGCATACCAGCCTTCAGATAAATCATGATACATGGCCAGATCTTCCAGTTTAGAAGACCTCGGTGGGATTTTTCGCATATCTATTTTCCCAGATGGCCCTTCGGTAAAAGGCCATCTACCTTGGCCATTCTTCTTCAATCTGTTTGCAGCGGTATCCTCACCCCAATTAAAAATTTTAGAATTCGGAAGATCAAGGCGACAGTCTTCACTTAAAAATGGGTCTCCAAAAACAATATGCTCTAACCAGACACAGTCAGACTGACCTTCAGATTCGTTGGTTAACTTATAGTCAATCTGAAGAGCAGAATCATTGGATCTAACAGTCAGTGTCTTTTCCATTAAATAAGGGGTGCGGTAAGTTCTAACCCAAAACTTTATTGAACATTCCAAAGGGTCATCTTTAATAATTTGAGAATCCCAAGGCATATGACTCATTTCGGAATGTTGACCCATTGGCGCTCCTTGATAGTCTTGCCCGGAGTTGCCAGCTGTTGGCGCACAGCTCTGCCACCCTCCTTCATAAGTGTCCATCCAAGAAGAGTCTCCCGTAGTAGCTAAAAATTTTCTTGTGTCTCGCACACCCCAAACTGTCCTCCACATGTAATCAGTATCGGATGGCTTATGTACGAAAGAATAAATGTCTGCTCCTTTATCGACCAAAACAACCACTCTAATTTTTTCATTCTCAATTATTGCGACTTTGTTCCCTCTGAAAGACCAATCGTCGGTAACCCTACATCCAAAATTTCTCTCATTCTGATAGTGCATTTATACCTCTCATTAGTATGTAAATTCAATTGCTAATTCTTGACAAATATCCCTGAACCAATCGACAACTTCAGGGTGATAAGGGATACCTTCTTCTATGCGATGAGTCTCTTCTTCATGTTCTGGTAGTCCTGCATAAACAACTCTCTCGTGCCCAGGAGCAGGTTTACTCTCTTTAAGTCTTGTCAGATACTCATCTAGATCCTTAGTGAACTCCTCAAGACTTCCGAATGCTTCAATGTTATAGGCAGTAAAGTGGTGTGCTGTCATGTCTCTTCTAAATGGACCCAATCCATTATTTCCAAGTCCCCCGCACAATATTTCTGCTATTACTGAGAAACTATATCCTTTGTGTGAACCTAGTTCTCTCGTGCCTCCAAAAGGTAAAACCATTGGCTTGTCCTTTGGATTATCATATTCGGGAATATTCACTTCTTCCATAATAGGAACGCCGTCTTTGTCTGAAATCCAACCAGGAAGGACTTTTACGCCAAGCCTTCTGGCTAATTCAATTTTATTNCCTGCNACAGAACTTGTTGAAGCATCAAATATAAAAGGTGGGTTGACTTTGGTCGGAGCACCTACTGCTATCGGATTGAGACCAAGTAATTTTTCGCTACTGAAAGTTGGTGCCATCCCCACACCTCCGCCTGTTGTAGCTAATCCGATCATATTAGATTTTACTGCTTGGTCAGCGTAGTATGCCGCTGCTCCAAAATGCCCACTGTTCATCACTGTCACTGAACCAATCCCAAACTCTTTGGCTCTTTTTATGGCTTCTCTCATTCCGTGGGGCCCAACTACAGATCCAAGTCCTCCGTCTCCGTCTATTGTACAAACTGCCCCAAACTCCTTTTTTATTTTCCACTTNGGATTGTTGTTCAGATNTCCCTTATTGAAGCTANCCACGTAACTACGGAGCATATTACTTACTCCGTGACTATCTATGCCTCTAGAATCAGCATAAATTAATACTTCGGCGGCTTGCAAAGAATCTTGATCAGGTAATCCTATTTTCGAAAAAATGCTAGTGACCGTCTTTAAAATCTCCTGAGGTTTAATAAATATTGCTTTATCTTTAGGTACGTGAAATCTTTCCAGCATAGTCTATCTCTCTTTCTGCATTCTATTACACATGAGGTTTAATGAAAGTTTTAATATTGTTCGTCTTTATGGAATTTTCAAAACCTTCAACTATATTATTCAACGGGAAAGCCTTTTCGCCAAATTCTTTAAAATCTAACTTAGATAAATAGCGTATCGCTTCCGAAAAACAGTCTCCCTTCCCAAACGCGCCAGTAAGAGTGACCTCTTTAAAATGGAAATCAAAAGAGTCAAAAGGAAAAATGCCATTCTTAGGATTTACTCCGGCCATCTGAATAGTTCCTCGTGGCTTTACGATTGGAAACAAATCATTTAAAAGCTTCAAACTTCCTACAGCTTCTATGGCTATATCGCAACCATATTCACCTATATTGTCAACAACGACCTGATTTAATTCCTCATTATTCGGATCTACTGTAATGTCAATGCCCATATTCTGCGCTAATTCTCTACGATCAGCTTTCGGGTCAGACATAATCACGCAATTTGATCCAAGTTTTTTTGCTAAAGCGCCTGTGAGCAGTCCAATTATACCTATTCCTGTTATCACAACATTCATCCCNGATTGAAAATTGGCTAGCCTAAGCCCTGAAAGACAACATGACGCTGGTTCAGACAATGATCCAATAAGGCTACTCATTCCTAAAGGAAGTTCATGTATTACACTCAAAGGCAANACCAAATATTCTGCAAAACCTCCGAAATGTTTTCGATTCGGGCAAGTGATCCCTGGGTTTTTTTCACAAAATTCACATTTCTCTCCACAAGGAGAAAGAAAGGGCTCACAAGAAACCAATTTACCCAACAGGTTATCGTACCTTGAGCTACTCACTTTAATCACTTCGCCAGAGAACTCATGTCCAAGGACTCTTGGAGGTGGAGGNCCGGGAAATAAACCCTGTACCAAGTGGGTATCTGATCCACAAATTCCGGAATAGAGTATTTTGACTAGAGCTTCATTCTTACCAAGGGTTGGAATCTTCTGCTCTTCAATAGAGAAATTCAAGTCTCCGTTCCAAATAGCTTTTTTTGTTACATCCACCAAAATTTCAATCTAACTCACAGTTACTTTTATGCGATAATACTCATAATGTAATTAGATTATGGATAAATATCAAAATTCAAAGACACCTCTTCAAGTTTGGACACCTCGACAATGGAACTTATTAGAGCAAAAAGTGCTGAGTAAAATAAATAGTTCAAGGTCTGAAGAAAAGAAAAAAGAATTGGCAATCAAATATGCTAGAAGAGTGCTAAGGTCTCATAGCACAAGTTTTTTCATAGTCACAAGATTCTTACCAAAAGAAAAGAGAGATCAAGTTGAATTAGTCTACGGATCTGTGCGCTATCCTGATGAAATCGTAGACTCTTTTAAGATAAATGCCACAGAAAAAAAATCTTTACTAAAAGANTGGAGAAGAAGCTACCATTTATCTCTAAAAACAGATTCATTTTCTGATTCTATTAATAATGGGGTCCCGATTCTNCTGGCAGGATTTTCAGAAGTGGTCAAAAGCCACAACATACCGAGTCTCTATTATGACTCCTTTCTGGAAGCGATGGAGCTTGATGTAGAACCCAGAAATTTCAAGGACTTGGAAGACGTAATTGAAAACTATATTTTTGGAAGTGCTATTGTAGTTGGGTACTTCTTAGCTTATATATACGGTCATACCTCAGATTCTGATTTCGAAACTACGCTTAGATCTTCTAGGAATCTTGGAATCGCCCTTCAGTTAACAAACTTCGTTAGGGATATCCACGAAGATGCAAAAAGAGGAAGGATATACGTACCAACTAGTGTTCTGAAAAAATTTAATATAGAAGTTCCAGATTTTTTTAAAAGACTGGATGACCCTNAAATGCTCTTGGCTAGAAATGACTTGGCTAAAATAGCGGAAGNCTATTATAAGGAATCCAGAAAGGAACTAAATAGCTTCTCGNCTGACAGCAGAATAGCTATTAAATGTTGCACAGATTTATATAGAAAGCTCAATAGCAGAATTATGATGTGCAGCAAAAGCCTTGTTCAACAAGAGAGCCTATCATGGTCTGAGAAATTAGGATCACTTCCTATGAGCAAATACTGGAAATTGCCTGTAGCCTACTTAAAACTATGACTTTCCAAATCAAAATTAGTATCTGAAAGGTATAGAAAATGATTTTTCATAAACAAGTTGGNACTGGAACCAAGATAATTGTAGGAATTCATGGNTGGGGAGGTAGCGTAGGAACTTTCTTGCCTCTTGAAGATAAAGTACCTAAGTCTCACATGATGATAAATTTCGATTTGCCAGGTTACGGAAAATCNACTAAACCAAATNATTGGAAACTTGAGTACATAATAGATGACTTAGCCAACGAGCTAGAAAATTTGGGTCATACTACTGTTGACATTTTAGGTAATTGTAGCGGTGCTTTAATGGCTATACTACTTTCAAAATCTCCTAAACTGAACGTCAACAATTTATACTTGATAGATCCCTTTGCAGAATCACCTTGGTACTTCAGGATTTTTACGAATNGNTTGATAGGTTCATACGCTTATTCNATAACATTTCAAAATCCTTTAGGCAGAATAATCACGAATCTTTCTCTTATAAAAAACCGCCAAGAAGATACTGACATGACTTCTTCTTTTCGAGACATAGATAAAGAAACATCAATAAGTTATCTTAGAATGCTTATCTCTTTGGAAGGAAGTAGTGTAATGGAAAATATAAATTGCAAGCCAACAATAATCAATGGTAAAAATACATTTAAGACCGCAAAACAAAGTGTCAAATACTATCAGTCAATTTGGCCAAATTTAAATCAAATAACACTTCCTGACGTTGGACACTTGCCCTTGGAAGAAAATCCTCAGGAAATTAGCAGAATAATCTTTAGTTCTTAATGATGCTATTTTATTGCAAATACATAAAATTGTGTTTCAAATTTTATACCCTCTTCTGAATTCCTCATCANCAGGAATAACATTATTATCTTCTTCATTTCGATTAAAATCATCTTCCATCATCTTACCTATGTCCCATATTGGATTAAAACCAAAATCTTTTTTAGATGAAGCTAAGTCAAACTCATAAAATGTAGGATTTATTGGTAGATTATGACTACAGAAATCTAATCCTGTAATTTCAGACAGTTTCGGTATAGCATCTTCCCATAAAAAAGGTTCCTTTCCGGCTATCTGATATGTATTGCCAAAAGTCGAATCATTTCCAGCAATATTTTCATATGCATGTACTATGTCTCTAATATCAATTACGTGTTTCTTCCAGGATCTACCGTTAATATCTCTAGGTATAATCAATTCCTTTCCAGCACTTTTATAGTCTTTAAGTGATTTAAGTGCAACAGATGATTCTTTACTCGAACTTGATTGCAAACGTTCAATAAAATGCCCAGTATAAAATTGATTCCATCCACAAACCTCTCCTCTTCCCAGTACCGCTGAAAATCTTAATATTGTTACTGGTAACTTTTCATTAAAATAAAATCGTCTGGATAAATTTTCTGCAAGAATTTTAGAGTATCCATACCACTCAGTTACATCTTGAGATAATGAAAATTCAGCAATTGGCTCTTCTATGCCGCCTTCAGGATATTTTGATATGGTTCCATCAGTACTTGTAACAATCAAATGAGAAACAGCTTCACTCACTCTGCANGCTTCAAGTACATTAAATGTCCCTTTAACATTTGTATCAAAATACTGACTAGCAGAAAAAGGACCACCTGCCTGAAAAGCTGCTCCAAGATGAAAAATGTAATCTTTGCCCTTTACTCCCTCTATAACTGAATCCAAATTTGCTAGATCCCCTTCTATAATTTCACAGCCTAGCATTTCCATTTTTTTTATTTGAGGATCCCCTGGCCATACAAAACCAGTTACCTCGTGACCTGAATCAATGAAAGACTGCGCTACATTTGCACCTATGCGTCCTGTGACTCCCGTTATAAGAATTTTCACATTTACCTCTTTTCAAATTCTAGTAAAAACCTATACTTATGAATATATAGTAGTATTTGCGAGATATTTTGAAAATAAGCAAAATAATGACATCTAAGGTTGGGACCACTTCTTCTTCCGCTACAGTTACATCCTGTGCTGCAAAGATGAGAGAGTTGAATATAGGTTCCTTAGTTGTCATGAATTCTGGGAAAGTCGAAGGGATAGTTACAACTTGGGACATAACTTCTAAATGTATTGCTATTGCTAAGGATCCGCATGAATCACCGGTTTTTGAAATTATGACATCTCCGGTTCATACTGCAGATTTTGATACTGANGTGATTGAAGCAGCTAGAGTTATGGCAGACAGAAAAATAAGTAGACTTCCAGTCCTCAAAGAAANTGAATTAGTAGGAATTGTTACATTTTCTGATATATCNCGGACCCTAGATCAATTTACAAAGAATGTTCTTGGGAGCTGGAAAGTATAGTTGTATGGAAAACAATAGCCCAAATATCATAATTATATTGGCTGATGATCTTGGCTATTCAGATCTAGGATGTTATGGGTCAGAGATTAAGACGCCTAATATAGACAAATTAGCAAACAAAGGAATTAAATTTTCTCAATTTTATAATCAAGCTAGATGCAGTCCTTCAAGAGCATCACTGATGACTGGATTGACTGGTCACCANGCTGGTGTGGGGCAATTATCAGGAGATTTAGGTGCACCCGGATACAGAGGTTTTATAAATAATAACTGCGTCACAATTGCGGAAGTTGTAAAGCAAGAAGGCTATGATACATATCTTTCAGGCAAATGGCATTTAGGTGGAAGTTGGGATCCTAGAGAAAAGGACAAGTGGCAAGCTGGNACTGATAACCACCCTTTGCCTACACAAAGAGGCTTTGATGACTTCTACGGAATTATGGATGCAGCATCCAGTTTTTTTAGGCCAGAAAGTCTTATGGACGGCAACAAATTCATAGATGTAGATGATCCGGATTATTATTTTACTGATGCTATGTCAGATAGAGCATGTGAAATGATAGAAGGCTCTATGTCTAAAAATAATCCTTTCTTTCTTTATCTTTCATACACTGCTCCTCACTGGCCATTGCATGCGAAACCAGATGATATTGCCAAATATGAAGGCAAATATCTTAAAGGATGGGACTATTTCCGTACTGCAAGACATGAAGAAATGAAAGGATTGGGTATATTAGATAGTAAATGGGATATTTCTCCGCGAGATTCAGATGTTGGCAATTGGGAGGATGCAAAATATAAGGAGTGGGAAGATTCCAAAATGGCAGCATATGCCGCGATGATTGACAGCATGGATCAAGGAATTGGAAGAGTAATTAAAACTCTTGGTAACAACAATCAGTTTGATAACACTTTAATCTTTTTTATGTCTGACAATGGAGGTTGTGCTGAATTGATGAGAGAAGATGGTGACTGGAGCAACACATCACAATGGGAAACTAACACCATTAACGGCGAACCAGTAAAGGTTGGCAACATTCCAAATTTACGACCAGGGCCAGGAACTACATTTCAAAGTTACGAAACTCCTTGGACAAATGTTAGTAATAGCCCATTTAGATTATTTAAAAGATGGATACACGAAGGAGGGATAAGTGCACCACTAATCGTCCATTGGCCAGCNACAATTAAAGAATCAAGAATAGAATCAGAGCCTGTTCATATAATGGATATTCCAGCAACCTCAATTGATGCAGCTGGAGCTAGATACCCAAGTGAATACAATGGAAATAGCATTATACCAATTGAAGGAGAAAGCTTTATGACTTTGCTACAAAGTAAGTGGTCAAGGCANAAACCAATGTACTGGGAGCACGAAGGGAACCAAGGAATTAGAAAAGGAGAATGGAAGCTTGTAAGAGAATTTGGTAAAGACTGGGAGTTATTCAATATGAATGAAGACCGAACAGAATTAAATGATCTCGCTCTATACGAAAAAGAAAGAGTAAAAGAAATGAGCAAGGAATGGGAAGATTGGGCTAAAGTTAGCAATGTTCTTCCTTGGCCAGTAGATCCTAACGTTATGGCAAAAAGATTAGAGGGAGATCATTCTCATATCCATCAGCATAGAGGCCCTACAGCAGGTCAAATTGCCTCAGGCAAAGGTAAATTTCTTTGATATGCCGTACTTAGAAGTTCTGTGGTTTCCAGGAAGATCTGATGATCAAAAAAAACAATTAGTAAAAGAAATTACAAATTCTTTTGTTAAGATAACTGGGTGTAAGCCTAGCGCAGTTCAAATAGTTTTCAAAGAAATTACTGAAGAAAACAGTGCTGCTTCTGGAAGTCTACTTAAATGAATGTAAAAATATTAGTTTTATACAACAATAGTTGCCCCTCTTTTGAGGAAGCTATGGTTAGGATCAAGGAGGTAATTCAAGAAAATAATTTCTCAACCGAATTGACTACAAAACTATTAACAAGTGATGAAGAAGCTGAAAAATGGAAATTCATTGGTTCTCCTACAATCCTAATTAATGACAAAGATATAGACCCAGTGGACTCAAATGTATTTAGGTTAGATAATTGCAGAGTGTATATTAAAGAAGATGGAAATATATCACCAATTCCATCCAAAGCAATTATAAAAAATGCGCTTTTAAATAACTAGCATATTAGGAGAAAATTTATGCCAAATATTAAAATCAACGAACCATACTTGAATTTCCTTCTTCCAAGCACAGAAGGAAAAGACTATAGCCTTGATATGCCTTCCTTAGGAGAAATTAAAGTAGTCATTTTTAGTTGCAATCACTGCCCTTACGCCCAAGCTTGGGAAGATAGAATTATCGCCATACAGAATTCTTATAAAGATAAAGGCGTAAGCGTGATCATGATTAGTTCAAACGATCCTGTTCAGTTTCCTGAAGATAACTTTGAGAAAATGAAAGAAAGGCATTCAGATAAAAATTTTAATTTCCCTTATCTTTTTGATGAAAGCCAAGAGGTCGCAAAAAATTACGGAGCGGAAAGAACTCCAGAAGTTTTTATCTTCAATAATATTGGACTATTGCAGTATACAGGAGCAATTGATGACAATTATGAAGATGAATCATCTGTGAAATCAACATATCTAAAGGATGCGCTGAATAGTATTTTAGCTGATGAAAAACCAGTTATAGAAAATACTGACCCTGTGGGTTGTACAATCAAGTGGAAATAATTTAACTTTTTCGAATAATTTATGTCCCTTAAAACAAAGATAGTTTTTTTGTTCTATTTAATTGCTAATGGGTTTGGCTTTTCTGTTTTTGTAGCCCGAGGGACAATAGTAAGTTGGTATGTTTTAGATAAAACAAATTCTACTTTTTTAGTCGGATTAATGACTTCCATTCCTACAATGACTTTGCCATTACTCAGTCCACTTGGAGGAAAGCTAGCCGATTCTGTTTCTCGTAAATCAATATTCCTCGCAGCAAGGATAGCAATTTTTGTAATCATGATTGCTATGGCTCTAGTAATAAATCTAGACTTTTTTGCTCTCACTTTGCTGGTTATAACGTCAATAATTTTTGGATTAACAGCTAGTATAGAAGGTGCATCTACACAGAATTTACTCATTGATATTTTAGGAATAGAAAATATAGCCAAAGGTAACGGTTACAAAGAACTTTTTAATAGCGGATTAAATGCATTGCTACCTTTAATTATAGGTGTTCTACTCACAATAATTTCCTCTTCTCTAGTTTTCTGGACTCTTCCCGTTGTAGGATTATTAGGAGTATTTTTTGCTTACCTGCTCTTTGCAAATTTCAAACCTGAACATGATGATAAAAAAATTACTCAAAGCTTTTCAGAAGTTTCTGTAAAAGANGCTCTACTCTATGCTAAAAATAACGAAAATATTAGAATCTTACTCCTACTTGGCTTCGGAATGATGCTTTTCTGGTCTTTCCCTCAACCTCTGCTCCCATTGTATTCAAAAGAAGTATTAAATATTGGAGGAAGCGGATATGCAATCTTATCAGGTTTATACTTTGCTGGATCAATGATTGGCTCTTTATTCATAACTCTTTCAATAATAAAAATACATAAATCAAAAATTCTAATACTTAGTGCCTTTAGTTACTGTATATTTATGTTATTGCTTTTTACTTCATCCTTACCAATGATAGCGGGAATACTAATATTAGCTTCAGGTNTATCACACTCTATTTGGTGGATTTCTATGCTTGTTTTTCTTCAAACTATTACTAAAGAATCATACAAAGGTAGGATTATTGGATTTTATTTTGCACTTTTAGTATCAATTGCACTAGGGTCAATTATAGGTGGGTTCATATCTGAATACATTGGAATGATCTGGACTGTTTCTATTGCAATGGCAGCATTGGCACTAATTCACTCTCTAGCATTTTTTTCGTCAAAGAAATTTAGAAAATTAAATTTACTTAACAAAAATTCTTTTTAGTATTGTAATTCACCCTTAATTTCTGCAATATATCAATCATGAATCCACTTCTGCAAAGAAATTTTATATTTTTAACCCTTGCAAATTGCTTAGCATTTTGTGGTTGGGTTTTTAGAAATTACATTATTAACTGGTATGTATTGGAGAAAACAAATTCTACATTTATGGTAGGTTTAATTGCAGCAATACCAACTTTAATAGTGCCATTTGTGTCCCCATTTGGAGGCCAATTAGCTGACAAGTTTTCTAGAAAAACAGTTTTTTTTATTTCAAGAGCTGCAAGTCTAGGTTTCTTCTTCTTCCTTGCTTTCTTTGTTCAAATAGACTTCTATCCTCTTTTATGCATCGCATTATGTTTTGTCGGCATCGGTTTTACTGCAGGATTCGAGATAGCAGCATCAAGAAATCTGATACTGGATGTTGTAGGATTTAAATATTTAACTTGGGGAAATTCAATAACCGAATTCGTAAACGCCTTCTTAAGTACGGCAGGCCCGCTGTTTATGGCTTTATTCTTTACTTCAACGTCTAACACTGGAATATTTTTCTCAATGCCTATTGTTCAAACATTAAGTGTAATAGCTGCATTTCTTCTATTTATGTCTTTCAAAGAAACTAAAGATGAAAAGTCTGAAGAAATTGACGATGGATTAAAAAAAGACAAATCAATTCTTGACGGAGTCTTATATGCATTTAGATCAACAAATATAAGAATTTTACTGATATTGTCTTCTACTCTGTTGTTTTGGGGATTGTCTCAGCCACTGATACCAAAAATTGCACGGGACGCATTAAATTCTGGATCTACAGGATATGCCATTTTACTTTCCAGTGACGCAGTAGGTTGTATGATTGGAGCCATAGCATTACCACTTTTCCCCAGAATATTTAGAAACTCAAAAGCAATTGTTTTTTGTATAACGGCTTATTCGTTGTTATTTATAATTTTTGCGCTATCTAAATCTATTTTATTGTCAGTAATTCTATTAGCATTAGGCGGTTTTTTTCATCTAATTTGGTTTACAGTAATAATAATTCTGATTCAAACCATTTCAGATACTGATCATAAAGGTAGAGTCGTAGGGTTATTTTTCACAGTCATACAAGCATATGGATTAGGATTCTTACTTGGAGGTCTTTTAGGAGAATTAATTGGAATAACCTCAACAATCATTATCGCTTCGCTGCTATCAATAGCCATTCATCTAGTAGCATTTGGCAGTTCTAGAGAATTCAGACTTTTAAAATCTTAATCTAAGTGTAATCTTTACTGGTCCAACTCTTATATCTTGATTTATCTTTGACCGAAAAGAATTTTTGAGTTTGTGATTCGTCTTTTCTTACTTCCTCGCAGGTGTCGATGATTTGGTCTAGAATATCTGAAGTTACCCTAGTGATTCCGTCGCCATCTGCAACCAATATATCCCCTTCATTTATTTTTAATCCTGACACTTCAACCTGTTCTCCTAGTCCAACCGCATTAAACGGTCCGTGTCCCGGAACTCTTCCTTCGGCCCACACGCTTAAACCAGATCTTTGAATGCCTGGCACGTCCCGAATGACTCCTGAAACAATTACGCCAACAGTGCCCAAGCAAGAATGCATAAATGCCATATTATCGCCAAATAGCGCTGCTCTATTTTTAGGTTTATCTACATCTTCAAATACAGAAATCGTTGGCAGTTCAAAACTGGAAAGCTTCTCATAATAATCTTTCCAAGGCACTGAGAGTTCTCCTGCTTCCTCTGGATCATGCAGTGCTGTTGCTTTTACTGTTGTTGCTACCCCTACAACAGTGGCATTTATGTCACCTGTGTACCTTCTTATTGAAGATCCAGAATAATCTTCGTTTTCGTGAACATATCCCCTTATTCTAATTGCAGCGTTTTGGACGGTTGCAGAATCAAAAGCGGTAAGGTCATTTAATATTAAATTGTTAATGGAACTCATTTCCTCTTTACCTCTCTATAAACTAAAATGCTAAGAAATTATCGTATAATAAAAAAACATTTATTGACACAACTCAATATGAATAAAATAAAATTTGGACTGATCAGTGTTTCAGATAGGGCATCTGAAAATATTTACGCTGATGAAGGAATTCCAACCTTAGAAAAGCTTCTAACTAATCGATCAAGCAGTTCGATCAATTTAGAAATTATTGGAACTGAACTGATTCCAGATAATATTGATCTCATAAAAGAGAAAATAACCTTTCTCATTGATAAAAAAGATGCCGACGTTGTTATCACAACAGGAGGCACAGGTCCATCACCTAAAGATTTAACTCCAGACGCTACTCTCCAGATAATAGACAAAGAATTACCTGGTTTTGGAGAATATCTAAGGAGAGAGTCTATAAAATATTCTAAAAACGCAATTCTGAGCAGGCAAACAGCGGGAACAAAAGGCAGGGCGTTAATACTCAATCTTCCAGGTAGCCCAAATAGTATTTTGCAACTGCTCCCTTCNGTAATGGATCAAATTATTCACTGCGTAGAGGAAATCAAAAAATAGTCTTAATTAGTCAAAGAATTCTTCTTCTCGCTCCCAAACTTGCGTAGAATCAGAATCTTGCCTTTCAAAGCCCTGCTCAAGATCCTCAAAATTATTGAATTCGTCTTCTTCGCCAGACTCAACTATTCTTGCCCAAGTCTTTGCAATAAAAATTCCATCATTGGTGAAACTTACGTATGCGATTGGACCACGTGAACTAGACCTTTTGCGCACTACATATCCTCTGTCTTCTAAAATGCGCAATGATCTTGAATATCTCTTACGATCTTTACTATCATTTAAATTAAAATTTTCTTTCGGAGTCCAAGGAATAAGAAATTCAGTTTCACTTAAAAATCTCTCATTTCCTCCAGAAAATAACTTCTCTTTAGAAATCAATGCAAGGTTCTTCCACATCCACGTCAGAATGGCTCTTTGTGTGTTGGTAATTTTACCTCTGTAATTTTTCAAATTCCTATCAAAATGTCACAAAATGATGAACTTATAGTGTAATCTAAAAAAGATAAATTATTAAGGACACTGAATGGATTTTAATCGGGAGTAGTAATGAAATTTACAGAAAAAGTAACTTTGGTAACTGGCGGAGCCCAAGGGATTGGAGGGGGAATATCAAGAAAATTTGCTCAGCAGGGCTCAAAAATAGTCATAGCTGATATCGATGAAAAATCAGCTTTAATAAATAAAGAAAATATTTTAAGTAATGGTGGAGAATGTGAATTTGTTCTTACTGATATTTCAGTATCTAAAGATATTCAAAATATGATCGATTTCACACTGAATAAATATGGCAGATTAGATAATTTAATTCAAAATGCCTTCTCCACTGGCCTTGTCTTCGGTGAAGATAATATGTCTGGATCCGCAATGGAAGTATCTGAAGAAGGATGGGATAAAGGTATATCCATGCTCCAGAAAGCTTTGTTTCTGGGAGCTAAATATGCTGGAGAGCATTTAATTAATTCTAAGGGTAATATTATTAACATATCTTCAGTTCATGGTCTCTTAATGTCTAGAGGATCGCTTGTTTATGAAGCTGGAAAATCTGCAGTAATCGGAATGACTAAACAGATGGCTTGTGACTTTGGTCCTGAAGGGGTCAGAGTTAACGCAATATGCCCTGGTCATATTGTGACTGAACAAATGAAAATAAGGTGGAATGAAAACCCTGGAGGTCTTAAATTCTTTGAGGAACAATACCCTGTTCGTAGGACTGGAGTTCCAGAAGACATAGCAAATGGAGTGTCGTTTCTTTGTTCTGAAGAAGCTTCCTTTATAACGGGACATTCATTGGTAATAGATGGTGGACTTAGCATACAGTTACAAGAAGATTTTGGTGTTGATCAAGCTAAATATGCAAAATCAAATGACTTTGAGTTTCCTTACTAATAAATTGGAGATCATTCTAGGCTAATAACACAATACCTAACCCTGCTAAAATACCAGATAAAACCTTAATAAAGATATTAGGTAAATCTATTGATTCGGAACTTTTTTTAATGATTAAAGCAAGTAACGTACTTAGAAAAACTGTGAATATAGGCCTAACACCATTAAATGCATTGACTACAGAAATGTCTAACTTAGTGAGTGCGACAACAATCATAAACATACTTAAGAGCGGGAATAATGTTTCTGCAACAAATAGAATTAACCCTCTCTTCTTATGCTTGAAGAATCTTGTTAACTCATTTAGATATGCTTTCCTAAAAAATGGCAACCCGGCTCCAAAAAATAATCCCATTGCTCGCACGCTCAGTATTTGAGTATATGAAAAACTTAATCGATCAACACTGTATTTTAGGAGAACATTTCCAATTGAGATAAATACAGCCCCAAGTAACAAGCTGAGGATAGCACTAGAATTTATCATTGATAAATTCTTAGTCCACCTAATCGACGCAAAAAGTGAAGAACCAAATATTAACGATATGCCTAAATATTGAAAAAATGTAAGGGATTCCTCCAATAAAAACAAAGCAAATATAGGGACAATAATTGTATGAATCAAGTAAACCGGCTCTACTCTTGAGATTTCTTCTAGTTCCATTCCTTTGACCAAAAAGATAAGGCTTATTCCGTAACATACACCAGACATTAATAAGAAAAATATTTCGTGGGAAATTAGATTTATGTCGATACTAAAAGGATCTAATAAAAACATAACTATGCAAATTATAATTTGCATTCCTCCGCTATAAAGGCAGAAGGATTTGAAGTTCAATTTGTCTTCACCTTCGAGTACAAAAAATTTATCAACGACATTAACTATAGCCATTAAAAGAGCTGAAAATAGAGGCAGTAATATCCAAATTTCCATTAGGTCCTTTTCTGAAGAATGAGCAAGTTATTATGACATATGAAATTCAATCCCAATTATCTTNCCACTTATCAAAGCAAAAATTTACTTCANTGGNGTTTCTNGTTCGGGNTGCACCATGNCGTTCAGATAAATTAGGATTTAAATTTTGAGGATTACCAGCTTTACCTAAGGCTAAGATAAATACTACATGCTTGTCTGCAGGGATCTCTACTGCAGTCTTTACTTGATTCTCNCTCCAACCTCCCATGGGATGACTTATTAACCCTAGTTTTTCAGCCTGCAACATCATGTTTTGACCACAAAAACCGATATCAAGAAACCTTTTATGTAATCCTTTTGAATCATTATTTATTGCAAAAACAACCAATGCTGAAGCATCTATTGCCCACTCTTGATTTCCTTCATTAAGTGATTTTACAAGTTGATCAAAAGTTGAGCCTTCCTTCCTCACAATTACAATCCTCCAAGGCTGGCCATTTCTTGAAGAAGGTGCCCATTTTGACGCTTCGATAAGAATGTCGATTTCGTCTGAAGTCAAAGTTTCCCNCGAAAAGCAAACATGGCTTCTTCTTTTTAAAATCTCAGGAATTACACTCTTTTTATCCATAATAACACTGCTCGCTATTTGGTAGTTTTAGCGATTTCATCTATTACTTTATTCAAATATTCAGGTTCAGAAACTTTGATTTTTGCCATCAAGTCAAATATAAATGCGGCTTCCTTATGAAAATTACCTTCTAATTCTGCACTTTTATAAGTGTCTGATATCTCGAACATCTCTCCTACCCATCTATATGCTTTATGAACAGCAGATGGGATACCCTTATTCATCGATTTATGCAAATGTGACTGAGAATCTTCAAATTCTTCTAATAATGAGTCATAAACTCCTAACTTGTTTGCTGTCACTAAGGCTCCTGTCATTAGAGCAATGAGCCCTTTAGTAACCGATGCGTAACACATCTTTAAAGCCGAAGCTTGACCTACGCTCCCACCCATCACTCTTACATCCATTCCACATCCATCCAATACCTTAAGTTCTGCAGAAAATGCACCTGAGAGATAAACTCTCGGGTTCACCTTCCCATCCGGGGGTCCTCCAATAATACCTCCATCTATATATTTAATGCCCTCTTCTTCTAATTTTTTACCGTTTGTTCTTGATGTTTGCGGCGATATTGCATTCAAATCACAGAAAATCGCTTTAAACTTTTTTTTTCGATAGGTTGCAATTATGTCGTCAACGATTTGTTGAGATTTATCTGGAGGAATTATTGAAAAAATGAAATCTGATGCATCACAAAGTTCGCTAAGATTTTCACTTTCTTCAATACCTGCAGTAATGCTTCGCTGCACACTTTGATNAGATCTAGAAGTTGTCACAGAAATGACCCTTACCCCAGATCTGACCAAGTACCCACCTATCCCACANCCCATCTCCCCGAGACCAATTAGCCCCACTGTAGTATCTTTCAATTTAACTCCTCCTGCGTATTTAGAGACTAAAAGGCAATCGAGATTAAATACTCATGTATTAGATTGCCTTTATCCAGTCTTCTGATGGTAGTCTAATTTATGAAGAAGGTGGAGTGTATTTAGACGAAGCAACACCAGCCTTCTTAGCAATAGCATTGAGATCTATTACCTCGAAAGCATCGATCGTCCCTACGCTCTGTGCTTCAACAGCCATCTTAATCGCTGCTATATCTTCAAAACTGCCTGCTTCTACTTCAATAATAAAATCTATGGAACCCCTCAAAAATTCCATTCTGAGCATTTTGCAGCCCATTGCTTCCATCAATTCTTGAACTGCTGCCCTTCGATCTTGATCGGGATTATCTATAAATGCTTGAAAACTTTCTTCCGAGTAATTTCCTAGCCCAAAAAATCTAGCCATAGCGACTCCTTAATTTACCTATTTAGTAAAACTTTATTGTATTCAAGCTCAATAAGAAAGTATGTANCAGTTAGTTGTATATTAATAAAAGGACAAAAAAGGGAATTAAAAGTATTAATATTTGTATCAATCTCTTTAGCAAAATATTCAATATATAAATAGTAATAGTAAAAATCCGATAACGCCGATTCCATATACCACGAAAAGACCGTCCTTAATCATCTTCAGATGATTACTTATTCTAGTTGCAATCAAAAGCGGAATATGAACCAACAACAATATTATAGTAAGATCCCAGCGTTCTGGCTCTGCATGATCATATACATAAGAAATCACATCAACACCATCAAATTTCATTTCTTATTTCCTAGCACAAAATTTTTAGTGATCGTGTCCATGATGGGTAATTTCCTTAATAATATTTTGNTNNCNTGANTCAGAAAAAGTAATTTCTAGANTATCTCCAGATAGTTGATGAGAAATCAAATGNCTGTAAGTATAATGAANTGATTGATGNCCGTCATTGAAAAATTCTTTAACTTCTCCGTCGTCGCTTCTTANCNTAATTGAAATAAATTCACCAAAATTTTTTCCTTGNGAGANACTCGCAATCTTNCCNTCGAAAGTTGCNTATCCGGANCCACAAGAAATAAATANTACAGANAGAATTAAAAACNTNAATTTGTTTCTCAANCNTACTCTCCTTCTTTCTTTGGGNGNGGTAAGGCTGANCGTTCTTCCTGTTTAGACCAAGCAAAAAACAATCCTGTTAACACTCCAAGAAACAAGAAATTNCCAGGGAGCCACATAATAAGTCCNCCCCAAGTTTGATCTTCAACNTGAGACATGACATTCCAATGTAGTGGGGTTGAATNATAGTCATACAGCGTAGTCCCAGCCAAAGTTATAAATGCAGCTAAAAGAGCGCTCGGAGTTACTGCAACAAGAAGATATACAATTCTTTGAGGTATAGTTAATTTGGATCTCACAGGGGCTGGTCCAATGATAGGCCACCACAATAAAATTGCCATAATTACAAATGCAAGATGATTAATAAAATGAAAGGTGTCCTGATATAAAGTTAAATTATAGAAATATGGTATATGCCAGAAATACAAGTTNNCTATATAAAGAATTAAGGAATATCTNGGCCTNGTTACTAAACTTAAAACTCGTTTCGTGGAGGAGTTGCCAGCAAAGGGTTTAGCAATAAAAGATCTTAGGAATTTTGGAGTACCCCATATAAAAAATGGCATCGCATTTACCGTTAATAAGATAGGAGCTATCACTATCATAAGTGTCAAATGCTGAATCATATGAATAAAAAACATCTCTTCGGCGTAATAATCTATAGGCCCTTCTAGTACAAATATCAANAAAAATAAGGCAAGAGATATTAACGAAACTCTCATTTTTGAAATCTGATTGGATCTATTAAAAAGCCTCACTACTCCAGAAAAATAGATAAGTACTATCAAAGAAACNAACGCTAGGCTGATAATTCCATTTAAGCTTTCTATATGCAAGAAATTCCAAGCTGAGATAAAATCCCAGAATCCTTGCGCAGGCTCTTTATGACCTACCCCATGATCAAAAAAATATATCACATAAAAAGTATTGAAAGGCTTCAACAAGATGTAAATCTACTTTCGTTTTTTTCCTCGTAAATTATCNAAAAAAGTATTGTTCGGCTCGGTCACCCAAANAGAAAAAGCGATCAAACCCAAAAGTAATATTCCAACAATATAATCGATCATAAATAAATTATACCAAATTANGTAATNGGAAAATCAAGATATAGCGAGAGAGCAAGATTTCTTGGAGGCAACCAAGGCTATGTCTCTCGCTATATTAAAAGAATANGGGCTTAAGATTTTATTANGATCTGCAGGGAAAGCAATGACTANATGTCACACTAAATGTCATTGGGAANATTNGGATTAGAAGTTGTTCATTATGAAATNNGTGGAAGTTCTGTCCANTGGGTCGTNTATCTTGGAGATCNATTTTCACTACGCATTTTCCAGTTATTTTTTGTACCTTGAGATAGATAGAACACAGNTTCCGANCCTATNNCTTTATTCACATTATCTAGNACTTTCATAAGATTATCTTGNTCAGATGAGTCNGGTTTAACNAAAAGNTGATTCTGAATATGATTTTTGGGTATCAAATCAAGGAGTATTATGCCACATTTATGATAATGATANCCTCGTCGGTANAGCATTCTAAGTANCTTTTTTGCTTCATNCATAATCCTTCTGGTATCTGAGGTAGGTAGNTCAAAACTGATTGTGGCNCCATTTNTATATTGNGGTCTAGNTTTCTGAAATGGATTAGTTCTCAAAAANANATATATGCCNTGCNCTTTACTATTTTGATTNCGCAGNTTTTCACAAGCTCGAGCTACATAGTTTGCTAAAGCTTCTTCTATTGATTCAATGTCTGAAATTANCCTTCCAAATGATTTTGATGACATTATGTTTTTTCTNGGAGAAGANTNCTCTANATCCANNCACGATAANCCTTGAAGTTCNTANNTGATCCGNTCGACAACCACACTAGTNTGCTTTCGTATAAACTTTGCGTTCGCATCACGTAACTGCAATGCTGTTGATATTCCCAGAGATCTCAATTTCGTGCCCCATCGATGCGATATCCCCCATATATCTCCTACGGGTAAATTCACCATAATCTGCTCTTGAAGGGAACAATCACGAATATCGAATACTCCGACTTTTGTTTTTTTCTTGGCAACGCGGTTTGCAATCTTAGAAAGCGTTTTGGTTGGTGCGATACCAAAGGATGTCGGTATGCCGGTCCATTGTACAATCTTTTCCCTGANATGAACGGCCACNTCAAGTAAATCNTTGCNGGGNAATTCNTCTAGCCTAATGAANGCTTCATCAATTGAATAAACCTCCATATNTGAAACGAGCATGCGTAAAGAATTCATNACNCTCTGTGACATGTCACCNTAAAACTGATAATTAGACGAAAAAACAGCGATATTNTGTTCTTTNACTGTCCCTATTTGTTGGTANTATGGGGCTCCCATAGGTATNCCCAANTCTTTTGCTTCGCTTGANCTAGAGACCACGCAACCATCGTTGTTAGAAAGCACTATTACAGGTCTTCCTAAGAGAGATGGATTAAAGACTCGCTCACAGGAAACATAAAAATTATTACAATCCACCAATCCAAAAGTTTTCTGCTGCATATCGAGATTATTATTTAAACCTCATGCAATACATTCGTAACAACCCCCCAAATCACCACTTCGCTATCCTCTTCAAACCTTATAGGTTCAAATTCTTCATTCTCAGGCATAAGATAAGTGTCTTGTACGGATTTGTGCAGCCTTTTGACAGTTAATTGACCATCCACTACTGCGATAACTATCTTCCCATGTTTGGCTTCTAGACTACGATCAACCACTAAAATATCGCCAGGATGAATACCCGCTTTGATCATAGAATATCCAGCAGCTCTGACAAAAAAAGTCGCAGCTGGATGCTTAACAAGATGCTCATTCAGGTCAAGCTTACCCTCCATATAATCATCCGCAGGCGACGGAAATCCGGCCTGAACAGTGCACGAATAAATGGGCAGTTGAAATTCACAGCTTTCTACAAATTTCATACCGACACCGACATGGGTCATATTTTCGATACTACAATTATTCATTTAAATACAAGAAGAAAATAAGATTTCCTAGTGGCAACCAGGCCTCTCACCATATTAATAAATGGGATTTAGATGTTATCTAGATATTTAATAAACACAATGAGCAAATGACATATTATCAATAAATAAATTTTATGAATTCAAAATATAATCTTTGCCACTGACTTTATTTTCAACTGCTAGTGAATAATGTCCCTGATACCCTTTTTGCTCTATGTCAGAAATAATTGTATGAAAATCAATATTCCCTTCGCCTAAATTCATATGTATCTCTTCATCTCCATTGTTATCTGCAAGTCTTATTTCACCTATTCGATCTACTCCAAATGCATCCCAGAAATCAGTTATATTATTTTGAAAAAGATTCGCATGATTAATAGTAAAAGCCCATTTAAAATTAGAGTCAGTTATTTCACTCATAAAAAAATTCAAGTTATCGACAGTGTCACCGAAATAGCTGAATTCAGATTTTTGAGGTTCGGGATTTAGGTTTTCAAACAATATTTCAATATTTAAAGTTTTAGCCTTCGAGACAATTTTTTTTATTCTCCTGATAGAATTTTCAATTCGAATATTTTGTATAGCATTAAAATGATACCCTCCATGAACTATCATCCATTTGCATCCTAATTTATTAGCTAGAGACAAGTTTATTTCCAAATATTCATCCACTGCTTCCGATACGACAGGAGATATTTCAGCAATATTTACTCCTGATAAAGTATGCAATCCGATAGTCGTTTCTTTTAAATCACAAAGTTTTCTCAAATTAGTAATTCTGTCTGAATTCCACAAATCAAAAGAATTCTCTCCATAATCAGCATTAAAATCTATGAATTTAAAATTGTTCTTACTCCCCCAATTAATCATCTTTTCTAAATTATTATCCCCTGCATCAAAACCAATTCTATCTTTAAGATCTATCATAATTATCTGTCTCCTTTTTCATTTCTAATATTTCATCTAGTTGAACCACTCTGAGTCAAACGCTAAAGTCATTGCACTCCACCAGTCTCCCTTAGGATCAGGTATTTGTTTCTGGTACGTTTTCATTAAATTATCCCATTCTTTAGCCTTAGAATTTTGTTCTGTATATTTAGAAAATCTTGAAGAGTCAAAATTGTCTTCAGTCTCCATAAACATAAACAATCGCTCATTAACTCTAAATATTCTCATACGAATTACACCCATGGCTTTAAGAGCTTCAAGAACTTCAGGCCATACATTACGATGATATTCCTCATATTCAGCGATAGATTTTTCATCATTCTTTAGATCCAGCGCTTGTGCGTAAACTTTCATATCTGACTCTTTCCATCATAAGTTATTTCAAAACATAATTAGTTTATAGAATTGGAGATACAAAACAAAAAGTGGATATGAGCCAGATGATTGGATTATGGTCTCATATGGAATAAGGATAAAGTTCGGCGAGCAAGTCTCAGTCAATACTATTGGAAATATTTTATAAATATCCAAGTGCCAATAATTAAATCCAAGATAAAGCCAATACCAACTATCCAAATAATAACTTTTGTGCGAGTTTTCATAAAACTAACCTTAATCTCAGTCTGCTGCCATATCCGACTTAGACATAACTTTAATCCTTATTTGATTTCCTTTTTAGTTTCTCTACCTGCCTATCGGCGTTGAGGGGATTTCTTTTGGTAAACAATGTAAGTGAGCGAGGAATAAAATGCCCCGTGTAAATGTAGTAAGAACCTTGAATTAAACCAACAGGCACAAGTGTATAGATGAAAAAGTCTGGAGAGGCATTTTTAAATATTCCAAAAAG
>PACM01000021.1 GCA_002700125.1 Dehalococcoidia bacterium
TTCAGTAGAAAATATACTCAGCATATCAAAAAGACTGTTGAGGAGTTGACTTAGAATGAAAATATCTATCGGATCCGACCATGGTGGATTTGAGTTGAAAAAAAAATTAATTCATTTTTTACAATCAGAAAAACACAATATAACTGATGTAGGTGCATTTCAATTCGATCCGAACGATGATTATCCAGATTTTTCAGTAGCAGTTTCTAATCTTGTAGCAGATAAATCAGTGGAAAAAGGTATAATACTCTGCGGAAGCGGTATAGGTGCAGTAATCGCTTCAAATAAAGTTAAAGGTGTTAGAGCTGGACTTTGCCATGATACTTATTCTGCAAGACAAGGGGTTGAGCACGATGCAATGAATGTATTGTGCATTGGAGCCAAAATAGTTGACCACAGCATCGTTGAAAATATATTATCTGAATTTTTAGAGGCTGAATTTTTAGAAGACGATAAATACAGTAGAAGACTTAAGAAAGTAGTCGAAATAGAACAATCGAGTGAATAATGAACAATGAACTAAGTAAAATAAAGTTTTTCGGCCAATCGATTTGGTTAGATTCAATTTCAAGACAAATGGTAAGGTCAGGTGAACTGCAAGAAAAAGTAGATGATGGTGTCACTGGAGTAACATCAAACCCTTCAATATTTCAAAAAGCTTTGGCAAGCGAAAATATATATGACCAGTCAATCAAGGACATATTTGACTCTGGAGAAAAAAATCCAAAAAAAATATTTCAGGCTATTTCGATAAAGGACATATCAGATGCTTGCAATGTATTATTACCTACATTTAATAATTCAAATGGAACAGATGGATTTGTAAGTATTGAGATAGACCCAAAACTTGCTAATGACACAGAAGCTAGTATAGAAGAAGGAAGATATCTCAGCCAGTCTATCAACAAGCCTAATGTGATGATAAAAGTCCCTGGTACTGAAGCAGGTTTTCCTGTTATAGAGAACTTGATAGGCAGTGGAATAAATGTGAATGTAACTCTTCTTTTCAGCAGAAATATGTACAGAAAGGCCGCCCAAGCATACATAAAAGGTCTCCGTTATATAAGTAAGACGAACCCTGAAAAAATTAAATCTGTAAGTTCTGTAGCGTCATTTTTTATAAGCAGAATAGACACTGCAGCAGATAGTATTATAACTGATGAACTAAGTGCAAACCGAGGTAAAGTAGCAATTGCTAATGCTGTTCTTGCGTATCAAGACTACAAAGAGATTTTCTCTGATGAGGACTTCTTGTACTTAGAAAATCTAGGGGCCAACAAACAAAAACTTCTCTGGGCATCAACTTCTGCAAAAAACCCTTCTTATGATGAACTGATCTATGTAAAAAATTTAATTGGGAAAGACACAGTTAATACCTTGCCAGAGGCAACTTTAGCTACAATAAAAGATAACTCAAACAAATATGAAAACAAGATTGAATCTAAGCTACAGGGCTACAAAAAAGTAATGAATGATGTAGATGGGGTTCTGAATATTGATGACATAACTACTACCCTGCTAGATGACGGAATAAGACTATTTAGAGAGTCTTTTGATTCGCTTCTTGAAGAAATAGACTCCAAAACTTCTAATTATTGATTAAGGATTCAAAATATCGTCTTCTTAACCTTCAAATAGATGAAGGCACTAATATTTCGATAAATAAAGATCTAGAAGATCTCCGTAACAAAAAAAATATTTGGATATCAAATGACATTGAGCCATTTAATAGATTAGGTTGGATAAATAAATTTGAATCTACAATATCAGTTATAGATAAGTGCACGAAAGTTGCCAGAGATATAGAGCAAAGAAACCCTTCAAGCATAGTTTTTATCGGAATGGGGGGAAGTATTCAAACTGCCAAGGTAATTCAACAATACCTAAATTCCTATGACAAACATTTCACAATAGATACGACAAACCCAGAAGTTATAGATGGCATGGTACAGCAGCTAGATCTCAAATCTACTATATTTATAGTTATGAGTAAGTCAGGCACTACTCTTGAGACAGAAAACTTGATGCATTTTTTTATCAAGATGATAAAGGATTCCGGTATAAAAAACTTTGGTGGCCATTTTATATCTATCTCAGACAAGGAAACTCCTCTTCAAAGCTTCGCAGAAAAAAATTCCTTCCTTCACATTTTAGAGGGCTCAAAAGATGTTGGAGGACGATTTTCCTCAGCTACTGCTTTTGGTGTTTTGCCTGCACTCATTATGGGTATAAAACCTGAGGCGATAATGAAAATAAATGATAAGGATGAAGTTAATAAAAAAGCAATAAAATTAACTGCTTTGTTATTAAATTCAATAAAAAATAAAAAGAGAATACTCATTGATCTGATGCCAGAGCTATACAAGTGGATAGAACAACTAATTGCAGAATCATCTGGAAAGGATGGTACAGGTATTATCCCCTTGAACTACGCATTTAATGGCGAAACTCTAAATCTTCATGATAAATCAGCAACGACACCTATCATCACTGATCGAATTGATAAATATCTTGACCTTAAAATCACCACTCCCATACTTATGGTTGGGTGTATAAAAAATAATATAAATAATGTATTTCAAGATATGCTTGCTTGGCAGATTTCAGTATCCATCGCTTGCAAAACTTTAGGTGTATTTCCATTTGATGAACCAGACGTACAGAGTTCGAAAATTAATACACTCAAAATCTTAAATGATAGCAACCAATATTCGGATGGATGGATCGAAGAAAATATTTCTAATTCATCCATAGAGGAAATACTTGAATTATTTAGTAAAAAGAGTAGCAAAGAAAAATTGATATATATAAATGCATACACATCTGATTTTCTAAACAACGTGTCAGATACTTCATGTAATTTAAGAGATGTGACTAACAAGATGAAATCCAAATACTGGCACTATGACTACGTAGTAGGTTATGGTCCCAGTTATCTACATTCAACTGGGCAATTACAGAAAGGTGGACCGAAGGCAAAATTCATTTACCTTTACTCTGATACAAGTGATTATAGAGATAAACCAATGTATGCTGACTTACAAAGGATATTCCAATCTCAACTAATAGGTGACTTTAAAGCTATTCAGAAACTGAGAAGGACTGTATATATAATTGAAAGGAGCAAAGCACTAAAATGGAAATAGGAATAGTAGGATTAGGGAAAATGGGACTAGGTATCTCCAAGAGGCTCATAAAAAATGGTCATTCTGTTTTCGGATATGACTCTCAATGGAAGAATGTAGATTACAATTCTACTGGAATAAGTGGTTCAAATTCGATCCCAGATTTAGTAGATCAATTAACTAGTGAACCTCAAAAAGTCATATGGGTAATGGTTCCCTCAGGTAGTGCTACTGAATCTACGATCAAAGATTTATCAACCGCCCTGAATAAGGGGGATATCATAATAGACGGAGGAAATTCTTATTATAAAGAAACTATCAAAAGGGCTGTAAAATTAAAAGAGTTTGGAATATCTCTATTAGATTCGGGAACCAGCGGAGGTGTATGGGGAGAAGAAGAAGGTTATTGCTTGATGATTGGCGGAGATAAAAAGGCATATGATCATTGTAAGCCCTTATTTAAATCACTAGCAGCTGGTCCTTTGGGATCAGATTATATGGGGGAAAGCGGCGCTGGTCATTTCGTAAAAATGATACACAATGGCATTGAGTATGGAATGATGCAGTCGATGGCAGAAGGGTTCGAGATATTGCATGCAAAAAATGAATTCGATTTAGACTTACATAAGATTTCATCATTGTGGAGACATGGAAGCGTAGTCAGGTCTTGGTTATTAGACCTAATGGATTCCGCATTGAGTGAAGATTCAGAATTATCCGATGTAGCTCCTTACGTTGAAGATTCTGGAGAAGGTAGATGGACGATCCTAGAAAGTATCGATCTAGATGTGCCATCTCACGCTATAACTTCATCATTATATTCAAGATTCTATTCAAGAAATGAAGATTCTTTTGGTTTCAAGGTACTAGCCTCTCTCAGGAATCAATTTGGTGGACATAATATAAAGAAGGCTAAGTAAAGATTTTGGAATATAGCTCCTCTTGTCTATTCATTGCATTTTGATAAATTATCATTTTTTTATCGTCAGGCTCATATATATCNGAGATTTCAAATTTAAAATCGTTTATCGACTTCGCTATTCCTAAGGCTTCTAGAGCAAGTATCGCGGTTCCCTTTCCTGTGTCTTCCGTAACATTAGATACTCCAACCTGGATACCGAGTACATCTGAAAGCATCTGTAGCCAATATTTAGACGACTGTATTGCTCCTCCTGAAGCAATCACGTAACAATCACCAGAAAGAACAGTTAAAAGCCTCTTAGAAACTAAACCAAACCTATACGCAATGGCTTCTAGAAATGCTTGATATATATCAGTCTGAGTAGTAGAAAGTCTTATTCCTGAAAGAGTGCCTGTTGCATTCTCAGCCCACCCTATAGATCTTTCCCCAGCTAAGAAAGGCAGAACGGTTAATCCATGATGGTCAGGCTTTGCTCTAGACAAGGCATTTTCTAATTCAGAATCTGATTGATTAATGGTCAAATTGTCCGTCGTTACTTGAATATTCATCAGTCTCTTTAACCATAGCCCCACATTACCTCCTTCAGAAAATGCGCCACCTAGGAGAGAAAATTGCTCGCCTAGCCTATATGCCCATAATCCTTGAGGTATTTTTACAGACAAATTGTCAGTCAAAACTCTTAGTGCTCCAGTTGTTCCTATAGAAAGGGCTATTTTATTTCCAGAATTACATCCAACTCCAACATTGGATGAAGCGCCATCCCCTACTGGGAGAAAAAATGGCACATCTGACAAAATACTCCATCTTTTCGCATATTCTGAATTTAGACCCGATACGTTTTTAGTATAAGGATCCAAAGAAGGTAGTTGATTCTTATCAAGGCCTATAAATTTTAAGGCAGAATCGTGCCAACATAGTCGTTTCCTGTCCAATATGCCAGTCCAGCTAGCAACAGAGTAACTGATTGGAATGTTACTATCCTTGAACCACCTGCGAAAAAGATAGTTAGAAAAATCAGTCCAAATGTTAACCTCAGAAGTTAATTCAGGACATTTGTCGTTGAACCATAAAATTCTTGAAGGGATGTATGATGTATGCATCGGGCATCCTGTCTCATCATAAAATTTCTTTTGATTAACTCCTTTTTTNAGTTTAGAGAGATGCTCATATGATCTAGTATCAGCATAAGTAAATACAGGTGTAAGTGGTGAGCCTTCTTTATCTAAAGCAAGTATAGTGCTTGCCATAGTGTCCGTAGCAACTGAAATAATTTCGAAGGCATTGTTAGTTTGAGAAAGAAGTTCATCAATACCTCTTTCAATTATTCTCGCAGATTCTTCTGCATCAAAAACATAAGTTCCATCAGACTTGATAGTCATCCAGTGCTCAAACTTAATTTGATGATTTTCAAGTGGATTTGCACCTTTGTCGAAGAGACCAATTTTGACGAAAGATGTTCCAACATCAATAACTAAAATTACCTCTTGGTGAATAGATACCACGATATTTTATGGCAGAATTTTGAACTCACAAATCATTTGCAGAGATTTATGATTCATCTCATTTATCTCCACCCAACCGCAGGGGCAGTCAATATCTTTTCTTGTGTTTTAGACATGTCTAAATTACCCCATTTCTTATTTGGGTCAGCTTCTGGTATAGAATCAATAAGAAGTTGTGTATAGGGATGCTTAGGTTTCTTTATTACTGTTTCTACAGAACCAGCTTCTACCAAGTTACCTTTGTATAAAATCATTATTTCGTCACTAATTTGGTANGCAGTGGTCAAGTCATGAGTGACATAGACGATTGCAATCCCTAGATCCTTATTAAGTCTGGAAACTGCATCTAAGATTGTAGCTCTCAAAGATGCGTCAACTGCAGATACTGGCTCATCTGCNAATATCACTTTTGGCTTCAATAGTAATGCTCGTGCTACCATAACTCTCTGTCTTTGGCCTCCGCTTAGTTGATGAGGCAGTCTCCCCAAAGTTTCAGCGGGAACTAGGCCCACAAGCTCAAGTGCTTTTTCAACCATGTCTACCGCCTCTTCACGAGATTCAACCATATTAAAATTNTTTATGGGGGTAAAAAGAACGTGGTCGACTTTGTAGAAGGGGTTATACGATCCATAAGGGTCTTGAAAAATTGGTTGAACTTCTCTCCTGAATTCCCTTCTCTNAAGTCNAGTAAAAGTAGATACATCTTTACCATCATATTCAACAGAACCTTCAGTAGGTTTAGCAATTCCTAATAATAGTCTCGCTAAAGTAGTTTTTCCACTGCCAGATTCGCCAGCAACAGCAATTATTTTTGGCGCTTTTTTATCAAGTTTCATTGAGATANTGTTTACGGCTACATTTTCTTCTTCACGACTAAGAAATCCNCCACCAAATACTTTAGTTACGCTTTTTGCTTCTAGAATTGACGCCATTAAATTATCTCCTGNATCNTCATTTTATTTACCATAGTCAGCACAATTCTTACAATCTTGGATATAGTGATCCTCTCCTGCTTTAACCCAAGGTATCAAGTTTGTATTCTCTTTTTCGATCCTTAAGCAAAAAGCACACCCTTCAGGGAGATCCAACAGAGTAGCTGGTAATCCTGGAATACCAATAAATTCCTTTTTTCGAGTCAACGTAGGAAGACTCTTAATTAACAATCTTGTGTAAGGGTGCTTAGGGGATTTAAATACAGTTTTAACAGGTCCAATTTCAACCAACCTGCCAGCATACATAACGCCAACATGGTCAGAAAATTGAGCTACTAATCCCATATCATGTCCAATTAAAATAATGGAAGCATGCAGNCCTTCTTGCAGTCTCCCTAAAGTCTGCATTACATTTCTTTGAACAACCACGTCAAGTGCACTAGTGGGTTCATCAGCAATTATGACTTTTGGTTCCATCGAGGTCGCGATCGCGATAGCCACTCTTTGCTTCATTCCTCCGCTAAGTTCATGCGGATACATTTCTGCAACTTGTGGGGCTAAATCAACAGCCTTAAGTAAGCTTGCCACAATTTCCACTTCTTCTTCTTTAGATAGTTTGTCAGATTTACTGACTTGATGGTCATACAAGCCATCTAACAGCTGGTTTTTCACTTTCATTACAGGATTAAGTGAATTCATTGCACCTTGAGGTATAAGAGACAATTCATTGAGCCTATGAAGTCTCATCTCTTCGTCATCAAGATCCAACACATCAGTTCCACCAACAAAAACCTGTCCGTTAGNAATTCTGCCTGGCGGCCTAGTAAGCCTCATCAAAGCCATAGCAAGAGTGCTCTTGCCNCTTCCAGATTCTCCGACTAAGGCTAATCTTTCTCCTTGCCTAAGTGAAAAACTGACTCCATCAACTGCTTTTACTACTCCGTCAGGAGTGTCATAATGAACCTTAAGATCTTTAACATCCATCCCCAATTCGGTTTTAGTAGTCATACTCTCTTCCTTAATCTAGGATTTGACCATTCATCAAGACCTGCAGTCATCAAAAAGAGTCCAACGAAAATCATTGCAAGAACCAATATCGGAGGACCAAACCACCACCACATACCATGAAGTATGGACGAGAATTGAATATTCCAGTAAATAGTCATACCTAAAGTTGGGCTATCAAATGGTCCCAATCCTAAGGCTTCAAGTCCAACAGATGCAAGTATAGCTGATGCAACTGACCCAACAAGCGATGCTCCAATATAAGGAGCTAAATTAGGTAACATCTCTTTAAACATTATAGAAAATCCACTCGTACCTGAAAGTCTAGCTATTTCAACATAAAGTTGTTCTCTCATGACTAATACCTGAGCTCGTATCGTTCGAGCTGGCCACACCCATGCAACAGCTGATACGGCAAGTCCCATCTGGGGAACTGTCAGTCCACTTTGTAAGTTAACAGCAATTACAATCAAAATTAATATGCCTGGTATAGTTAATCCTACATCAACAATCGTACTTATAACTTGATCAACCACGCCTCCATAATAAGCAGATATAAAAGCTAGTAATGTGCCAACTGTTATACCTATCAATCCAGCAATAAGACCTATTTGCAGTGTTAACGGTATACCTGCAATCATTACAGCCATAATATCTCTACCTTGTCTATCTGTACCAAGTGGGTATCCATTAGGAAATTCTTCTGGATGGTAATTGTCAGTCTGGAAAGGCGCCAAATCAGGACCTCCGCTTAGCGGCCTATATCGCTCGACTTCATAGGTTGCGTACCCAATCACAACAAACAATAAAAGTGAAAGGAGTAAAAGTATGCCCACACCTANAGAAGGATTCCTTCTAACATATCTTAAAAAATCTTCGACTCTTCGCCTGAAGGTTTTTTTGGTCAAATCCTGAGTTTNAATTTCGGTAGTTTCGGTAGTAATGTTATCCTCCCTTTTTGTAACTTACTCTTGGATCAAGTAAGGGATAAGTTACATCGATGATAAAAGTTGCTAAACCTAAAGTCACAATCACTATGAATATCATTCCTCTTATGACAAAAAAATCATTTAGTCTAATTGCTTGATAAAGAGTGTTTCCTAAGCCCGGGTACCTAAAAATTACTTCAACAAGTACAGACCCAGTGAAAACAGTGCCTAAAGACAAAGCAAGTGCTGTAGTTTGAGGAAGTATTGCATTCCTCACAGCATAGTTGAAGAAAAGTCTTGTTCCTCTCAAGCCTTTTGCCTCGGCAGCTATCATAAAGTCTTCTCCTTGATTAGTCACCATCATTCCTCTCATGCCGAGCGCCCAAAAACCAAGTGAAGCAAGTACAATGGAGGCGCCTGGAAGGATTGCGTGGTGAGCAACTTGCAAACTAAATTCAAAACTCCAATTAGGCAAAGTTGCGACGGCATATCCTCCAAACAAAGGGAACCAATCCAAGTTGAACGCAAAAATATAAATGAGCACAAGAGCCAATAGATAATAAGGTATAGCAGCCAGAGTTAGTATTGGCATAAATATATATTGAAGGAAATTAGGTGATCTTGGCCATCCAAGTAAGGCTCCGGCCATTGTACCAACAAAAAAAGCTATGAATGTACAAACGGATAGTAATCCGAATGTCCAAATAACTGAGTCGCCGATAAGAGAGTTAACTGATTTAGGAAAATAAGCAATCGAGGGACCAAAATCAAACCTCAAAAGATCTTTCATGTAGTGTCCATACTGGACAATGAGAGGCTTATCCAAGCCAAACTTTCTTGAATAAGTTGCAGCCATCTCTTCAAGACCTGCCTGCATATGACCACCTCTTTGGGCTTCAAGTAGCAGTTTCTCTTTCACAGGGTCCTGACCTGAAAGTCTGGGGATAAGGAATATTAAGGTACTAGCTATCCAGATGATAAGAAGAAAAAACAGAAATCTGCGAAACACATAATTAGTAAGTATAGATACGANAATNNTTCTGAAATTCATTTAACTCTATAGACCCTTCATTCTACTTTCTCAAAGTTTACACTTTCCCTCTTCTTCTTATAGAAATCAGACTGAGNTCCCATTGGAAAGGATTCTAAAAAACGGATCCTCCGTATAAATGTAACTAGTCTGACTTAAGCATGGTAAATATAACTTGCCTNCAAACCTTTTTCAAGTATTAATTTTTGTCGTGTAAAAAATATAATNAAATAATATGTTGCATTTTCTNAAACTGTGGTATTATTCCTAAATCNTCGAAAGGGGTGTTAGGTTGTCTTTTTGTACTTAGTACAGCCTAAAGCCGAAGACTAACGTTAACCTGACGATGGCAATAAACAAACTAAAGTACGGGCAAAAGGCCCGTTCATAAAGGAGAAGATAGATGAACCGAAAATATCTATCATTGATGCTAGCAGCTTTGATGTCTCTATCTCTTGTTATGGTAGCTTGTGGTGGTGACGACGATGAAGATACTTCTACTTCTACAGCAGCACCTGCTGCTAAGAAGGCAGATACTTCAGAAGTCAAAATCATTGAAAAGAGCACACCTTACACAGAGAAAAAAGAAGAAGCAGCAGCAAGTTCCGGCGGGCTAAAAGCAGTTCCACGTGAGAAAACTTTCATAACCTTCCAAGGAGGGTCTGAAGGTCGACACACTGACCATGAACTGTGGAACCCATACGCTATTGGTGCTAACCACCAGAGAGGTCCAAACATTATTTATGAACCTCTAGCTTTCTTCAGCGCTTTCGCTGACGAGACTATTCCATGGTTGGCTACTAGTTGGGACTGGAACGGAGACTACACCGAACTCACAATTAACCTTCGAAAGGGAGTTAGCTGGAGTGATGGTGAAGAATTCAACGCTGATGACGTTGTATACACCCTTAACACTTTGAAGGATTACGCTGAAGAAGTGCGATGGGGAACTGACATCGATTCTGTGATGAACACAGCTACTAAAGTTGACAGTCACACAGTAAAGGTGTCACTAAGCAGACCAGACCCAAGATTTATGTTCTTGNTAACATACAAGTTCGATATTGGTGTTTACATGGTTCCTGAACACGTTTTTAACGGTCAGGACTGGACTACTTTCAAGGCATTCGACGTTGCAGCTGGATTACCAGTAACAACAGGTCCTTGGAGAATATCAGTAGGATCACCTGAACAGAAAGTGTTTGATCGAGCTGACTCTTGGTGGGGTGAAGGAAAAGCAGACTTAAAAGGATACGGAGTACTTCCTGAAGTAGAAAGAATTATCTACTTACCAGGTACAGGTGACCAGCAGACTACTGCACAGGCACTTATAAAGAATGACGTAGACTACGCTGCGATGACTACACCTAAGACTATTAAAGAGGCTTTGAGCCAAAACGAAAAGCTTCTTACTCACTCAGAGAGAGAAAGTCCTTACGGATATGTTGACTGGTGGCCAGTATCACTTGCGTTTAACGACTCAGGTAAATACGGACCATATGACGACAAAGAAATCCGATGGGCAATGAGTTACTTGCTAGACAGAAAAGAACTTTCTAANGTAGCTTATGATGGTGCAGCAGCGCTTAACCCGTTGACTATGCCACAATACCCACCTCTACAGAAATACTTCGATGGAGTGGCTGATCTTCTAACAGGAGACCATGACACTACATTGTATGCACCTGATAAGGCTGCAGCAGTATTCGAAGCTAAGGGTTACGCAAAGAACTCTGACGGAATGTGGGAAAAAGATGGTGAAACCATCAACTGTGAAATTATCGGATTTAGCCCTTGGGTTGACCTCGGACCTCTAACTGCTGAGCAGTTGAGGAAAGGTGGAATTGTCTCAAGCTACATCCAACCTCCTGACGCTTCATCTAGAATGGCTGAAGGTAACTTCGAGTGTCTAATGTTTGGACACGGTGGTTCAGTAAGAGACCCTTACTTTACTATGAAGCTTTACCAAAGTTCTTCTGTGAACATTCCAGGTGGACACCAAGTTAACTTCTATCACTGGGAAGATGCAGAATTCGATCGACTTACTGACGAGGTCGCAAAGACGCACCCAGATGATGTTGACGCAGTTATGGCTCTCTACCACGACGCTATGGAAATTTGGATCGACGAACTACCGGACGTACCAGTTCTTGAGTTCTATCACAGAATTGTGATGAGCAGGGAAAACTGGGACAACTGGCCAACAGATCCTAACAACAGTTACGTAAACGAGGCATCTTGGCACTTAACTTGGGCTTTGGTACTTCACAAATTAGAAGCTGTTAAATAGCATTAACTAGAAATAGTTTTAGAAAGAGCCCACTTGTTGGGCTCTTTCTTTATTTGTCAGACTTCATTAATCTAAATCTTATTTTTAATTAATTGTAAGGAGTTGAATTGATAGCTGATCTCACAGGAAAAACCGCAATTATAACAGGAGGTGGACAAGGACTCGGGCTAGGAATATCTACAAAGATGGCCGGACAGGGCGCAAATATTATAGTCACTGATTTAGACGATCGTAATAAACAGGTGGTAAATGATCTAGCAAAAACGGCTGGAGTAAGAGCCTGTTACATAGAAATGAACGTAACCGATATAGAGCAAGTTAAATCTGGAATAAAAGAAGCATTTGGCTTCTCTGAGACCATAGATATATTAGTGAATAATGCAGGGGTATCTGGAACACCCGGATCGACTGGCACTAGATGGAGAGACGAAGACTGGGAATTTACTTGGAAAGTTAACGTAAAAGGATTACAGAGTGTCACCGAACAAGTATTACCTCATATGCTAGAAAGGGAATATGGAAAAATTATAAACATATCCTCTGTGGCTGCAAGAGCAGCAAAATATATAACCGCCTACTATGCCACCACAAAAATGGCAGTGATTGCTTACACACAAGCACTAGCAAGAGAATTTGGGTCAAAAAACATAAATGTAAATGCCATAGCGCCAGGAAGAATTCTCACTCAGTTTCATAAAGAATGGGTTGAAAATAGAAAAAAAGAAGGTGATACAACTACAAACCTTTTCTCTGAAGAATCACTCAAGCAAGTAATGCCTTTAGGAAGGGCTCAGACGCCTGACGATATAGGAGCATTAGCCACTTTTCTAGCATCAGAAGATGCAAAAAATATTACAGGTCAAACGATTCAATGTGACGGCGGACAAGTTATGGTGTAGATAATAGAGACAATAAACTAGAGCAAGTTTCTCTAGACTCCAACTTGTCCTTACCCTCACACATTGCTATAACGTTTTCATAAATAACGAAATCCCCATACTTAGATGTGTAATTGCATCCAGAATGTGGTTGACCTGGTGGCCTGCTACACCTTCTACGGTCTTTGGCCCCATCCTCCCAAGGTACATCCCCGGTTACAATACCGTCTTTTCCGGTTACAATTTCAGCATCAACGACACCTTGTCCGGATGCGTCTTCGTGAGACGAATAAAATCGAATTTCATAATCCATCTTATTAAACATTCCATGCCAAGATTCATTTAATGGTGGCAGAAAATCAACTTCCTTATACTGTTTCCTAACTTTAAAGCCAACAGTCTTTAAATCATCTATGGATAGTATTCTGCCTGAATTTGAGGTTTTCGGGAAAGCTGTTTCAATAATATCTTCCATGTTTCCAGAAGATCCATTCCCAGATCCAGAACAAGCTAAAATCATGAAGGTAGCCGTGAAAGATAATACTGAAAACTTGACCATGAAATGTTTATTCCGAAGTAGATGAAGCAGGAGCTAATCCAATAATGATCAAATTAATATGTTTCTGAGCTTCTTCAGCATTAGTCCCTTGAGCCAAAATTACCACGTTATTAAATATCTTAAAGTCTCCATATTTAGGCACGATACAGGCTCCAGTATGGTGTCCTCCTTCACCTTGGCACTCTCTAGCTTCTTTCAGTAATTCTTTCCAGACTGCTTCATCAGGAGGCTTACTTCTAACTTTTCCAGGTGATGGACCATCATTAGCACCAGACCTGCTATCAGCAGGAACTTCCCCCATAGAAACTGCATCTGAATGTGACGCATAAAACCTTAATTCGTAGTCAATCATGTCTTTTCCAGACCAATCAGCTTGTGGAACTTTCCAAAATCCCCAATAAGCCTCAGTCATACCTGGAAGAAGCTTATCTGATTTTGCTTGCCGTCCTTTTTTATATCCAATAGATTTGAAATCATCGAAAGTATAAATTTTTCCGGTATCTTCAATTCTTTCAAAATTAAAATCACCGGTGTCAGAACTTTCTGTGCCTTCCCCTCCACAAGAAATCAAAATTACGGACATTATTGAGATAATTACCGAAAACATTTTATTTTTCATAATTAAGCTCCTAAAAATTCAATAATTGCATTATTTAACCCAAAGCCCACGAACTAAGTTCGTGTTAAGATTGTTTACTAGTTTAACAAAATCTAAAATTTAAATCCTAATTCTTATGATGGATCAAGTACTGAAATATTTATTATTGACCTTAGCATTAATATTCTTGTCAACAGGTTGTTCAAATGAAGAAGAAGTTTCAACTGACGAAGAAATTATACAAAAAGAACTTTCTTTAGAAGAAGAAGATTCTAGGGTGAAAATAACTCCATACGCTACTTCTGGTAGATCTATTGATATCGAGTATGATGGAGAAAATTTGTGGGTTGCACATTATGAAGACTCATTAATCTCCAAGATTGATAGGAGTGGCAAGACAGTAAAGACTATCGAAGTACAAGGTGAACCTATTAAATTAACTTTTGATGGAGAATTTATGTGGGTATCACATTTTACTGAACCAATCGTTACCAAAATGAGCCTTGCCGGTGAAATCTTAGAATTATTTGATACAGGAGAGTCTCCCGGCAGCATTTTTCGAGAAAACGAATCCATTTGGGTTGCTAATGGAATGTCTAACTTTATTAGTAAGATATCAAGGTCAAGTGGAGAGACTTTAGCAGAATATCCTGTGGGCGGAGGTGAAATGCCTGGTCCATTTGCAATGGAGTATGATGGAGAAAATTTGTGGGTGGCTAATTATTTTGAAAATACTGTTGAAAGACTTAACTTGCAAGGAGAAGTTCTACAAACGATAAATCCTGGCTTTGATCCAGTATCTCTAGAGTATGATGGAGAAAATTTGTGGGTAGTCCTTGTTGATGAGGACAGTATAGCTTCAATTGATGATGAAGGAGACATAGAAAGTGTTCATCCCGTACCAAATGGTCCGAGACAAATTCTGTATGACAACGAATCTCTTTGGGTTGTAAGCTTTGATGAAAAAAAATTATCCAGATTGAATCTAGGCGGAGAAATAAATGGTGAAATTACTTTGGATGGTGGTCCTTGGGCAATGGATTTTGATGGAGAAAATTTGTGGGTAGTTGACTCAACTGCCCCTATAATGTGGAAAGTTGGTCCCGTCGATGGCGATCTACCACCACCTGCACCATTTGATGAAAAATATTACACCTTAGATGAAATAAAGTCCTTACCACACATAGTATCTACACCTGATGGCTTTTTTTCATCTCCGGTCCCATCATTAGTTGTTGGAAATCTAATTTGGCTTTCCTTAACTGAAGAAAACAGGATTGCTTTGATAAATCAAGCAGGTGAAGAACTTCAATCTATAAAAATAGAAAGTGAAGCTGCTGACATGAAATTTGACGGTAATTTTGTCTGGATTGCCCAACCAAGTGAAAGATCAATATCCAAATACACGACAGATGGTGATTTCGTATATGAATATGAAGTATCAACTAGACCAACCAAAATGGTGTTTGTAGGTGAAAATATCTGGTTTGTAAGTACTGAGGATGATTCACTTACGTGGATGTCAAAATCAGGGGACATTGGAGAAATCTACCTAACTGGTGGATGGCCTACCGACGTTTTATATGATGGCGAATTCGTTTGGACATCAAATGCGAGAGATAAATCAATATCGAGAATCACTTTAGACGGTGAGGAGATCAAAACATATAGAGTTGGTGATACACCTCTCCAAATACTATACGCAGACCACCATGGCGGTGGACATATTTGGGTTCTCAATTATGGAGACAATACTTTAATGAAGCTTACAAGATTCGGGATGAGGCTGGCTGTTATTAAGTTAAGCAAAGGGTCTTCTGACCTAGCCACGCATCAAGACAAAATAATTACCTATAACCCAATTACAGAAAAATTTAAAGAAGTATCCGCCGAGATTGGAGGAACTACCATGGAAGACAATAAATGGAGAGAACCTTCCAGATTCAATGAACAACAATGAACAACTATTTTATTATCATTTTTATAGGAATTATCTCGGTCTCAATAATCGCATGTGGTGAGTCACAAAACGATGCGAAAGCCTCACTGGAAACTATCATCGAGCCTCAATTCTTTGTTGAAATGAACGACATCAATTCCACCAAAATAAAATTTGGAAAGAAGTACGATGTTTCAGAACTACCGAAAGCGATCGCTGTATCAAGAGCCATCTACATGAAGAAAGACATTGAAATCAGGGCATATCAAAGCCACGTTGACGCGGTTCAATACGGTGAGGATTATGCAGCTAGTGTTACAGGCAAAGATGCTCTAGTAAGTGGCGACGAAATAATGTGGAAAGAAGGTGCAAAAGACAGAAGAAAATGTGTTCCAAGAGCAGGCAATTCAGAAGCAGGGTGCGACCAGAAACCTAGGTTTGGGGGATACGTTATCGTGGGTAATCTAGTTATCCTATGTGAAGGGTTAAGTAAACAAGAATCGTTAACTTTATGCCATTCTTTTAAAAATTCTATAGTGCCCTAGTTATTCGCCTTGATCTCCTGTATCCCAGACACCTTGAGCCATCAAACCTCCGTCAACAACTAAATATTCTCCAGTTATAAATGATGCTTTGTCACTGCACAAGAACGAAGCAGCATATCCAATCTCATTAGGTTGCCCCACTCTTCCAATTGGATGAGCCTCACCTAACGTTTTAAGGCTTTCTTCTATATTCCCTCCAAAAGAATTCCTTACCATAGGCGTATCGAATGCTCCTGGACAAATTGCCATAACCCTAATTTGTTCCGCAGCATAATCAAGAGACATATTCCTAGTAAGTGACAGCACACCACCTTTACTAGCTGCATAAGCAGGAACTAATTTCATCGACTGTAAACCTTGGACACTTGCAATATGTATAATTGCACCTTTTCCTTTTTTTCGCATGTGCGGGATAGCATATTTAGACATAAGGTAATAGCTTTTTAAGTTTACATTAATAACAGCATCCCACATTTCTTCGGATGTTTCTTCTACATTTTTATAAGAAGTTAGGGGTTGTATGCCAACATTATTAACAAGAATATCTATGCCACCAAAAGCAGTAACACATTCTTTTACAACTTTTTCAGGAACATCAGATTTTTCAAAATTAGCTTTTACAAATATTGCTGAACCNCCATTANTGTTTATAGTATCTGCTGCTTCATTTCCATGTTCTTCAGAAATATCAGCAATGCATANTTTAGCTCCTTCTGAAGCGAGTACATCTANAACACCTCTTCCAATTCCTTGTGCTCCTCCAGTAACTATTGCAACTTTATTATCATGGTCACCCATAAATACCTCCTTGCCATGAATTTTTTCAAAGTATACACGATCAGTAGGTATACTGATATCATATTAGGGTATTTAAATAAGGAGGATTATGGAGTATCACATAGAAAAAGTAGCATCACCAAATGCTGAAGTTGGAGAGGGCCCTGTATGGAACGCTGAAGAGAAAAAGGTTTACTGGACAGATATAGCAGGAGGAAAATTATTTAAATATGATCCTGATTCTGGAACAAATGAAACTATACATAATGGTGTTTCTGTTGGAGGGTATAGGTTCAACGAATCCGGGGGATTAGTTTTAGGTACCTGGGAAGGAGTTTGGCTATGGAATTCGGATGATGATTANAAAATCCTTAAAGAAGGTACAGTAGACGGAACAGACGTACCTGTAAGAGTAAATGATGCGACTTCAGGTCCTGATGGTAGTTTCTATTGCGGAACGGATAGAGAGGGATGGAAAGATGATGTTGTATTTAGATTAAATACTGATAATTCAATTGATATTATTGATGAAGGTGTAGAGTTGTGTAACGGAATGGGTTTCTCTCCAGATGAGCTTGAATTTTATAGTACAGATACTATTAAAAAAACAATTTATAAATGGGATTATAATTCAACCACAAAGGCAATAACTAACAAAAGGGTTTTAGTTAAATATGAAGGGGATGGGATTACTGACGGAATGACAGTAGACTCAGAAGGTTTTATTTGGTCTGCAATATGGTGGGGATCAAAAGTCATGAGATTTGACCCTGATGGAAAACTTGAAAGAGAGATTCATTTTCCNGCGACACAAACATCTTGTCCTATGTTTGGCGGAGATGATTTAAATGAATTATTCGTTTCTACTGCAGGGGCAGATTTTGGAGGAGAACCAACCGGGATAGAGCCTCCAAATTATGATTTTAGTGCTTACAGAGGCGGTGACCTCTTTAAAGCAACTCTTGATATTCAAGGTAAGACTGAATATAAAACAAAGTTTTAATTAAAAAACCCTGTATTTTAAATAAGCTTCTTGAGGATCGACTCCAGAAAGAATATCCTTCCTTAGTGCACTTTCTGTATTTATATATTTCTCTGTTTCAGTTATTACTTCTTCTGCAATTTCATTCGGTATAACGACAACTCCATCAATATCTCCTAAAACATAATCACCGGTATTAATGAGCAATTGTCCAATTTTTATTGGTTTTCCAAGCGTTTTTACTTTCCAGCGGCAAACAACATCAGACGGGGTAAAATATTTACAAAAAACTGGAAATCCAAGCTTTAGAATAAAATCAACATCTCTACATCCACCATCAACAATGTAACCTCGAACACCTCTATATTTAAGTGTTTCAGCAGATAACTCACCCATATGAGCAATTGTTCCATCATTTGGCTGGCAAATAATAACACTATCTGATGGTGCTTTGCTCAGCATTTTTGTCCAGCTAAGCATAGTCGTATCTTTATCTAAAGATTCATCTATTTCTCCACTACAGGTCCATATTTCTCCTGCCAATTTTTTTGAAGGATCAATCGCTTTTATTTCATAAGGAAGTATAGTATTTTTCATGCCTCTTTCTCGCAAAACGTCATAAACTGCACCTGTATAGCATTTTTCTAATCTTGAAACTAAATCATTATTTGGCATTGCGTTTCACCGATTCTATTGTTGCCTGAATATATCCGTTTGCAAAAGCTCTTCCCCTATGACCCCAAGCAGTATCATTAACTCCGACAGGTACATGATCGTCCACAAACACTCCTTTGAATCCTACTTCGTGATAAATTTCCATAGCCTTATGCATATCGACATAACCAGTATTTATAAATTCCTCNTGAAATTTTGGAACCTGCGAAGACACATTTCTGAAATGAACATATAAAATTTTGTTCCTCTCACCAAAATANCTGATCATCTCATAAATATCTTCATTCATCTCTGAAAAAGTTCCTTGACAAAATTCTATAGCGTTTGATTCACTTGGATAGATATTGATCAATCTTTTATATGCTTCAANACTCCTAAACAGCATAGCAGCACCTCCGAGTTGAGGGACTGGAGGATCACACGGATGAATTCCGAGCCTTATGCCCTCTTCNTCAGCTATTGGAGTGATTATCTTGATCCAATATTCTAGATTTTCCCATATCTCGTCCTCCTCATAAATTCTGCCGTGAGCAAGGGAAGGTTTTTCATCAACAATAGAATTGTTTCTTAGACCTTCTTCAACAACGCTATAATCAAAAGCAGTTGCCTTGGCACCNCCTCTTATCGGTTTTTCTCTTTCCGTTCTCCAAACTCTTGAGGGCATCCAATGATAACCAAAAATTGGAACTCCAGACCGAGCAATATTTCTAATCGTATATATCATGTTTTCGATCTGTTCATCTCTCTTAGGGCCTCCAAGAATGACATCATCATAAAAACGCGTTGGAACATTCTCAAATGCCTCGATCTTACATCCGTAACTTTCGACTTTTTTCTTCAATTTAACAATGTCATCAAGCTCCCATTTTTGCTCCCCTGGTACGGGACCATCTACATAAGATTGAATAATAAGATCGGTAGCGCCAAATTGAGCTGCAAACTCCAGAGGTTCATCATCAATTGACTGTTGTTTTTCGTACTTGATTGGATCAACCCCCATATTAAATCCCGGTCGCATTATAATTTCCTCCCTTTTATTCTTGATTGTCTAAGCAAATATGCATTAATATTGTTAAATTATAAAATTTTTTATCATGAAAACATACTTTTCAANTCTAATAATAATATTTCTTTTCTCCCTGNTTGCATGTGGGGGATCTGGTTCATCCAGTTCTGAGTTTGAGCCCTCATCTAATATTTATGAGATGTCTGACGTGGTTGCAGCAGGATGGAAGATGAAGAAGGGCTTTGAAATAGCCGAATTTCCAAACTCTACTGATGCCAGATGGGGNTTTGCACCTACTCAAAGTAGAGAAGTAGCAGTTATCAGATACCCTACAGTTGAATTAGCTCGTACTGATGGGCTGAAGGCAGCCGAAGAACAGACTGAGTACATAGAACCTGTTGACGGAATAATAGCNTANGGAGATAAGGTTGAAAAGACGGCTTGCAGAGGCTTTGCGGACTACTCTCCACCATATAAATTATCACATACTGCTGATACGGGATTTGGCATTAAAGGAACCCTGATACTAAACAAAGGTAGCTTTACTGAAGAACTNTCTTTTCCGTTAAATGCAGAATGTCCGAGAAGAGAGCCTTTCTACAGAGTCTACATTATCGAAGGCAATCTAGTATTCTTAGGAGAATTGCTCCGTAAAGAAGACTTAGAAATGGTTAATTCAGCAATTATTGATTTAATAATAAAAATGAAAGAGGTAAAAAATGGCTAGAGTAAACAAATTAATCGACCTTATAGAGCAAGGTCAACAAATATATATTAGTCACCCNGAAGAATTATCNTTTGAATGTGGCAAGAAAATAAATAATACATGGGCAGATCTTTTATTGGTTGACTTTGAACATCATTTTTTTGACATCAAAGGNCTAAATGAATTTATGAAGGGTCTTAAAGCAGGTGGACCAACTAAGAGTGGTCATTTGACTCCTGCAGTAATAACCACGCTTCCCTCCAACTGCACAACCAAGGAAGAAGTTTTAGCAAATGCTTGGCAATCTCGACATGTTTTAAGCACAGGGGTACACGGAATATTACATACTCACTCAAGAACTGCCGAAGCTGTAGCAACATTCGTGGCTACTTGCAGGTATCCATTTCAAAAATTGGGCTCAGGAGTAATTCCTGAAGGACTTAGAGGTGCTGGTGGACAAAGAGAACCAGCTGAAATATGGGAAATGAGCCCAGGGGAATACGTACAAAAAGCAGACCCATGGCCTCTTAATCCTGACGGAGAATTATTCCTTGGTTTAAAGATAGAGGATAGGCACTGCGTAGAAAATGTCGATGAAATAGCAGCAGTGCCTGGAATTTCATTTGCAGAATGGGGACCTGGAGACATGGGNATGTCATACGAACTACCTGATGCTCACGATCCCCCTTATCCTCCTGAAATGGATTTAGCTAGAGAAAAAATTAAAAGCGCTCTCAAAAAAAATGATAAGTCCTTTTACTCTAGTTGGAATGATTTCTCAATGGCTCCAAAAGAAAGGATAAAATTTATAATCGAGGAGCTGGGATCTTCTATGATAGGAGGTCCAGATGCAGAAGAAATGGCTTCAGAGGGTAGAAAGTTAACTAATAGAAAGATGCCTTATTAAGTTACGCTTTTAAACTCATGTCCAAGCGTTCGGTTATCTATATTAATAATTCTATAGCCAGAGGGATGCGANCCGAGAGGTAAACCAAGCGCACTGGTTACTACTACTTCTGTNTTTTTATATTCTGAATACAAGTTAGTATGCAGATGGCCGCAAAATATAGAAACTAAATTAGTATTTTTAAATAACATAAAAAATTCATTTTTTATCTCTTCAGGAAACATCCAATATCCTAANTCCCTGTCTGAAGTTAAATCAGATAATTGATTCTCCATCATATCTATNCTTTTAACGTAGGGTGGATGATGAGTGAAAACAACTACTTTATAATTTGTATCGATTTTTCTTAATTCTTCTTTAATAAAATCAATTTGTTTATGATAATCATCAATTAATATTTCAGGATTCATAAACAATGAACTATTTATGAATAGAAATAGGAAATTATCTTTTCTATAGCTCGAATAATCATTACCAAAATTTTCTTTATAAATTTTCAATCCATCTGCTGAAATCACTTCTGGATCGATTCCTACATCATGATTNCCAGGCAAAATATATACCGGTGAAATGTTTTCTAGCAAGGAGATATGTTTTTTAACTTTCAGGATACTAACAGTATCATTTATATCATTTACGATATCACCGCAATGAACCACGAATGAGGGTTTTTCTCTGTCTGCAATCTCTACAAACTTNCTAAAATTTTTATCTTCTTTGTCCTGCCCTAGTTCTAAATTATCACCTAGCCAATTTTTNGCCACCNTCGTCCATTTATCTCCCTTCAAGCAATGTTCAGCCATGCCTAGCTGGGTATCTGTAATTAATAATATTTTCATACTTGGATTGTGTTNTTTAATAAAAATAAATCATTTTGAAATATTTTTGAAATAATTTTCTATTATTGTTTACGTAGAAAGCAATTTTAGTTAATCTATCACGCAATGTGACTTAATAATACATAGAAAAATTGTTTAGGAGGTAATAGATATGGCAGAACCAGCTAAAAAATCAATATCATCATCAGTTGTCAAGATGATGAAAGACAATGACTGTGATATTTTAGACATTAAATTTATAGATGTCCCTGGAACTTGGCAGCACGTTGCGCTGCCAATATCAGAGGTAGACGATAATCTATTCCTAAAAGGTACAGGATTTGATGGATCAAGTGTAAGAGGATTTCAAACCATAGATGAATCTGATATGTTGTTACTCCCTCACGCAGAGACTGCTGCTGTGGATCCTTTCGAAGAAAGAACAGTAACAGTTATAGCAGATATCAGAGACCCTCTAAGCTCTGGTCATTATTCTAGGGACCCTAGGTACGTAACTTTAAAAGCTGAAAAATACTTGAAGGACTCTGGCGTCGGAGACACATCTTATTGGGGACCTGAACTAGAATTTTTTGTTTTTGACTCAGTACAATTCTTCCAGAATGAAAATGAAGGTTATTTCAGAGTAGATTCTGATGAAGGAATATGGAACTCAGGCTCTGAATTCATGATAGATGGGCAAACCCCCAACGTAGGTCAAAGGCCAGTATACAAAGGAGGATATTTTCCTGCAGCTCCAATAGACACTCATCACGATATGAGGAGTGAAATGGTAAGAATAATGGTCGAAACATTCGGCATGACGATTGAAAAACATCATCACGAAGTAGCAACAGCAGGTCAAGGAGAAATAGACCTTAGGTATGATTCCCTTCTCAGCATGGCAGATCAAGTTATGCAGTACAAGTATGTAGTAAGGAACGTGGCCCAAAATTGGGGTAAAGTAGCCACATTTATGCCTAAACCTTTGTTTAATGATAANGGTACCGGAATGCATACGCATCAGAGTATATGGAAAGATGGAAAACCACTTTTCGCAGGTGGTGAGTACGCCNGTTTAAGTAAATTAGCCATGAATTACATTGGAGGAATAATTAAACACGGGCAATCTCTTATGGGTTTATGTGCACCGACTTCAAACAGCTACAAAAGACTAGTTCCAGGCTTTGAAGCACCTACGATCCTAGGNCTTTCCGCACGTAATAGAAGTGCTGCATGTAGAGTACCAATGTACTTTGATAATCCAGAGGCAAAGAGAGTGGAGTTCAGGTCAGCAGATGGTACTTGTAATCCTTACCTAGCATTCCCAGCAATGTTGATGGCAGGANTGGACGGAATTGAAAATGGATATGACCCAGGAGACCCTTTGGATGGCGATCTCTTTGATCTTCCAGAAGAAGANCAAGCTAAATTTAAGCAAGTCCCTGGAACAATAGAGGGTGCTCTCAATGCACTTGAAGAAGATCATGAATACCTTCTAAAAGGAGATGTGTTTACATCAGACTTANTNGAAGCATGGATTTCTCACAAGAGAGAGACCGAGGTAGATGAAGTTAGGTTAAGACCCCATCCTTGGGAATACTTCCTAACATTCAACGCATAAATTTATCTTAAAAGAGGAAGATTACTCTTCCTCTTTTTTGTCTCTAATTTCATATTTTGCATCAATAAAGTCGTCTTTTTTCTGTCTATCAAGAAAATTTATACTCAGTTTTTCAAACCAATATAAGGTTAAATAGAGAATAAAAAAATCATCAATAAGACCCCATCCAAAAATTTGAAATTCAGACAAAAAATCTAAAGGATGAATTAAATATATCAATCCAATTACTGGTAAAATTTTATACCTTTTTGGTATTTCAGGATTTGAAAAATATGTCCAACTTCTTTTGAAAGTGCGAAGAACATTCAGAAATCTAAATAATCGAAACAATTAATTCCTCCTAAACCCAAAACCATTCGGTGAAAATAGAGTAGTCGTGATCCGGTTCGACAAATAAAATACCGGTATCTGAGACAGATTTTTCGTGTAATTGAAAACAATTGACAGCTGAAGTTTGTGGCTCAACACATATAAGATTGGCAAGGGGCTCTGGAGGTGTGTATACGACTAAATGTCCACATTCTTGAGACGAATTCATCTCAAGAGTTAACTCAGGCCAACAAAGAGAAACAGAGGAATTATCAGTAATTCTATAACAATCATCAAGAGTTCCGGGCTTTGGTGAAAATCCTCGAGCAGCTTGATCTAAAAGGGGTGGCCTGATCTTTTCAGAATTAGGTATTTGTTCTTCGGTTTTCCATAAATAATTGCCGTTAAAAATCAAACTTAGTTCGTCAGAACCAATTTTTCTATTAAACCAAGGATGCCATCCCATAGAGAAAGGCATTATATGCTCGTCTTCATTTTTTATAATCAATTCTTGCTTAATACTATTATCATTCAAACTTACTTTGGATAATACGGATCCGGAATAAGGCCAAGGACTTCTCAAATCAGTAGAAATAGAGATGGAATGAGATGACTTATGGATAACTTTCCAATTTGCCGTTAAAACCGTTCCGTGAATTGGATGTGGTATCCCAAAAGGATTGCTACTAGATAAATCAAAATCTCCTTTTGCGCAAGAAAATTTACCATCTTTAATCCTGTTAACCCAAGGAGCCATAATAAAGGAAAAAGCATGTTTTTGTTCATCAAAGCCAAGTACATTATATTCTCTAGAATCTTTAAAAATCTTTAGAGACTTCATTGCACTGCCGTATATCTCAACTTCAGCCAAATCATTTTTAATCTTGTGAATTTCGGTGTTCATAAAACTTCATGATTATAATTCAATAAAATAATTTCACTAAAAATTTTGCAATGTATTCATTTTAATAGCAAACTATGATGATCTTAATATCTAGCAGGAGCGTTACGTGAAAAGAAATTCTATGAAAGAAAAATTAGAAAACAATGAAAGTGTCATAGGCGCTTTTGTAAGCACTCCTTCTCCATCAACTGTAGAAATGCTTGGTTGGCTTGGTATGGACTACGTAATTATTGACTGTGAACACGGAGCTACTGACTATGAAACCGCTGAAAATATGATTCGAGCAGCAGAATTAGCAAACGTTACTCCGATGGTGAGAGCGGGGCTTAACTTACAGCAGAACTTACAAAGATACCTAGATGCTGGGGCACAAGGTGTATTAATACCACTAATCAATAATGCCTCAGATGGTCAAAAAGTGGTCGATAGTTGCAAATATCCTCCAGAAGGCAAAAGAGGTCTTTTCAGTGCTTCTAGAACCGGTAAATATGGGATGATACCAATACCTGAGCACGTCAAAACAAGCAATAAAGAAATATTTATTGCTCTTCAAATAGAAACTTTAGATGGAATTAAAAATCAAGATGAAATCATAGAACTCGACGGAGTAGATAGTGTATTCCTTGGGCCAGGTGATTTATCCTCAGTATTGGGAGTTCATGGCCAAGTTGCTCACGAAAAAGTCAGAAATACTATCGAGAGCATGGTTCCAAAAATAATAAATGCTGGAAAATTTCCAGGTACTCTAGTCACCGACTCTGACCAAGCAAAATACTGGAACGACAGAGGGATAAATTTCTTAATCGGGAGCGCAAACCGATTTCTAATGAACGGTTCAAAAGAATTTATAGAGACTACAAGGGCAAAGCTTAAGTCATAAGTGGACTTAATCTGTCCATAATTTTTTCCATCTCTAGAGAGTCCAGCTTATCAAAAGGTTTACTAGATGGAAGTCTAGTTTTCGGCGTATCGATTATACCTCTTTTCCAAAAAACCCATTTATAAGCTGTTACGCCAAATTGATTTTCAAAATTTAAGGAAGGCAATAGAGCCTCCCATAAAATTCTACCTTGATCACTAATTATATTATTACCAGATTTGTCTTTCTTATTTGTATCAAGAGCATTCCATATGTTAACTACAATATCTGTAAAATGACCTGCAGGCATCGTGCCACTAGAGCCACGCCTATACTCATCAAGTAGATATCGTCCACCCATGCCACCCATAATAGATTTACATTTCCTCCCTAAAGCCTGAACCACCGAAGAAATTACGTGGCCTGCAAATTCACTTTCTTCCTTAAGGTAAATTATATTATCAAAATCATTGATCAAAGATATGATAGTTTCAGATGAAATGAGTTTGCCTTGCTTATCATTATTTTGAATCCAAATTGGAATTTGTACTGCATCAGAAATGGATCCAAAATAATCGCATACCATCTGAGCACTCTGTATTCTATTCGATGGCATTGCCATTAGAGAATCGGCACCAATATCTTCAGCAACTTTTGCTCTCTCGATGCTTTGTTCAATAGAAGAGCCAGTTATCCCAGCGACGAAAGGAACTGCGTTGTCAACAACCTGAACTCCCTCTTTCATTACAACATCTCTTTCTAAATCTGTTAGTGTAGAAACTTCACTTGCATTGACAGGTAACACTATCCCATGAGCACCTTTTTCTAAGCAAAATTCAATGCATCTTCTTAGAGACTTAATATCGAGTTCACCATTATCTTTAAATGGCGTAACTGGTATTGAATAAACACCTCTTGGATTTTGCAATTCTTTAGATAATTTCACAGTTGTCATTAGTCACACTCCACTCTTGGAGGAGGATTAAGTACACAGTGGATTGCCAATAATGTGCCCTTACCATCAAACGGATTGTTTACTCCATGTCTTATCTTAGGCTCACAAGTGAACATGTCGCCGGCATTTAATTCGATATTATTTTCTTCAGCATATACGGCATTTAGTTTACCTTCTAGGCAAAACATCGACTCTTCATGATGTGGATGATAATGATTTGGTGCGGAAGTTCCTGAATCAAAAGTTAACTCTGAAAAATATGAAGACTCAGCTCCTAAAAAGTCTCCTACCATATCAAAACGATTGATACCGGGTGCGAATTCAAAAGATTTCATTTCACTGCGAAAAGATACATTGGTATTTGGTTTTTTTTCTGTAACTGTGTGATTTTCTACAGCCTCCCTTAAAGGGTTAATTTTAGGGAACATTACAATGATTCTTGCGACGCTTCCTGAAGTATTCTTCATTCCGTGTGGCACACCTTTGGGGGCTATCATACAATCTCTGGATGTTATTTTAAATTGGCAATCCCCTAATATAGCAACCAATTCACCTTCTACTAAGAAGTGGGTTTCTTCAGAATCGGGATGCTTATGTACTGGTACTTCAGCACCAGGAGCAAGAAAGATTTCCTTAACAGTAATCATTTTGTCTCCTCTTTCAGGTCCAGAAAGAATAGTGACCTGCATCCCACTCCCTGTAATTTCAGCTTTTAAATTATCTTTTCTATGAATTGCCAATTTACCTCCTTGGTTGTCAAATTTACGTCTTAAACATTAAGAGAAGTATCGAAAGAATCAAAACCACTCCACCTGTTATTATCTTGTTCTTTCATGAGTGCTATCGTCTTTATCACCTCAGGATTAGCAAGGCCGTGAGGAGACTTACCTTTTAATATCCGAATAACATTTTCTGCTTGTTTTCGTGTTCCTTCAGAGCGTGAAACAGGAGAGGATCCCGCAGTATGAGGAGTAATAATAAGGTTATCCAGAGTCAAAAGAGGATCCTCAGAAGATATAGGTTCTTTTTCAGTCACATCTATTCCAGCAGAAGATATATAGTTGTTCTTCAGGGCATTAAATAAAGCAGACGGGTCTACGAGAGGTCCTCGTGCACAATTAATTAATATACAGCTATCCTTCATCTTGTTAAATGCTTCATCGTTGATGATATGATTCGTTTCTTCAGTTGCAGGAGCATGAATGGTTATGAAATCTGATTCAGTCAAAACTTCATCTAAATCAACTAATTGAACCCCATATAAATCTGCAGATGTTTGATCCACATATGGGTCGTACGCAATAATTCTAGACGGACCAAAACCTTTTATTCGGGTAGCAAATGCTCTGCCTATGTTTCCAAATCCAATTATTCCCACAGTATTGCCCGCAATTCTGCCCAAAGAAGATCTAAAACTATGGATAANGTCTGGTTTATCGGACCAAAACCCTTTTTTCACTACTTCGTTCTGTTCCCTAATTTTCCTACTTAAGGTGAGAAGCATAGCGACAGCGTGGTCAGCTACTTCTGTAGTATTTATCCCTGGAGTATTACACACACATATACCCAGATCAGTTGCTGCTTTTATATCTACTGAATCTACGCCAACTCCTGCCCTACTGACTACCTTTAATTTAGGGCAAGCCTCTAGCACTTCTTTTGAAGTATCCGGACGAGTATATATTAGTGCTCCATCTGCATCTTTTAAGAGGTCTACGTATTCTGACTCAGTCGTACATTTAGCTTCAACTAAATCTATTCCTTCCGATTCAAACACGTTTTTTAAGTATTGCGGATTATCCCCGTGGGCAACAAGTGCAACTTTNATTTATAATCTCCTTTGCACAGTTATTTGACTATTTTAGGGTAAATCATCAGAAAATAAAATTATGAATACAAGAAACTCAATAACTATACGATACGCAACAATTGACGATATAAAAACCATCCAAGATTTTCAAATCCGTATGGAGCACCATATTGAGGAAGAGCCATCTCCTGACGCAGTTGGTAAGGCTGGAGTTGAATTCATCTTATCAAATTCTCCTAAACATGGATTTTATATTGTTGCGGAATTCGAAGAAAATATTGCTGGATGCTTGAGAATATCTTTTGAAAGAAGCGTTAGTTCAAATGGATTCTTTTGGTGGATACAAAATGTTTATGTTCACGAAAGCTACAGAAAAATTGGAGTATTTCAAAAGCTTTATAGAGAAGTTATAAGGCTAGCAGAAGAGGCTACAGATGTTGTAGAAATAAAATTGCACGTCCATACAAACAATCCTAACGCTATCGGAGCTTACGAGAAAGCTGGGATGGCTAAAAGTCCTGAATTTGTATACATCCACAAAATAAAATTGAATGAATGAAGTGACTTATCTGAATGAACCTATAGGAATAATTATCTGGAGTGAAAACTTTGAGGAGTTACTAAATTTTTATGAGACTGTATTGGAAGTTCCTTGTACTAAGAAAAAGGAGAATTCTGCATATTTTCAGTGGGGTAATTTCAAATTTACAATAGCCAACCATTCTGAGATAAAAGGCAAGTCAAAAGACCCAAACAGATTTATGATCAACATAAAAGTAGAAGACATTGAAAATACTACTAAAAAATTATTGAAATATGGTGTAAATTTTATCCGGATGCCCGAAAAAGAAAAGTGGGGAGGAAAAGTTGCAACTTTTGAAGATCCAGAGAACAATAGAGTTAATTTAATTCAAATTATATAGAAAACGTGCTCAGATATAAAAAAAATTTGGTAATAGTAGCCTTGGTTTCCACAGTTCTCATGCTGGCTTGTGAATCACAAGATCCAATAAGAGAAAGAATCGGAATGGACAATAACAGAAATGATATGGGCGAACGGGAGAGAATGGAACGGATGGAAATGGAACGGCAACGAATGATGGATGAAGAAAGAAGAGAGATGGGCGAACGGGAGAGGAGAAAGTCAGACGAAGAGCGAATGAGGGTTGAAGAGGGGATGAGGATGAAGATGGATGAACAGAGGATGGAGATGGAGATGCAACGAGAGGCAGCACGCATGGAGATGGAAAAGGGTAGAAGACAAGAAGAACAACAATTTGAAAAAGACAGGATGGCGGCTGATGAAGAGAGGCGAAAATCAGAAGTAGAAATGATGGAAACAAGGTCGGAGATGGAGATGGAGAGGATCAGTATGGAACAAGATATGATGGAGTTGCGCCTAGAATATGAAAAAGAAATTATGGAGTTACAGCTAGAACACGAGAAAGCTATGTATGAAATAAGAATTAGCGGAGAAGAAGGAGTCCTTGAAGCTAAACGAGGACTTCAGAGCCAACCTTAAAGAGCGTCCAAATTATCTGGCCATGCCCCGCCATAAAATCCTTCATTATCTGGATATGGTAGCGTTCTAGGGAATTCAGAATAACTGAACTTAGATAATTTTTCTTCATCTAATTCTACCCCAAGGCCTGGAGTTTCATCTAAAGAGATATATCCATCTTTTGGAATCATAGGGTTTGGAGAAATTTGCTTTCCTATTTTTTCAAAAGGAACAAAATATTCAGTTATAAGAAAATTAGGCATAGTAATTGCAGCGTGCAAAGTAGCAGCCAAAGCGATTGTCGTTGAATTATAATTATGCGGAGAGACAGCGACTTGATGGGCTTCAGCCATAGAAGCAATCTCTTTTAATTCTAAAATACCTCCAGTATTCGCTACGTCAGGATTAATTATATCCGCACATCTTTTTGAAAAAACCTCAGGAAAATCATTTTTGGTATAAAGTGCTTCACCTGTAACAGTAGGGATGTTAATCGAATTTCTAACTTCAGATAAATTATCAAGAAATTCAGCAGGGCAAGGCTCTTCATACCAAAAAATTTTAAACTCCTGAATTTCTTGGGCAAACTGAATCG
>PACM01000022.1 GCA_002700125.1 Dehalococcoidia bacterium
TACCGGGCCATCCGAAGCTCCATATCTAAAAGATTCAATGACTACGTCTTTAGTTGCTTGATCAATTATTTCTTTAATCTCGGGATCATCTAAGTTTTTTACTATTTCTGGATATGCTTCTATAACCTCGTGTTGTATAGGTTCGTTGTTCTCAGTGCCGACAAATATACTGCTAGGAAAATACTTGCTAAGGACTTCAACTCTCAATGATTGTCTTTGAAATTCAACCAGACTTGACGAGACTATGAATAAGATCAGTAAGGATATACCAAATCCTAAAATGGTTAAAGAAGGTATTCTAATCTTCTTGTAGAAAGCAGATAAGTAGATAAGGATTGCTAATACCCCCAGAGCAACCCCTAACATTGACCCTCTAGAACCAGAATTCATTATTGCCCAAAATATAGTTATATTCCCAAGCATTACTATCAAAAAATAAGTTTTTTTGCTGGTCGTCAGTCTTTGGAAAGTCGCAAATACAGAATCAGAGTAATTTTTTTGCAAGTCTCTAAGGATTAATCCAATGGAACTAAATGATATCAAGGATAAGTATGCAGCCACGAAACTAGGATTTCCGATTGTAGATTCTAATCTTCCGCTAGAATAGGATAATTCATTTTCTACAACTAGAGGGAATAGGTCCAGACCCCAAAAAACAGGTATTATCAATCCAAATGACCCAAATAATCCTAGTATGGCTAGAGCAAAACCGGCTAAAGTATTTATCTTAAGTATTTTTATCCAGTTATTTTCATCTCTTAAGGTAGATGCGGCAATAACAGCGAAGATTAGCCAATGGGCATATGATATGACTCCTTCCATTCTTTCCCAGTTGCCCCAGAAACCCTTCAATGGACTTGAACTATTGAGTGCTGCTAACACTTGAATGAACACAAATATTGCAAAAAATAAAATGACGGAACTTTTTTTAGGCAAATAGCTTCTATCTACCCATACTAAGATCAACCATATGGCAATAATGCAATATAATATGCCTGTAAACCAAATTGTTCTCCCTACTACAAATGGGAATATGGTTTCTGGAGAGACTAAAAGAGGCAACATCACAATTAATGACAGCCCTACCATGATAAGTTTTGGGAACTGATTCCCTATAAAAACTCTGACCATCAAGAATCACTTTCTGCTTTTAGGGAATCGATAGTCAGCTTCAAGCCAGAATCAAGACTAACTGACGGACTCCATGAAGCCACCTGTCTCGCTTTACTATTATCAAGCCTTATTCCTATTACATCACCATCTCTGGAATTCTTATAAATAGGTGGTTTAGTATATCCAGTCAGTTCTGATAGGTATTTATATATTTCAAAAGTGGTAGCAATTTCTCCACTGCATACATTGTATGCACCATATATATCATTCTCGATAGTTTCTGTAACAAAATTTATTACATCTTCTACAAATATGTAGTCCCGGAATTCTTCTCCGCTACCAAATATCGTAACAGGGTCATTATTCATCATTTTTTTTCCGAATATAGAAATTACGCCGGCTTCGCCGTCCGGATTTTGACGAGGACCGTATACATTACTTGGTCTTATTGTGGTAGTTTTTATAAGCCCTAAATCACTAAAATAGTTTAGATACCTTTCGAAGCTATATTTTGAAATACCGTAAGGGCTTTTTGGATTTAATTCATCATCTTCCTTGAATCGTTTTTCTATATTTTCGCCGTATATAGCACCTCCTGTAGAAAAAAATATAAATTTATTTGTACCACCTTGAATACTTGACTGAAGAATGTTTAACGAACCAACGACATTTACTTGTCCGTCATATGCAGGGTCTTTAGCTGAAAGTGCAACACTAGCTTGAGCGGCTAAATGTAGTGTTATGTCAGGCGCAATACTATTTATTAAATGAGGAATATCCTTTGAGATAATATCTACTTTTTCATAATTTACTCTAGAATTTGGATATTTGGGTTCTTTTGAGTCGATTACATATATTTTATAGTTTCTGTNTGAAGTAACTAATGCATCAACTAAATTTGATCCTATAAATCCAGATCCACCTGTAATAAGTATTTTTTTTGCTTCCATAATCAAATCAAATTAAACGATTGTTTTCACCTAGAATATTGAAGGTTGATATGCAAATGATTTAAAGTATTTCTTAATTGACAATTTATAAAGATTATATAGNTCAAATGATGAACTTCAAAAAAATAAAAAANGGNACNGTNTCTTCCCCATTGGGTTTTCTGGCAGATGGGATTTTTGCTGGTCTAAAATCACCTGGNCCAGATAAGCTGGATCTTGGATTATTGATCTCAGAAACTGAGTGTGAATGGGCAGCTACATATACTTCNAATCAAGTAAAGTCTGCATCTATAGATTACTGCAGGGAAATTGAATCTAAGATACAAGGCATTATTGTTAATAGTGGTTCAGCGAATTGTTGCGTGGGTGAACAAGGATTATTGGATGCAAGGAAGATGGCTAGTATGACCAAAGAATATACTAATAGTAAATTTCCATTTCTTGTTTCTAGTACTGGAGTGATAGGTGCGGAAATACCAATAGGATTAGTAGAAAAAAATATCTCTAAATTTGAGGCAACAGATGCAGGAGGAGAAAAATTTTCTCGAGCCATCATTACTACTGATTCCAAGACAAAAAATATTGCAATTTCTGTCAAGACAGATGATGGTGTATTTTCGGTTGGAGGAGTCGCCAAGGGTAGTGGAATGATACATCCTATGATGGGTACAATGTTGAGCTATATCACAACTGACGCTAAAGTAGGTTCTGATATTTTAACTAGAATTCTTAGAGATTCTGTGGATCAATCATTTAACCAAGTAGATGTTGATGGAGATTCAAGCACTAATGACACAGTTGTTTTGATGGCAAATGGTAAGTCAGGAGTCGAAATATCAAGTCAATTGAATACGAATATTTTTTCTGAAGCGATTCTGTATGTCTCAAAATTCTTAGCTAAACTAGTTGCTGAAGATGGGGAAGGGATAAGTCATTTAATAACGGTTGAAGTTACAGGAGGCTTGGATGATATCCAAGCAAGAAATACTGCCCATTCAGTCGTTTCCTCTAGCCTAGTGAAAACGGCAATTTACGGCAAAGATCCTAATTGGGGCAGAATAATGATGGCTGTAGGTAATACGAAATCTAAGATTGAAAGAGATAAGATAAAAATGTCGATTAATGGAATACAAATTGTTGAAGAAGGTAAATCAATATCATTCCACTATCAGTCCGTTATATCCGCTTTAAATCATTTTGAAGTGGAAATCAATATCGATCTTGGTTTAGGTAATGGAAGAGGCATAGCTTGGGGATCTGACCTTACAGAGGAGTATGTTGTTTTTAACTCTGCTTACACTACTTAGAATTAATTGAATCTTCATATATTATATTGAATCTGAAAATCACATGAAAAACTTAAGCGTAATAAAAATAGGCGGCAGTACTATTGAAGAATGGAAATCTTCCCTTATTTTCCTTAAATCTATAAAGGATAAAGGTATACCTATTATAATTGTCCACGGAGGAGGAAAAACAGTTAGTGAATGGAGTTCAAAACTAGGGATAAGGCCAGAGTTTGTAAAGGGCCTAAGAAAAACTGACAGTGAGACACTAGAAGTAGCCTGCTCAATTTTAGCTGGACTCATAAACTCAAGATTGGTAAGTAACTTAGAAAATCTGGGAATAACAGCTGTAGGGTTGTGTGGTGTATCTTCTAAGGTTTTAGTTTCTAGTCCAATTGATGATAATTTAGGATTGGTGGGAGAAATTTCTAAAGTAAATCCAGAATTGCTCATAATGTTATTAGAAAATGGGTACACTCCAGTGATATCCCCTTTAGCATTTAACANTGAAGCTAAGGATTTTAATTCTGAAGGAATCTTGAACATTAANGCTGATTTCGTGGCAGCAAAAATTGCCTACGACCTATATGCCTCCAAAATAATATATCAGACTGATGTGGATGGTATACTAGATCACAATGGCAGAATTGTTCCTAGAATGACCCTAAGGCAAGCTAAAGACTTGCTTAATTCCGGNGTGATAGGAGGAGGAATGATACCAAAACTTGAATCCTGCATAAGCGCTCTTGATAGAGTNGCCCGCGGCCATATAATAAATGGATACGGTGATTCACTATTAAAGTTATTTGAAGGGCAAGAGATAGGCACTCAAATATTTAGTTAAGGAAGAAATATGACCAAAACTGATTGGATAAAACTTGAGTCTACTTACTATATGCAAGTTGTTAATAGAATACCTTTAGTGCTCGTTAAAGGAAAAGGAACGATAGTTTGGGATGAAAATGGAAAAAGATACCTTGATTTTACCTCTGGATGGGCAGTATTAAACTTAGGNCATTCTCATCAAGCTGTATCNAACGCAATTAAATATCAAGTCGACAATATCATGCAAATGACGAACTTATATTATACAATTCCTCAACTTAAATTAGCTAAATTATTAGTAGACAATTCATGTTTCGATAGAATTTTCTTTTCAAATAGTGGTGCAGAAGCAAACGAAGGTGCGTGTAAATTAGCAAGAAAATGGGGGAAAGAAAAATTAAATGGTGCTTTCGAAATCATTACCATGGAGAATTCTTTTCATGGAAGAACTCTTGCTATGATGGCTGCTACAGGGCAGAAAGAATACCAGGAAAAATGGCAACCTTTGCCCGACGGATTCGTTAATGTTGAGTACAATAATTTTGATGCTGTAAAAAAGGCTACCAAAAAGAATACTTGTGCTGTTCTTTTAGAGGTTGTTCAAGGTGAAGGCGGTGTAAATATACCAGACCAGAGATACTTACTTGATATACAACAATGGTGCCATGAAAAAAACATTTTATTCATGATAGATGAAGTACAAACTGGCATGGGACGCCTTGGAACTCTTTTTGGCTATCAAAAATTTGGACTAGATCCCGATGTGATGATTTTAGGAAAAGCTTTAGGCGCAGGAACGCCATTAGGTGCTTTTTTATGTAAAGAAAGATTTTCCGCCCTCGAACCAGGTGACCACGGAAGTACTTTNGGTGGAAATGCATTAACAACTGCTGCTGGATGGGCTTCATTGAAGTATATCTTGGATACTGATATACCGTCCGAATGTTCTCATGCAGGTAAATACCTTAAATCATTGTTAGATGAAATGACAACGAGACACAGTAACATTGTAGATATAAGAGGATATGGATTATTAATTGGAGTCGAGATAGCAAAAAATAAAGCTGTCGATGCAATGAAGCTATGTTTAGAGAGAGGACTTCTAATNAATGCAGTCAGACCCAATACAATTCGCCTTTTCCCTCCACTCACAGTTTCAGAAGGAGAGATGAATAAAGCTATCTCTATTCTAGAAGAAGTTTTTGATGAACTAAAGATTTAAGGGAATGGATCTGATATGACAAAAAAGATAGCAATTCTTGCTTACAGCGGAGGCTTAGATTCTACTATATCCATAGACTGGATAATACAGAATTATAATTATGATGTTATAACTCTGACAGTTGATTTGGGAGGTGGTCAATTTTCGAATGACCTAGAATCAAGAGCTAAAAAAGCAGGNGCTCTAGACTGCTTGGTTTGGGATGTACAAGATGAATTCGCAAATGATTTTATCCTACCCAGTCTTTTAGCAGGCGCAATATATGAAGACGAATATCTNTTNGCTACCTCTATAGGTAGNCCTCTGATGGCTAAAAAACTTGTTGAGGCAGCCGAAAAATATGAAGCAACTGCCGTTGCACATGGATGTACAGGCAAGGGTAATGANCAAGTTAGATTTGATACTGCAATAAAAACTCTATCAGTAGAATCACCTCTTCAGATAATCGCTCCTGCAAGAGAAGCATCTTTTTCAAGAGATGAAGAAAAAGAATACGCAAAAAAGTTAGACATTCATCTCCCTGCAGTTGGAGAAAGAGTTTATTCAATAGACAGAAATCTTTGGGGCCTTGCGATCGAAGGTGAAGATCTAGAAGATCCTTGGTTAGAGCCACCTGAAGATGCTTATTTGATCACATCTANCGTGAAGGATGCNCCACCNGATCCTAAATANATTGAAATTTCTTTTGATAAAGGAATTCCGACGAAGATGAATGGCAAGAGTCAAAAAATAGTAAAGATGATCGAGGATCTAAATGAGGTTGCGGGTTTATGTGGCATCGGGAGGACCGTCCACGTAGAAAATAGGTTAGTTGGTATTAAATCTAGAGAAGTATATGAAGCCCCTGCTGCTACAGTTCTACATACTGCGCTTAGGTCATTGGAAAAATTGAACTTAAGTCGTGATCAAATTAGGATGAAAAGTTATATATCTACCACGTATTCTGATCTAGTTTATGATGGAAGATGGTTTTCGGGGCTCAGAGAAAATATGGACGCTTACTTTAAAAGTTCTGCCAGATATTTGACTGGAGATGTACGCTTTAAGTTATTTAAAGGGAAGTGCGAAGTTGTGGGTGTTCGTTCACCTTACTCTCTGTATTCGTTTGATCTAGCGACTTACTCTTCTGAAGACAAATTTGACCACAATTCAGCAACAGGGTTTATAGATATTTATAGTTTGCCCTCTAGGATGCAGAGAAAACAACAACTCCATGACGAATTAGGAGAATAATAAGGTGAGTAAGAATAATACAGACAAAGTGTTCGCAAGAAATCTCTTTTCTAATTTTTCATCATCAATTTCTTTTGATACTAGATTGTATTTTGAAGATATAGAATTGTCTATTTCATATAGTAAAGCTTTACAAAAGGCTGGTGTACTGACAGAAGCGGAATTAAATCAAATTCAAAATGGTTTAAATAACATTAAAAATGATATTGAAAAAGGAAACTTTGATTGGAAAGATGACCTTGAAGATGTTCATATGAATATCGAAAGTAAACTTCATGATTTAATTGGAGACGTTGCTGGAAAAGTTCATTCTGGCAAATCAAGGAATGACCAAGTCACAACTTCTACAAGGATGCATTTAAAAAAAANGTCTGACCACATATGTTCTTTGATTCACAATCTTCAAATTGAAATAGTAAAAAAGGCTGAGGAGAATATCCTTATACGCATGCCTTCGTATACTCATTTGCAAAGAGCGCAACCTATACTGTTATCTCATCACCTAATGGCCTACTTTGAGATGCTTGAGAGAGATTTATCAAGAATTCTTGATTGTAAAGAAAGAATGGATGAATTGATACTAGGTAGCGGTGCTGTTGCTGGTACATCTTTNAATATTGACAGAGATTTTTTAGCAAAAGAATTGGGATTTTCTAGGATCAATAGAAATAGTATAGATGGAGTCAGTGATCGTGACTTCGTCTTAGAATTTATTGCATGTCTATCTACCTCAATGATTCACCTATCTCGTTTGTCTGAAGATATGATTTTATGGTCATCTGATGAGTTCCAGTTTGTAGAATTATCCGATAATGTCGTTACTACCTCAAGCATGATGCCTCAAAAGCGAAACCCTGATTTTGCAGAATTAATTAGAGGCAAATTTGGGAGAGTAATTGGAAGCTTAGTATCAGTTTATACAATTATGAAAGCCCTTCCTCTTTCATATAATAGAGATATGCAAGAGGATAAGGAACCACTATTTGATTGTATAGATACATTTACTTCATCTTNTGAAGCTATGNCAGAGATAATTAAAGGTGCAAANTTTAATAAATCTTCACTAGAATCTGCTCTNAAAGGAAATTTATTAGCTACTGATTTAGCAGACTGCCTTGCTATCAACGGAGTGCCTTTTAGGGAAGCACATATTATAGTCTCAAACCTTACCAAAACTTTATCATCAGAGGGTAAAACTCTTTCAGAATTATCTACAGATGAACTTAACTCTCTTCTGGATTCGGATGTTGATGTCGAGTTAGACATTGATATAAGTATAAATAACAGAGATAAGATTGGTGGCACTTCTTCAAGAATGGTTAGAGAAGAAATAAAAAGAGCGAAGAATAAACTGAAAATTTGAATTGAAGGTTATTTCTAAAAATCTAAAAATTTCAGCTTCGATATTAGCAGCAGATTTTAATAAATTGGGCGACCAGATATTGCAAGCTCAAGATGCCGGCTGTGATGAATTCCACTTTGATGTAATGGATGGACATTTCGTACCAGGTATTTCTATGGGACCTGTAGTTTTGAATCCTTTGATGAAATTTATAAAAATCCCTGTAGAAGTCCACTTGATGGTGAAAAATCCTCGACAATTTATTGCTCCATTCTCTGAAATTGGAGTCAATTTAATAACTTTTCATATAGAAACTGNGAATGANCCCATGTCTTTGATAAAGGAATTAAAAAATAGTGGAATGAAAGTAGGGGTAGCAAAAAACCCTAAAACTCCAAGTGATGCAATTATTGATTTTATTGAAGAAGTTGACAGAGTATTAGTTATGTGTGTTGAACCGGGCTCTTCAGGTCAGAAATTTGATGAAAAAAAACTAGATGATATCAGTAGAATCAATGATTCCTTGATAAGAAAAAATTTGAAAGGCATAGTTGATTTATCTGTTGATGGAGGGATAAACTCTGAGACAATAATAAATTGCAGAGAAACTGGAGCGGATACATTCGTCTCAGGTTCGAGTATTTTTTGGTCAGGAGATGTACATAGTAATGTTTCCTTACTAAAAAAGAGTTTAGGAATTTAAGACTGAATATGACAACCACCTTAAATGAAAATGGGTTAAGCTCTAATGATTATATTCGAATGATCAAGGTGTTTGCTATTACATTAAATGAACACCGTGACGTTATGAATGCTCTTAATGTCTTTCCTGTCCCTGATGCTGACACAGGCACCAATATGTATATTTCGATTAANGGAATTCAAGATAATATTAATCCTGATCAATTTGAAGATTTCAATTTGTTATCAAAACATATAGCTGACTTAGCCTTACTTTCTGCTCAAGGTAATAGCGGATTGCTTATAGCACAACTTTTTAGAGGAATTCACAAAAGTATGACTAAATCTAAGGCATTAGGCTTAAATGAATTTGTCGACGCCTTAGAGAGTAGTTATGAATTTGCTCAATCTTCTGTATACAAACCTGAAGAAGGTACGATAATCACTGTAATGAGAGAGTGTGCACAGGTAGCAAAAGAATATTCAAAATATGCAGATGCTAATTTAGAAACGGTCTTTGAAGCAGTTATTGAAAGAGCAAAATTAGCTGTTGGAGAAACTAAGGAGCAAATGGAGCTTCTGAAACGTGCTGATGTTGTAGATTCTGGAGCATATGGTTTTTCAGTCATGTTGGAAGCTGCATTTAATTGTTTAGAGCGAGACGATTCAGGAAATCTTAGTATTAGAATAGACGGCACCCATTCTTTTGTGCCAGATATCCTCGAACATAATGCTTTGGATAAATCCTTTTTTGAGGAGAGCTCTCACGATGGAGATTGGGGGTATTGCACTGTTTTTGCATTAACAGGTGATAGTCTAAATGTAGAAGTTATAAAAGAAGAATTATCTAANCTCGGAAGATCAGTAGTNGTTTCNGGTAGCGACACAGTATGTAAAATACATGTGCATGTAGAAGATCCAGAAGAAGTCCTCAGAACCGCAAGCAAATTCGGTGATATTTCAAATAAAAATATAACCAATATGGATGAGCAGTATAAAGAAATGAGGGAGCAAATATTAAGTCAACATTCTGATGAAATTTCTTTGATTGTAATCACTGAGGGTAAAGGTATAGAAGGCTTTTTGAAGGACAATACCTACGGTTCTCTGAAGATTGTAAAGACTTCTGATTTTTTAAAAATGCCACTAGAAGATTTTGCAGATAAAGTATCTGATATTTCGTCTAAGTCAAAAATAATTGTGTCTAATAATGAGGAAGATTACCAAAAAATCCTAAACTTTTACGGACAGTCTAATAAAGATGTAATAATTATAGGTACCAANAATGATGCTGAACTAGTATCAGCTATACTGTCCTTTAGTCCGGAACAAGATGTTGAAGGTAATATTTTTGGTATGAAGGATGCTGTTTCCAGTACTACCAGCATCGTAATCCATCCATCTCAATTGCAGGACAAAAATGCATTGATCAATTTTTTAGTTGAGGAATCTGGGTTAGAAATGTCTAATACCTTTATTTCTTTATTTTTGTCAGAAAGCTTAGATGTCGACCAGATTGCACATTTGAATGAATTACTTTTAGAAGATCTTGGGGTTGCAGAGGTAGAAACTATTACATGCGACTCAAAAAAATGGGACATTCTCATATCAGTGGAATAATACTTCCTATTTACAGTTAACTGTCTATCTAGTAAATTATTCCTAAAGCTTATTTACTTGTTTAGGAGTAATTTAATGTCTATAGCGATTGTGTGTGATAGTGCGAGTGATATACCGTCAAACTTTATAAAAAGTTTAGATTTNAATGAAGTAGCCATAAATATCAATTTTGGCGATAAAGTGTTCAAAGAGAATATTAATATAACTGGTGACGAATTCTATAAGAAACTGACTGATACAAAAGATCTGCCTACTACTTCGCAACCATCCTCTGGTGATTTTGAAAAGGTTTATTCATCTCTGCTCAAGAAACACTCTGAGATACTCTCTATTCATATTTCTTCAAAGGTAAGTGGCACTTATAATTCAGCAATACAAGCAGCGGAGAAAATCGGAAAAAGCAAGATCACGGTTGTTGATAGTAAAAATGTTTCTATGGGAACTGGTCTAGTTATTCTTGCGGTTGCTCAGTCTTTGAAGTCAAAACCATCAAGTAAGATGGCTGACCTCGTGAAATTGGCTAATGACTTATCTGCTAAATCAAAGATACTTGTTGCGTGTGAAACCATAGATTTCTTAAAAAGAGGTGGAAGAATAAGTGCTGGAGCAGCTTTTTTTGCCGGTCTTTTGACTGTTAAACCTGTTATTGGAAATAAGGACGGTGAAGTGATATCAATCTCTAGGCCTAGGTCTATGGTCAAAGCCTTATCTTTTCTTAGGAGAGANGCTGAAAGACANGTGAATCACCAAGGGATGGCTGTAGTTCAAACAACTGATTCTTTCGATGGNAGGGCTTTGTACAACTCTTTGGCTGGTAATGCTTCTGTTGGTTCTGCTAAGAAAGGAAGCAAGAAAAAGAAGAATGCTTCCGAAGAAAATATGTATATAGGTGAAGTAATAAAAGCCCAATTTGGACCAGCTGTTGGTACCCATGCAGGACCTGGTGCCGTAGGTGTTGCATTCATAGGAGATCCTCCTAAATAGTCACTAAGCCCCCAAAACGAAGCTTAGCAAAATACCTAAACGTTCGTGCTACAACTGAATTAAAACTCAATCGACTAGGCATACATTCACCTTTAAGTATGCTCCGTTACTTTCCTATTAGACACATTGATTATTCTGCTGTGAAGCCAATCGCTGACTGTATGAAGAATGAAAATGTAACTATAATAGGNCGAGTCGTTAAGGCATCAAACCGGAGATTTGCCCGAGTAAGTGCTTGCGTGGTTACATTAAGAGACCGTACTGGATCTATAGAAATAGCTTGGTACGGACAACCATATCTCATTAANACTTATACAGAAGGGACTTGGCTATCCGTAAGTGGTAAGGTCGGCAGTTATCAGTCTAGGCTTCAAATCTCTTCTCCCGATACTGAAATAGTCGACGCTCCTAAAGATGGAGAAAATATTGATGGAAAAATAATTCCCATTTATTCAATTTCGAGAGAAGGGGAAAATATAATTCCACAACGTACATTAAGATCTGCTATGGAGAAATGCGTCAGACGATCTTTTAATAAGATTGAAGAATATTTGCCGGAGGATATTTTAACTGAAACACATATGTTAGGAATAAACGACGCTATACAGAACTTACATTTTCCTCAGAATCAAGATCATTTACGATTAGCCAAACAAAGATTCCTTTTCGAATCCATGCTTTTTAATCAACTTTTTATGCAATCAAGGAGGAGGCGCAGAGAAAGGGATAGTAATCAGATCGAGATAGACGTAGACAATGTATTTATTGAAGATATGAAAAGCCATTTCCCTTTTTCCTTAACTAATGACCAAGAAAATGCNATAAAAGAGATCATTGAAGATTTGCAAAGGAAGGTACCAATGAGGAGGATGCTTCAAGGAGAAGTAGGGAGCGGCAAGACGTTGGTCGCTCTTGTAAGTCTATTCTCGGTAATTAGATCTGGATATCAAGGCGCATTCATGTCACCTACTGAAATATTAGCTCAACAACATTATATTAATGTGAAGAATCAATTTAGAGGTACTAATTTTTTAGACTTTAGTAATAACGTTATTTCTATTGAAATGCCTGGAATAATGCTGAGAAGAATAGGGGTGGCGTTATTGTTAGGCAGTCACCCTTTATCTGAAAAAAAATTAATACAAAAACTAATTAACAATGGAGAGATCGATCTTATAATAGGAACTCATAGTTTATTCCAAGAAAATTTTAAGCCTCCAAGGATGGGATTTTCAGTAGTTGATGAACAGCATAGATTTGGAGTGGAACAAAGAGATTCTTTAGTAAATAAATCAAAGGTACCTCACCTTTTATCGATGTCAGCTACTCCTATACCGAGGAGCCTTGCACTTACGCTCTTTGGAGATTTAGATATCAGCACTTTAAAAGATATTCCGTCTGGTAGAAAAGGGATAGAGACCACATGGTGTAAAAATAAAGAAGATAAAGACACCGCTTATAGAAAGGTTATAGAAGAAATTAATGCTGGTAGACAAGCTTTTATTGTATGTCCTTTAATACATAAATCTGAAAAACTTAATCATATTTCTGTTGAAGAAAAAATGACAGAATTATTGTCAACTGAACTTAGCAAATTTAGTATCGAGATTTTACATGGAGAAATGAGTATGGAGAAAAAAAGTGACGTNATGAATAGATTTAAGAAAAATGAGTTTAATATACTATTAGCAACTCCAGTTATAGAAGTTGGAGTAGACATCCCTAATGCAACTTGCATGATTATTGAATCATCGGATAGGTTCGGATTATCTGGATTACATCAGATTAGAGGAAGAGTTGGGCGAGGTTCAGAAAAAAGTTTTTGTTATCTGTTCTCCAATAATATTTCAGAAGAAGCTAGAGAAAGGCTCAATGCATTTGAAAATTCTAAAGATGGTTTTGATCTATCTGAAACAGATTTAAAGATTAGAGGGCCAGGAGACTATGTAGGGAGTAAGCAAAGTGGTGTTAGTGGAATGTCATATGAAATGATAAATGATACTGAAACTCTGGAGTTATCAAGACTGTGGGCTTTAAAAATCCTTGGTGATAATAAATATTCAAATCCTGAATACAATAAATTGAGACTTGAATTTGAGGATAGATTTGCTCCATTTGATACAGGATTATCTTGATTTATAATCCTAGAATTTTNAATGNATCTCTATTTATAATTCCTTCTATCGATTTCTCTGGAATAATAGGAAGATGGTGATTTTTCGCGAATTTGCTTAAACTTCTCAGTTCTTTNATTGTCTGATTAGGAGTTGTAACAGGCCAATCAGACCCAAAAAAAACCTTATCAATGACTCCCCACTCATTGAAAAGGTTTAACCCTCTCCAAAAAGACCAAGGTCTGTAGAATTGTGCCGATACATCAGCAAAAACGTTCTCATGTTTTCTTACTACTGACATGCAATCCTCTTGCCAAGGATGAGCCAGATGAGCCAAAATAATTTTTAGATTTGGAAAAACCATTGCAATTTTGTCTATATATTTAGGATGAGCAAATTCTAATGGTGCTGTCGAAATTGGTGAGGTTCCTTGATGAAAAATTATAGGTATTTTATCTTTTTCNAATTTTGAATATAGCTTCATTGCTTCTTCGCATTGAGGATGAAAATCTTGATAATTAGGGCCGAGTTTTATCCCTTTTAATTTTAATTTATGAACGCATCGATCATATTCTTTGTCAATATTAGGATCTAAAGGATGTAGAGACATAAAAGGAATGATTTTGTGAGGAGCATGTGAAGCAACTTTTGCAGCAATATCATTGTGACTTAAATTACCTATCCAACCAGAAGTATCGAGAAAATTTTTATCCAAATCCCAAGGTCTTGGAGCGATTCCGAACATGAAAGCCTTATCTATATTTTTAAATGCTTTCAGATAGTCCTTTATGGAATTAGAGAGTCTAGTTGATTGGCCGGAACCTGACTTCATGGCTGTATCATACTTTATGTCTGATGAAGGAACTTCAAACTCATGGCTTGGTAAATGTGTATGTACGTCTACTATCATATCTTATGGTACCCCGTACGAGATTCGAACTCGTGATCTCCACCTTGAAAGGGTGGCGTGTTAGGCCGCTACACTAACGGGGCCTTTCTCGAATCATCAAGGATACAATGCAATATTATTTAATCCAAGTGTTTCTTCTAAATCAAACATTAAATTCATGTTATGAACCGCTTGTCCGGCTGCACCTTTCACTAGGTTGTCTATAACAGATATTATTCTGTAGGTGTTGGTATCAGATTTTTTTGGAAGTTTCTGGATAAATATGTGGCAGAAATTTGAACCTCTCACATCTTTCACTTTTGGAGGTAGTGTTTTAATTGAAACAAAAGGATGGTCAGAATAATACTCATCAAATATTTTTTCATCTACCTTTTCATTAGTCTGAAAATATATTGTAGAATATATTCCTCTTATCATAGGTGCTAGGTGAGTGGTTAGATGAACATTTTTATTTAAATGATGTTCTATCTCGGGCTCATGTCTGTGCCCATTTACTGAATAGGCCACCATATTATCTGATATTTCAGAGAAAGAATGATCTATTTTTTTTGATCTTCCTGCACCTGATATACCAGTTTTTGCATCTATTATGACACTTTCTGATTTAATATCTGTTAGTGGCAAAAGAGCTAATATTACAGATGTTGGAAAGCATCCAGGGTTTGCAATAAACTTCTTATTTTTTATTGCACTTTTATCTTTTTCAGGTAATCCATAAACGAATTTATCTATTAACGTTGGATATGGATGCTTCACGTCATATGTAGTTTCATATATGTTCCTTGGTAGTCTGAAGTCTGCACTGAAATCAATGCTGGATATACCATTATTTACGTATTGGCCTAATACTGATGCGCTTATTTTATGTGGTAGGGCAGAAAAAATGAGGTCAACGCTTTCAGATAAATTCTCCTTAATCATTAAATCTCCAGAGTAATGAGTAAAAACTTCTTTTAGTGGCTTGCCAGCTTGACTTCTTCCTGTGACTTCGGAGATTACAACTTCAGGATGATTTTCTAATATTCTTAGTAATTCAATTCCTGCGTAACCAGTTATATTAATTATTCCTACTTTTAACATTTCTCTCTATCAGTATTTAAGCATCAAAGCCTAACATTTTTTTTCTTATTTGTCTTTGACGATTTATACTTACATTCTTCATTTAGAATACATGTTTCACATTTAGGATTTCTTGCATGACATTGCTTTCTTCCATGATTAATCATTAGTACATGGAATCCATATCTCTCTTCCGGTGCAATTTGATCCTCTAATAATGCATGAGCAAGGTCTGCTGAAACTTTCTCTTTAATTAACCCTATTCTTTGTGAGACTCTGTGTACATGTGTATCTACTGGAATTACAGGAAATCCAAAAGAGAAAGCAAGTACACAAGATGCTGTTTTTAAGCCTATTCCTTTAATTGACGTCAACCAGTCTCTTGCTTCCGTCATTTGCATGTCACCAAGAAAGTCAATGTTCAGACTTCCAGTTCTTTTTTTTATCTCAAACAATATTCCAACTATTCTTTCAGATTTTATATTTGCAAGGCCGCCTTGCCTGATTAGCTCGGCGATTTTATATTTTGGAGTTATCAATACAGTCTCGAAATCTTTTAAATTTTTCATCAAGTTTTTAAAAGCTTTCTCAGCATTAATATCTGAAGTATGTTGGGTTAAAACTGTAAATATTAATTCTTCAATTGGAGGCAATCTTTTTGACCATCTTGGATTAAAATATTCAGATTTCAGTTTTGGAATTATCTTATCAAAGGTTATATTTCTTACCATATTGTGAGTTACTATATTCTTTGTTTAGTAATATTAATAATGTCGATTAGTAATGCTTTATGGTCATTATCAGGGATTTCGTTTAACGTGTTAATTGCCTTATCAAAATGTTCGTTTGCAACTTTCAATGATTCATCTATAGCACCTGAATTAAGAATTTCTAGCTGAAATTTTTCTATTTCTTGCTTAGATATGTCTTGTTGATTAGAGAATTCTGCTAGTTTCTCATCATTTTTTGATATTTTTTTTAAATAAGTTATTGCAGGAAGAGTTATGACACCTTCAAGTACATCATTAGATATTGTCTTCCCTTCTTTGCTTTCAGTTGAGACTATATCTATGACGTCATCTTGTATTTGATATCCCATTCCAAAATAGTAACCGAAGTCAGTTAATTTACTAACTTGTTCTTCATTAGCTTTGCCTATCAACGAGCCGCTAAAGGAGGCAGTTTTAAATAATGAAGCAGTTTTTAAATACGTCTTACTTAAATATTCTTCTTCAGTAATTTTTAAATTATATGAACCTAAGTTTTCAATTAATTCCCCTTTTGAAAGNTCTACTATTGTTTCTGCAAATCTCTTTACTAAAACAATATTTCCAGTTTCACATACGAATATCGCAGAAGAAGCAAAAATGTAATCACCAAGAAGTACAGCGATATCATTTCCCCAAAGATTACTTGCTGTTGCATTACCTCTTCTTATCTTTGCTTGATCTACTGTATCATCGTGTATCAGAGTCGCTATGTGGAGTAACTCTACACCAGTCGCCATCTTTAAAGAGTTAACTTTATCTTCATTCCCAAATAATCCAGCACAAGCTAGTGTAATTGCTGGTCTTAATTGTTTTCCTGGTGTAGATAAAACATGTCTTAATCTTTTTTCAATTGAGTGAAAATTATCAGATTCTTTATCTGCTACCGCTAAAATGTTCTCTTTCACAACCTGCAGATCATCAGCGATGATAGCAAATATTTCTGAATTATTATTCATATATTTTTTTGCTTTTCGGCCAGATCTATTTTTTTGAAAAGAGGTCCTTGAGTATTTAACATTGTTTCTGGCATTATTTCTCTGAATTGCCACAGCAAATCATCTTTTTGAGAAAGGAGTTGTGAAATTTTGATTGATGTTTTAGGAAGAAAAGGTGAGATAAGTACTCCAAGATTTGAAACTACATTTATAGCTACCCACAAAGTCGTTGCTGCGCGTTGTTTATCTGTTTTAATTTCTTTCCAAGGAGCATTATAGTCTACATATTTGTTACCATCTTGAGCTAAGGCCATTATAGACTTCAGTGCATTCCTAAATTGCCTTGCATATATATATTTATGTGTAACTTTGAATGTCCCTTTTATTGATTCAATCATTCTCTTATCATTTTCATTGAGATCAATTGGTTTAGGGACCTTGTTATCAAAATTATTTCTCAANAGTGACTCTATTCTATTGACGAAATTTCCAAATGTTGCTACTAATTCATTGTTATTACTTTTATAGAATGAATCCCAAGTGAAGTCAGAGTCAGACGTCTCTGGCATTATGGATGTGAGGTGATATCTGAGAGCTTCAGAATCAAATTCTTCTAGAAAATCTGGAACCCATACTGCCCAGTTATTACTTTTTGAAAACTGCTTGCCGGAGAAATTAAGATATTCATTTGCGACTACATCATAAGGGAGATTTAAGTCTCCTACTCCTAGTAAAATCGACGGCAAAATAATCGCATGGAATGGTATATTATCTTTTCCTTGGAAATAGAAATGTTTGGCATCTTTATTGCTCCACCATTCCTTCCATTTTTCTGTATTCCCAGATTTATTATGAGAGCTTTTTGCCCATTCTATTGATGCTGANAGATAACCAAGTACTGCTTCAAACCAAACATATATTTTTTTGTCTGNATAGCCTTCAAGTGGAACATCCACTCCCCAATCAATATCTCTCGTGATAGCTCTGTCGATCAAACCTTTCTGAAGAAATCCAATAGTTTGATTTTTAACAGAGGGCTTCCAAAATGTTTTTTCACTTATCCAATTTTCAAGGTCATTTTGAAAGTCGGATAATTTTAAGTACATGTGTTTTGTTTCTCGTAGGATTAATTTTGATCCATCTACAGCTGATTCTAGATTAGTCAGTTCTCCTGGATCTAAGTTTTTCCCGCATCCTTCGCATTGATCTCCTCTGGTCTTTTTTTGACACCAAGGACAATCTCCAAGAATATATCTATCTGATAAGAACATATCAGCTTCTTCTGAATACGGTTGTTTNGAGATTTTTTCAGTTAAATATTTTTTTTTAANTAAAGTGGTGAATATATTTTGTACAACTTTAGAATGATTCTCAGTTCCAGTTTTTGTGTACAAGTCAAAAGAAAAATCTAAGTCCTCAAATGTTTGCTTCCATATATCGTGGAATTTCTCTGCAATCTCTGAAGGAGAAACGTTTTCTTCTTTCGCACGAAGTGTTACGGGAGTCCCATGCTGGTCACTTCCAGACACCATTAATACATTATTACCTAGCATTCTATGGAATCTGGCAAATATATCTGCAGGTAAATTATTTCCAGCTATGTGACCTAGGTGAGGCGGCCCATTAACATATGGCCAAGCAACGCAGACAAGAATATTTTCAGGTTTCTCTTTCAAGTTNAAATTTCGATTTTTTCTTTAATACTTTTTCAACGTAGATATTGTATATTTTTTTATGACCTAAGCCTAAATATTGAGATGTATTTTCTATTGCATCTCTTCCACTAAAACCTAAATCTATAAATTCTTGGAGCTTACTCACTACATCTTCATCATTGAAATGTTGCGTTTTGTTATGAGGGGCAGATAATTCTCTTTCTATAATAATAACGAATTCTCCTTTTACTTTTTTCAGAACAGGAGGCTCTAACTTAGGTTTCCATAATAATATTTCTTCGTGAATCTTAGTGAGTTCTCTAAAAATTACTATATTAGAATTTTTGAAAATATTGGATGCTTCATTAAGGAAATTTTCTACCCTATTCGGGGATTCAAANAAGATAAGATCTTTTCTGATCTTCTTTAGATTGTGTAATTCTAATTGAAGATCTTTTTTCTTTCTTGGTGGAAATCCATAGAATAAAAAGTCGTGATGTTTCATTCCAGAGGCAGAATAAGCTGCAGTTACAGCTGAAGGTCCAGGTATGGGAATTACTTTTTGATTATTTTCTAATATTTCTTTTATTAATTTGTTGCCTGGATCAGATACTCCTGGAGTTCCAGAATCGGATACTATAGCATAATCCTTCGATTCTATCGACTTAAGAATCGAAGGTATTTTATTTACTTCATTATCTTTGTTGAGTGAAATTAAATTGTTCTTTATACCTATACTATTTAAAAGTTTTAGAGTTCTTCTAGTATCTTCGCAGAGTATTGCATCAACTTTTTTTAGAGTTGACTTAGCTCTTGTTGAGATGTCGTCTAAATTCCCTATAGGCGTGGCAACTACATATAAAGATCCCATTTGTTACTAAGCTTCCACGGTTTTGTGTTGTTGATCGGCGTGATATGAACTTCTTACAAGCGGCCCAGATGCAACATGCTTAAATCCTAATTCTAATCCTATCTCTTCGAATTTCTGAAATTCTTTTGGACTGTAGAATCTATCTATCTCATGGTGTTTTTTTGATGGTCTTAAATATTGACCAATTGTAAGAAGGTCGCATCTTACAGTCCTCAAATTTTTCATAGTTTCTATAATTTCTTCCTCTGTTTCTCCCAGCCCAACCATAATGCCAGACTTAGTTGGAATAAGGGGAGCCATTTGCTTTGAACGATCAATCAATTCTAAAGATTGATCGTAATNCCCTCTTGGTCGAACTATCTTAAAAACCCTTCTTGTTGTTTCTATATTATGATTTAAAACTTGAGGCTGGGCACTTAATACAGTCTCTAAAGCACTTCTATTACCATTAAAATCAGGAATTAGTACCTCAACTTTACAATCTGGACTTAATTTTTTTATTTGTTTTATTGTCATCGCAAAAGCTCCAGATCCACCATCAATCAGATCGTCTCTGTCTACAGATGTTATTACTGCATACGACAAGTTCATATCTTTAACAGTTTTAGCAACTCTAGTAGGTTCTAATAGATCGAATTCAACAGGTCTCCCTGTCTTTACGTTGCAGTATCGGCACGCTCTTGTGCACACGTCTCCTAATATCATAAATGTTGCAGTGCCACTGTCCCAACATTCTCCGATATTTGGACACGCTGCTTCTTCACAAACGGTATTAAGCTTTGCTCCGTTAATTTTGTTTCTTAGAGAATGAAATTTATCACTAGTTGGAGCTTGTACTTTGAACCATTCAGGAAGTCGTTTTTTAGCTTGGACCATTATTAAGGTTATAGTTATTCGTGTGTGTATAATATTTTAACATCAATCAACTTAATAAATTAAATGAGTTCTACAAAGCAAAAAATAATTAATAATGTTTCTTTGAAAAACTTTCAGGATGATGGTTCTTGTAATGCAGAGTACCAAGGTAATGAATTGAAAGTTTTTGGGGGNCTACCGAGTGAGATTGTCAATGTAGAAGTGCTGAGAGAATATGATAATAAACTGGTTTGTTTTGTGATAAAAGTTATTAAAGCGCATTCAAGTCGAGTAGAACCTCAATGCAAATATTTCTTATCTTGTACAGGTTGTCAATTGCAACACATTAGCTATGAAAAGCAGCTGGCTTTAAAAAAAGAAATTGCATTAAAGACGTTAAAAGGAGTGCCAGGATTTTCAGATCAATTAATGGAGGAAGTCCAATCAAGTCCACAAACTTATAACTACAGAAACCACGGGAGATTTACTGTAGCTAAAAGTCATAAATTTCGAGGTAATTTTGGCTTCATTAACAGATGGACTAAGAAACTAATTGAAATAGAGGAATGTAAGATAATGAACAATAAAATCAATAGAATTTTATTATCTTTGAAAGGTTTTATGAGTGGACATTCTCAATTTTCAGTAAGAGTTGGCATTAATTCTGATGACTATTTAATACAACCTAAAATTAATTCAGATTCGGAAAAATTTGAGTCTGGGCAACAACACTATTTTGAACTCATTAATGGTGTTGAACATAGAATATCCTCTCCTTCATTCTTTCAAGTTAATACATATCAAGCGGAAAGACTTGGCCAAATTATAAAAAACAATCTTAATTTAGATGGCAGTGAAGTTTTAATAGATGCTTTTTCAGGTGTAGGAACTTTTTCGATATTGTTATCTAAACATGTGAAAAAAATATACGGAATCGAATCTTCCTATTCTTCAATTCAAGATGCACAACATAACTCTAGATCTTTTAATAACATTGAATTTGTGCAATCTGAAGTGGAGTTTCTACCGAAAGAAATGTTCGATAAAGTCGACGTAGTAATATTAGATCCATCTCGAAAAGGAGTCGACTCCAAAGTCATAGATTGGATACTTGGCTTGAAGCCTCGAGATTTGGTTTATGTTTCATGTGAAATAAAGTCACTTAGAAGAGATTTGGATAAATTGACTAATGAATATGAGATTCGTAAAGTCATACCTGTGGATATGTTTCCTCATACAAAGCACCTTGAATGTTTAGTTATTCTAAAAGCAAAATGAGATTTAGGACTGTAGTTATATAAAATGAATATCNTAGGTATCGGATTTCCTGAACTCCTACTAATTTTTTTAATTGCNTTCTTGGTACTAGGCCCCAAAAGAATGTTTAGATTTTCGAAGGATTTAGGNAGTTATGTTAGAAAATTTAATTCTAAAAAAGACGAATTCCAGGATCTTATTGATAAAGAGATCAAGGATGTTCAAATAGACAAAGAAGAACAATATGGAAAACAAGATAGAGATCAACCAGAAGAATAGGTCTCAGAATAGGTCACTTTCCGTTCATTTTTCTGAATTAAGAAAAAGAATCATTTTTAGCCTTATAATATATCTCATTGCCACAGTGGCTGGTTTTGCCCTTCATAGAGAAATCCTAGAAATAATTGTACGACCTGTTGCAGGAATAAATGAACTTACTCAAGGGTTGCCAGTGTTCACAAATATTACAGAATTTTGGGGAGTCGTGATGCGCGTATCATTATTAACAGGCCTTTTGATATCTTTTCCCTTCATAATCTATCAGATTATTGCATTTATTTTGCCTGGCTTAAAGAATAATGAGAAGAAATTTTTTATTATATTAATGCCAGGATCTTTGATTTCATTTTACCTAGGATCAGCTTTTGGATTTTTCATTTTAGTTCCTCCTGCAATAAAATTCTTAGTTCTTTTCGGTGGAGATGTTTCAGTNCCTCTGATAAGGATAGGATCACTTGTNCAACTCACAGTCAACCTNATGATATGGATGGGTATCTCTTTTCAGCTTCCAATAATAATGTATTTGACTACAGTTCTTAAATTAACTAACTTTCTTATGTTCAAAAGGTTGAGAAAGTGGTTTCTGGTACTAGCTTTTGTTTTAGGAGCCATAATCACACCTACTTTTGATCCCGTGAATCAACTTATCGTAGCTTTGCCGATTATATTACTTTATGAAGTTGGTTTAATTCTATCTAGATTAGCTAAAAAATAAATTATTTCTCTCTTTTTTTGGAAACACTTTTAGTATCTTTTTCTTCATCCTTGCCTGATAAAGAATTTTTGAATAATCTAATACCTTTTCCAAGCCCTTCGCCTACTTCAGGTAATTTTCCTACTCCAAAAATTATCATAATGACTATAAGTATTATGAGAATTTCTGTTACCCCTATTCCTCTTAAATAACTCATTTCTTATTTCCCTAATTTAAAATTTTCTAATTAATGCTACGACTTTTCCTTCAATGATAACATTTTTTGCATCTTCGATTAATGCAGAATATTTTTTATTTGAAGGATGTAGTTCAATCTTATTGCCTTTTTTATAGAATCTTTTAAGAGTCGCGGTATCTTCATTCACTCGTGCTACAACCATCTCTCCTTGCTTAGGTGAGGCGTTAGAATTTTTCGAGCAATCTATAATAATTATGTCTCCATCTTCAATTGAATCTCCAGACATTGAATCTCCTTTTATCCTAACTCCAATTAGTTCTGATTTTTTTGAATACAGTGATGACGGAATTTCTATAAATTCTGAGCCAGATTTATAGTTTTGCATTATCTCTTCCGAGGTCAATAATTCTAACGGTGAACCAGCTGATATAGAAGTCACGATTGGGATGTTTAGATAATCCTCAAATCCAGAAGTTAAAGTTTTACTATTCTGAAGAGTTTGATTGCCAGCCCTAGTTATACTTCGGGCAATACCTTTTTTACGATCAATTAATCCTTTATTTTCTAATATATTGAGGTTGTAAGAAACAACAGATTTTGAACTTATTTTACATCCCTTTTTGACATCTTCTATGGTTGGAGAAATCCCATTTTCTTCAAAGTATTCAACTATATAATTAAATATATTATTTTGCTTCGGGGATAGATTTAAGTTTGATGTCATCTCGATAAAGATAGTCAAATGGGAGGCTATAGTCAATAATACGTTGACACTTTATGTAATAATATTTTGTCCTATTTAGATAATTTTTTGTTAGAAACCAATTTGAATAATCGGGATTTTTTTCTTGCTGCGTTATTTTTGTGTATGACACCCTTCTGTGCTGCCTTATCTAGAGCTTTGATTGCCTCAGAAATCTTTGTAGAATTTACATTATTATCTGAGTCGTTCTCTATGGATAGTTGCGCAGATTTAAGAAGGGTCTTTGCAGTAGATACTATTGGTCTATTGTAGGATGTATTTCTTTGATTTTTTCTTAGACTTTTTTTACTTGGCATTGACTTAATTATTCATTGTTTCGATGTTTCTAACCCCTTCGAGATTATCGATTATAGAGTAAATTCTATTCTGTTGTTGCAAACCGTTAGAGTCTACTGTAATTATTATTCTTTTTCCAGTTTCAAGTTCTATAGTTGAAATCGCAGTAATGTTTATGCCTTCATCCGATATAACCTGTGTAACATCACGTAGAAGACCCACTCTGTCTTCTGCATCTAGTTGAATAGTACTATGTGAAATATTCTGTTTCGAAAATTTCGACAGATTTTTTACAAGAGTAGGCGTATTTATTATTCCTGCTCCAACAAGAATTGCAAGTTCTTCAACTGATTCTTGTGACATATCCTCTGCAATATCTATAAGAGGGGTTGTTATTTTTAATCGAGATATAAGTCTTGAAAGCTCCATCATTCCTCTCTCTGCAGTTAGATTTCTTTCTTCTTTTCTGAACCACTGCCTTATCTTAAATCTTGACTTATTAGTTGATATAAAACCTAGGTCCGGATTGAGCCAATCAAGACGCGGAGCTTGTGATTTTCTTGACTTTATTATCTCTATAGTATCTCCATTAGAGATAATAGTGTTCAAAGGTACTACTTGCCCGTTTATAATTGCTGAAGTTGTATTATGTCCAAGCTCTGTGTGTACTTCGTAAGCAAAATCAATCGGCGTTGACCCCATTGGCAGTGATTTAATATCACCTGCTGGAGTATAACAATATATTCTCTCTTTTAAGACGTCAGATTTAACCGAATCGAGATAATCTTCATCTTCTGGTAGCTCAATTTGCCAATCTATTAAATTCCTGAACCAAGTTAATTTATCTATATATGAATTTTCAAGGTAATCTGGATCATCTTTGTATTGCCAGTGTGCTGCTATACCTCTTTCGGCAGTCTCATGCATAGACTTGGTTCTTATCTGTATTTCGACAGGATAACTATCTAGGCACATGACAGTGGAGTGCAGAGACTGATACATGCTATCCTTGGGATTAGCGATATAATCATCAAATTCTCCTGGAATTGGCTTCCAGAGTTCATGCAAAACTCCAAGTGTTAAATAGCAATCCTTTACAGAGTTAACTACAACCCTAACTGCAATTAGGTCGTGTATTTCATCGAATTTTTTCCCCAAAGAAGAGTATCTTTCGATTTTTTTATAAATGCTATACAAATGCTTTGCTCTCCCTTGTACATCGCAAGATATAGAGGCCTTTAATAGTGATTCTTCTAAGAGCATAGTCGTCCTATCAGCATACTTCTCTCTTGCTTTCCTTTTACGTGATACTAAGTTCGCTATTTCTTTATATGCTTTTGGCATGAGATATTTGAATGATTCATCCTCCAGCTTCCACTTAAAATCCCAAATCCCCAATCTATGAGCCAAAGGTGCGAATATTTCCATTGTTTCTAAAGCGATGCGACTTTGATCATCTTCTTCAAGCGCAAATAATGTTTCCATGTTATGTAATCTATCTGCTAATTTGATTAGAATAACTCTTGCATCCTCTGATGTGGCTAAGAGGAGCTTTCTTATAGTTGCTGCTCTTTCAATCTCTGAATCAGATCTCTCTGAATAAGTATTTTTGATTCTAACTGAAGGGAGCTTAGTAACAGCATCAACAAGTGTAGCGATCTCTTTACCAAATTTTTTTTCTAAAACCTTGAATGATATACCACAATCTTCCATAACATCATGAAGTAATGCTGCTATTATGGTTGGGCAATCCATATTGATGTCAGCTAGGTACTGAGCTGCTTGGATAGGATGAATGATGTAAGGTTCGCCGGTTCTGCGTTTCTGACCTTCGTGGCATTTAGTGGCGAATAGCAATGCATCCTCCACTTTTTTCTGCTCAATTTTTGGAAGATATTTCTTAGTCGCGGCTACTAAATCTGTTTCAATTAAAGATACCATGCTTAAATTTTCTTCCACTTTGTCGAGGATTTCAAGGTGCTGTTTCTAATTTAGGTTTGCCAGGCATAGGTAATATAGCTGATAATTCGCCCAATTTGTTCATGAAAGAATCAGGCAAGCTGTAATATTTTTTTGGTTCTTCTAGAATCAAGGCCGAACTTTCTCCATTACTACAAACAGCCATCATTGTTGTGACTTCATCTGTCTTGATGAATAAAATTTCGTAAAGAAAAATACAATCGACTTTTTCTTGCTTTAGAATGTTTACATCTATGGTACTTATGAAAGATCCTATTTCATCTTCATTAAGGGATCGTAGTTCTTTATAGTTCCCATCATTTCGACGATTTATGATAATTTGATTGCTTTCCCAAAATTTATATTTCTCTGTTATATTCTCACTATTACTCCAATCTATAGTAGAACAGTTCACATAATAATTACCGTCTAAATCTGAATGGAATTCAAATTCTTTATTACCTGCTTCGAAAATAATTACCCATCCAGGAGTAATTACTTGGGCATACATTTCACCAGGTTTTGGACATTCCAGGCTTGAATTATTGAAATCTTTTTTTTCATAAGATACCACATTTATTTCTGCGGGAGAGAAGCCAGTTTCTGATGAGATCTCTGCCATGAAGAGCCCCCCAAAGTCAGGAATTGTAGGCGTAGGTGTCGGTTCGGGTGTTGGTGTTGGTGTTGGAGTTTTTTCTACTTTCACAATTGGTTTAGGGGTAGGTGTAGCAAACCCAGGCTTATTTACTGTAATACTTTCATCTACAGATTGAATGTATCTACTCTCAAGAATAACTGCAGCAATTATGATTACTGACAAAGCAACAAACAAAGAAGACACAAGAATTTTTGATGAGAGCCTTTCCATTGTTCAATTATAAGACTTATGGAATTATTAATCAGGCTTTTGAGTTGGAATTCTAAATCCTACATAATAGAACCCAATGATCCCAACAATTAATACTGATGCCCTTACGTATATATTAGGTATTGCCATTGGTGAGTAAGGTAATATTGCTAGGCAAACAAATATAGTCATCATAGACAATGCAATAAACTTTGCTCTTTTCGACATACCATTCCCTTCACGATAATCTCTAATATATCTTCCGAAGGTTTTATTTTTGATGAGCCAATTGTAAAGCTTCTCTGATGACCTTACATAGCAAGCAGCTGCAAGTATTAAGAAGACAGTTGTAGGAAGTCCTGGTACAAAAATTCCAATAGTGCCAACCCCAACAAATATGCTTCCCAATAATATCCACGTTAATCTAACAAGTATAAATTTACTTTTTTTCATTTCTTGGAACGAATTATTATCTTTGGATTTCATTTACCTAGCTGATATAAATCAATCTATAAAGTTAAATAGACGTTACAATATAACATTTTTTGAATNTTTTTTTCGATATATATTACCTTGTAAGAGTATTTAACAAAGAGTTAACATTTTATTAACTAAACAAGTCAANANTATTCTTGACTTAATAGATCAAGAATAGTTTAATAATNAACNTATTTAGTAAATTATTGATAGATGGCACAATCGAAGAGAAGAACAATTAAGACTATATTTTCAATCTTAGTTTTACTACTACTAGCTTGTGATAACCAAGCCTCGAAAGTAGAAATAGTTGAAGAGTNTGAGGTACCTAAAAATGCAAAACCTTTGGTAATCTATTCTGGAAGAAGTGAATCTTTAGTTGCCCCAATTATTCAACAATTTTCTGNAGTAACTGGGATTCTTGTANAAGTTAAGTACGGGAAAACNGGAGCATTAGCTTCAACTCTGCTAGAAGAAGGAAANAAAACTCCTGCCGATATTTNTTTTGCCCAAGACNCTGGCGGGTTAGGTTCCGTGGAATCCATGTTAGCACCTCTGACAGATGATATAATTGAATTAGTCCCCAGCTGGGCAGGCTCACCTAACGGTAAGTGGGTAGGTATTTCGGGTAGAGCAAGAGTAGTTGTATATAATACCGATGCTATTACTGACCCTACCAATCAACTTCCTGACAATATTTATGACTTTATCAATCCAAAATGGAAAGGCAAGATAGGATGGGCTCCAACGAATGGCTCATTTCAGGCAATGATTACAGGTATGAGAATCCTTTGGGGAGAAGAAAAAACAAGAACTTGGCTAGAAGGCATACTTGCAAATGANGCCAAAGTGTATGCAAAAAATACACCTATTGTTGAAGCTACAGGATCTGGCGAGATAGAAGTTGGTTTCGTGAACCATTACTATCTCCACAGATTTATTGCAGAAAATACCGAAAGTTTTAAAGCTAGGAACTATGTGCTTCCAGATGGAGGCCCTGGCTCAATAGTTTTGGTAGCCGGAGCAGGTATATTGGACGCTTCTAATAATAAAGATTCGGCGGAATCTTTTGTGAAATTTATGTTATCTGCTCCATCTCAAGGATATTTTGCAAATCAAACTTACGAATATCCTTTGNTTGAAGGTATAAACAAGTCCCATTTGTTACCAAACCTAAGTACTCTCAATACTCCTGATGTTGATATATCAGATCTGGGTGATTTGGAAGCAACACAAAAATTACTTCAGGAAACCGGAGTTCTCCCTTAGGTGTTATACAACATAANCCCTGAAAAAAAAGAAAAGAGAATTAGCTTTCCCTATCTTTTTTTGTATACTTGACTAACGTGATAAAGATTAGAAAAGCTAATTTGGATTATTATGGATTACTAACTTCTTCAGTTTTGATCGTTGCGTTGGTATCAATTCCAATAGTTTATCTAATTATTAGGGCTGTAAGTTCTGAAGATTTTTTTGAATTGTTGTTCAGACAGAGAGTCTTTTTTATCCTTCTTAGATCAATATTTCTTGTAATATCAGTGACTTTAGGATCTACTCTAATATCTTTCTTTTTGGCTCATTTTTTAGTTAGAACAAATATCCCATTTAAAAAATTTCTAACAGTTCTATGTTGCTTGCCAATTGTAATTCCAAGTTATGTATATGGAATGGTATTCGTAAATATATTAGGACCAAAAGGTAAATTTCACGACTTATTGAGTAGCCTGAGAATAACTGAAAATTTCCCTGACTTTTATGGATTTTGGGGAGCTACGATTGTTTTAACATTGCTTTCTTATCCTTATATTTTTCTACCTCTTAGATCTGCGATGTTAAGAATGGATAGCTCCTTCGAGGATGCATCAAGAAGTTTAGGGAGAGGGAGATTCAAGACATTTTTTTACGTTACATTTCCTTTACTTTCACCTGCATTAAGGTCCGGAGGACTTTTAGTAGCTCTTTATACTTTGAGTGATTTTGGAGCCGTAGCTTTGCTAAGATATGAGACGTTTACTTGGGCAATCATGACACAATTTGAAGGTGCATTTAACAGAGTTTCTGCTTCTGTCCTATCTTTGGTGTTAGTAGCTATTGCTGTACTAATTCTGTCTAGTGATAGTTTTTTTAAAGGCCCTAAAAGTTATTTTTCATCATCATCATCAAATCGTTTTTTGAAGTCTAGAAACCTTGATTATAAAAGATGGTTTATATTTTTCATTATTTGTATTCCTCCTGCAATGGGAGCCTTATTTCCTTTTGCAGGTTTGCTATATTGGCTTTTTAAGGGAATTTTATTAGGAGAGTCGATTATTATAGAATTTGGAACAATTTTTAATTCTCTCTTTGTTGCTATTTTGGCAGCTGCCTTTACTCTTTTGATTTCTTGCCCTATTACATTTTTTGCTGCGAGGTATAAAAACTCAATTAGCCGTTTAATAGAAAAAATTTCTTATATTGGATTCGGTCTACCCTCTATTGTCATTGCTATAAGTTTTGTGTATTTCACTATAAATTTTGTATCCCCAATTTATCAAACTTTGGTGGTGCTTATCATTGGGTATGGGGTCTTATTTCTTCCTGTTGCAGTTAGCTCAATGAAGACAACATTATTACAATTAAACCCTAACTTAGAAGACGCTTCTAGAGGACTAGGACTAGGTTATTGGTCAACCATGTGGCGTGTAACTATTCCTCTTATTATGCCAAGTATATTAGCCGGTGCACTTTTAGTATTTCTTCTTACTTTGAAGGAACTTCCTCTGACAATGGTACTTGCTCCACTAAATTTCGACAGCTTGTCTCTCAAAGTATGGGGATTTGCTTCTGAGGCATTTTTTGCTAAAGCGGCCCTTCCTTCCATAATGATAATTTTATTATCTGGTCCAGCAGCAGCCTATCTAGTTTTTAAAAGAAACGAGCTTGATATCAGAGGTTAATTATGTTTTCCAAAAATTATAAAAAAATTAAAAAGAGCTCTAATTATGGAAAGATTCAAATGGAAGACGTAAGAGTTTCATTTGAAGGAGAGAACAAAGCAATATTAGATAATTTCTCAATATCCATTGAACCTGGTGAATTTATTTCAATACTGGGGACTAGTGGTGTAGGTAAAACGACATTATTGAGAGCGATATCAGGATTCAAACGTATAGATAAAGGCTACATCCGGATAAATGGATTACTTACCTCTTCAAGTTTCGTTCATGTTCAACCTGAGAAAAGAAGATTAGGTTTTGTATTTCAAGATTATGCACTTTTTCCTCATATAAACGTTTTTGAAAATATTGGTTTTGGAATTAGTAAGCGTGATAAATCTCGAACTGACAAAATAAACAAAATAATCGATTTAATCGCCTTAAAGAGTCACGAGAGTAAATTTCCCGTCCAACTGTCCGGCGGTCAGCAGCAGAGAGTTGCGATTGGTCGAGCTTTGGCAATAAATCCTTCTGCAATATTAATGGATGAACCTTTCTCAAATCTTGATTATAAACTAAAAGAAAGCCTTTCAAGAGAGGTAAAGAAAATTATCAATCAATCTAAAACTACTGCCATTCTTGTAACTCACGATGAAGTTGAAGCAAAGAGACTTTCTGATAAGTGTTTTATATTAGAAAATGGTAAGTTAAAGTCAGTTTAAGTTCTTATTTTTATAGATAATACAATTGGTATTGCAATAAAAACAAACAATGAACCAACCATGAATGTAACTCTGTAAGTTTCAAAAAGATCATAAATTAAACCACCGATTATAGGTGCTATTGCAGAAAGAATTCCACCTATGGTGCTAAGCAGGCCTACGGCAGTTCCATAATTTTTTCTCCCAAAAAAATCAGCAGTCATAGAAAGCCTTAAAGGAATAGATACTCCAAACCCGCCACCCCAAAGAATTCCAAACATAACGATTAACAAGTATTTGTTTATTGTCACTCCAAATATTTCTACTCCTATAAAGCTTAACGATAATGAACCTAATCCTAGAAAGAAAAATGAAAACGCAAGAAGTACTTTGGGATTNATTTTATTGCTAGTAAAACCTATCAACAACCTGCCAGACATGTCAGCAGCAGCAAGTATTGCAATTGAAATACCTGCTATAGTTAGAGAAACATTTAAGCTGGTCAGTGCAGGTATATGCAAGAGGTTTAAAGCGCTTAAACCTTGAGCTAAGCTTGTCGCGATAGCAAATTTCCAAAAAGTCGCAGATCGGACTATTTCTTTAACTGTCATATCTTGAGATGTTAAATATTTATTTTGTTCTATCTTTTGTTGGTCAGTAGAATCAACTCCATCAGGTAATAATCCATATTTTTCAGGATTAGATCTCATTGCCATTGTTGCTGGAAAACCTATTATCCAGAACCCGATGCCAGCAAACATTATTACCGGCCGCCAACCAAAATTTTGAATAAGTTGAACCATAAGCGGGACTAATAATCCTCCAAGTCCAGAGGCAGCCATCATAATAGAGAGAGCTAATTTTCTTTTTTCTACAAACCAGTTACCAACTGTTGCAACAAGAACTATAAAAGTCCCAAATGACATTCCAATAGTCAAAAGGCTTATACATAGATAAAAATGCCAAATTTTCGTAACGAAACTCATAAGAACGAAACTGGCACCTGTAGTGAAAATGCCAAATGCCATAACTTTGCGTATTCCGTATCTATTTAGAATGAATCCCACGAATGGGGATATCATCCCGCCCTCTGATCTCTGCAGTGACATCCCTGCCGCGGTCAATGCTCTACTCCATCCTAGGGACTCAACAATAGGGTCGAAAAAAGCAGTAAATCCTCTCCAAAAAACTGTTGAAGCATACGCTTGAACAACTGCGCCTGCACCAACTATTTTCCATCCATAAAAGGACTTGTTATTTCTTGAAGCCGTACTTCCCCCTCTATATTCCCATTATTCCATATCCCGAATCAACGGGTATTATACTTCCAGTTATTCCAGAAGAGAGGTGACTCAGCAAAAAGGCAGAAACGTTAGCAACNTCTTCGTGAGTTACATTTCTTTTAAGAGGAGATCTTTCAGCGTGAGCTTTTCTCATATCGTTGAAGCCGCTTATGCTTCTTGCAGATAATGTGGGTAGGGGACCAGCCGAAACGGCATTTACCCTTATATTTGATTCTCCGTACTCATTCGCTAATTGTTTTACGGAATTTTCTAAAGCTGCTTTTGCAGTACCCATTATGTTGTACCCAGGGTAAACTCTTTTAGATGCCTCGAAGGATAGTGTAACTATCGAACCTCCATCTTCGTTCATTATTTCTGAACTCATTTTAGTTATTGGTATTAAACTGAATGCACTTGTTTCAAGCGCAGTTGAGAATCCAGATCTACTAACATTTGAAAAATCTCCACCCAAGTCTTCCCTTTCAGCATAAGCTATGCTGTGTACTACAAAATCGATCTTTCCAAACTCATTTTTTGCATATGCGAAAAATTTTTTAAGACTGTNTTTGTTCAATACATCACATTCTTCTATAAAAGATGGATTTATATCTTTCACAGATTTTTTTACACTCTCAAGTACTCTCTCATTTTGATAGGAATATCCTATTGAAGCTCCTCTATCTGAAAGTACCTTTGCAATGTGATAAGCAATACTCCTATGATTTGCTACGCCAAAAATTAAACCTTTTTTTCCGATAAAATTCATTTGCCTTCCTTACCAGTTTGTTACTGAACCATCTGTACGATGTAGTTGGGGTGGATCCCACGTTTTGAATTTATTTTTTTTAAGAATATCTTCATCGACTTCAACTCCTAATCCAGGAGTATCTGATACAACGTACATTGATCTATTAAGTTTATGATCTAATGAAATTATTTTTGACTCTGGATTCACGGAACCTAAGTTTTCTGAAGGGGAATACCTGGTTTCTAACCAAGCAAAATTAGGTACAGATGCACCAAANTGNACTGATGCAGCGGTANAAATCGGACCNAANGGGTTGTGNGGCATCATATCGATATAATGACTCTCACACCATCCAGCTACTTTCATTGACTCTGTGAGTCCTCCAACATTACACAAGTCGATTCGAGCAAATTGGGTAAGGTCATTTTCGATATAAGGGATGAACTGCCATTTAGAAGAGAACTCTTCTCCAATTGCAAAAGGAATATTCGTCATTTTTCTGAGAGCTTCATAAGCACTAGGTGTCTCGTCTCTTATCGGCTCTTCTAGAAAGTCTAGTGTGCCAGCAGGGAGTTTGTTGCAAAAGGACGCTGCTTCTGCAACAGAAAATCTATGGTGCAAATCTACTCCTAGAACAACTTCTTCGCCTACTTCTTGACGAGTTTTTATTATCCATTCTGCTGTTTTTGCCAGAGACTCTCGAGGTTCAAAAATGTTATTTTCAGGAGTATTAGACTTTCCTTTTTTTGTCAGTATAGATTCATATTCTCCATCTCCGCCATCAGCTGAAAGACTTAATCTAAACGCTTGCCAACCACTTTCGATTAACAGCTTTGCTTGTTCAATCATTTTTTTGCCAGGAGGTTCAGAAGTAGTTGCGAATGTTGGCACTGCATTTCTTTGTTTGCCTCCAATTAATTCATACACAGGTACATTTAAGGATTTGCCTTTTAAATCATGAAGAGCTATGTCAATCGCCGATATGGCAGCTGTAATAGTTCTTCCGCCTTCAAAATATTGACTTCTATAAAGCCTTTGCCAGATTTTACCTATTTCAAAAGGATCCATACCTACTATTAAATTTCTGTAATGTTCTATTATCCCTTTTACTCCTAATTCTCTAGAAGATAGCCCAGATTCTCCCCACCCATACAAACCTTTGTCTGTTTCAATTTTTACTAAAAGTTGGTTTCTATTGCCTATCCAGATTGGATATGCAATAACATCATGAATTTTCATTTAGATTTTTCCTATCCTTCTAAATAAGCTTAGTACCATAATCAAAATTTTAGAAGCTTGATTTGCAATTGTAAAAAATTTGATGAGTGATGTAATATCAAAATAACTTAGGAGAGCCAGTGCTAGATTATTTTAAAATCCCTAAAAAAGATGTCGTAGTGGTACAAGCTGAGAAATTACGGAGAACCACTGAAAAGATTTTTGAAAAATGTGGAGTAAGTAAAGAAGAAGCTCAACTAGGAGCAGATGTACTGCTGTATGCCGATTTGAAAGGTATTGAGACGCACGGGGTATCGAATTTATTAAGAAGCTATGTAGATTGGTATAATTCCAGACGTTTAAACCCTAAACCAAAATGGAAAGTCGTTAGAGAATCTCCTGCTACTGCAACCATAGATGGCGATAACGGATTGGGATTAATGACTGTAGCTCATGCAATGAATATTGCAATTGCCAAGGCTGAAAAATTAGGAATGGGAGCCGTATCAATTCGTAATTCTCAACATTGTGGTGCCGTTGGATATTTTGCAATGATGGCTGTGGAGCATGACATGATAGGCTGGTGCATGACTGCGGGTGGAAACGCTATGGTTCCTACATTTGGATCTGAGCCTAAAGTAGGTACTAATCCCATATCAATTGCTGTCCCAACTAATAAAAAACCACCGTTTATTTTTGATGCTGCCATGACTACGATCGCTGGGAATAAAATGGGTTTACTGGAAAGAATCGGCGCTCCAATGCAGCCGGGATGGGTTGCTCATGATGACGGTAGTCCTGACATGGATGGAGGAGGAAAGTTTGATTTTTTCCTTGGAAACCAGAGGATGCAATTGCCTCTAGGTAGCACCAGAGATTTAGGTTCTCAAAAAGGATACGGCTTAGGAGTAGCCGTAGATGTCCTTTGTGGGATATTAAGTAATGGAAGTGGTTTTGCTAGCTTAGCAGGAGAAAGAAGGGCACACTTTGTTGCTGCCTACAAAGTAGATGCTTTCAACGATGTAGATGAATTTAAGACCTCTATGGATGAAATGTTACAAGGTTTAGAAGATACAAAACCTGCCCCTGGATATGAAAGAGTTTTGTACGCAGGTCTGGAAGAATATGAAGAAGAACAAAAAAGAAAATCAGAAGGAATTCCACTTCACAAAGAGGTAGTAGAGTGGTACAAAGGTACTTGTGAAGAAATGAAAATAGAATTTAATCTAATTTAAATTACACTGCTTTCCAAAATGGCTTCAACTTCTTCACATTATCTAGGATTTTTGGATTCCAAGGAGGAAGATCAAAGCCCTTAGGTTGAGGTGACTTGATATCCCACCCAATTCTTGATTTAATCCTCTCATCTAAATAGTAAACTGAAAATAAAGCTTGTGTTAGTTTCTTGAAATCTTCGCTCAGTTCATTTTCAATTTCTTTTATTACGTTGATTTTCTTCTCATCTTCCATTCCAAAGAAGCCGCCTGATAATCTTGTTTCAGGGTGCAAGGATAGAGCCTCGATTACTTTTTTTATAGATTTTATATAATGAGGCCTTTTTAGGAATAGATCTTTAATTTCATCTAATAACCCTAAATCTCCTGCTCCCAACAAGTCATCAATCGGAGGTATCATTATATTCATCAAATCTTTCAGCAATCGCTCCTCAGTTAATGTGAATAATTCTTTCATATTTATTTTCTGTTGCTAATATAATCTGCTGTTCTTAATGCTAGTGCTTGAATTGTTGGAGTAGGATTTACTGCAGCAGATGTCACAAATAAACTTCCATCTATAATGAATATATTTTCAAAATCATGTAGCTTACCCCATGCATTTGTTACAGAAGTTTCAGGATCTTCTCCCATTTTTGTTGTTCCCATGAGGTGCCAACCTGCTTTTTTCATTAAAGGATCATTTACTATTTTTGATGCTCCAGCAGCTTCTAACACTTGACTAGTAGTGTTAATTGCATGACTTAGAATTTTTTCACTATTTTCGCTTAACTTATAAATAATCTTAGGGCAAGGTAAATTTGAGGAATCGTGTAGTTTTTCGTCCAATACAACTTGATTTATTTCTTCTGGTAAGTCTTCAGCAATTATTGAAAATCCAAGAGTCTTGCCAAAACTTTGTTGAAACATTTTATGATGATTTGACCCCCATTCTGTATCGCTAAGGGCGGTACTTATTGGTCCTGTACTTCTAATCATCTGTAGGCTATATCCTCTTATAAATCTTCTGCTTTTATCAGTTTCGTAGAATTGCTGTGACATTAAAATGTTAGCTAAAGGCCCCTTATAAAATTTATGATCTCCTTCAAAATATCCTTTTACTAAAGCGTATGGATGAAACATGAGATTTTTGCCTACTAAACCACTGCTGTTTCCAAGTCCATTTTCATGATTTTTAGTAGCAGACATTAGTAACAATCTAGGTGTTCCAATACCATTACATGCTACGATAATATTATTGGCTCTTATAGTGTGTACTTTTCCATTTTTGATATATTCAGCACCTATGCCCCTCCTTTTCTCATCAGTCAATATTTTCTTTACTCGAGCATAGGTAATAATTTTCGCTCCGTATTTTATTGCCTCTGGCCAATATGTAAAATCAGTACTTGATTTAGATGACCTAGTACATCCAAATCCATTGGGACCACAATAATTGCATTTTTTTCTGCCTTTATAATTTACAGAATTTACATAACTGTCTGAAGGCCACCAGTGCCATCCTAATTTGTCGAATGCCCTAGCCATCATCTCACCGTCTTCACCAAGCGGCAACGGCGGCATGGGCCTTTCGCTTCGCTCTGGGTTAGCGGGATCGCCATTTATTCCAGCGCATCCCATCATTTCATCATTTAGATCATAATATTTTTCTAAATCATAGTAAGTAATTGGCCAATCATCACCCTTCCCATCTAAGCTTTTTACTTTGAAATCAGATGGGTGAAATCTTGGGGTATGTGCAGTCCAGTGTATTGTGCTTCCACCTACAGCATTGAACATTAATGGGTCTATTGGACTCTCTTGATTGTTTACGGGATAGTCAGCTTTATTGTTTCGTAAGTTTGGATCCCAGTTCCAATCCGTTAACCCAAGTACTTCCCAGTTTTTATCTGTAGTGGGATATGAAGAGGGATTAATAAACCCACCCTGATCTAGGCACGTAACATTAAAACCTCTCGAAGATAATCTCCAAGCAAATGCAGAACCCGCAGCACCTGATCCGATAACTAGATAGTCAACTTCACGGTTATTATTGGGTATATTGATTTTTTGATTTTGCATAACTAAGTGATAAACTTCCTAGGAATTTATGTTAATTGCAGTATCTGTTTCTTTCCTAATAATTATGGTATCGGCCGCGATTCCAATAGTCCATTTCTTTGCTTTTCCAATTAGTCCATTTCTTTCTGGATTTATAGGGGCTTCGATTGGCGATATCAAGGATGAGAAGATAATTTATTTTGGAATTCTCTGTGCATTAATTCTGTTCTTGCCTCTACTTCTTTTATTGGAGTTAACTGACGTATTCGGCAATCCTAGGTGGTATTATTCTCTGGCGATTTCTCTGTTGCTCAGTGGATATGTATGGTTTGGTGTGACAATAGGGGCTCTAATAAAATTCTGGAGTTCGAATAGAGACGATTAATTAGAAAGATTTTCTGCGATTATCTCAAGCACATGTTTTGGCGACTTCTCACTGAAATCTGAAATCTGATGTCTACACGATACACCCGTTATCGCAACTTCTGTATCATGAGAAGACTTTCTTAAATAAGGAATTAATCTGTCTTCAGCAATCTTCTTAGATATATCATAATGTTCTTTTTCGTATCCAAATGCGCCTGCCATTCCACAACAACCTGAAGGAATTTTCTTCACATTTGCATTAGGAATTTTTTTCAGTGTATTAACTGAAATACTTTCTCCTATCATTGTTTTTTCGTGGCAGTGAACTTGTACACAATAAGATTTCTTCTCTGAGTTTTTATTGAAATTTAATTTATCAGAATTTTTTGGAATCATTATGAGCTCTTGAATTAAGAATGTATTTTGTACTATCAGTTTTACTCTGTCGTCTTGAGGAAACATGTCAAGATATTCATCTTTTAAGACTGATATGCAACTTGGTTCTGCACCTGCAACAATTGCTCCTTCTTTTACATATTCATAAATCTTATCAATATTATATTTTGCATTTTTTCTTGCAGAATCTAATAACCCTTTTGATATCAAAGGTCTTCCGCAACATTTCTTTTCAATTAATACAACTTTGTATCCCATCGCCCTCAGAATTCTCACCGACGCTGTGCCCACACTCGGATGATTATAGTTTGTAAATGTGTCATCGAAGAATATCGCTACCCGTTTCTCTGTGCTGATTGTTTTGTCAAACGATTTCCTAAAGGTAGTCGATGCAATATCTGGTATATTTCTTCTTTTATCAATGTTGAGAAAGTATTCTGAAAAAAACTTAAATACTTTACTTTTGGCAATGAGATTAAATAATCCAGGCGCTAAAGATCCCATCCAATTTAATTTAGCTATATTTCCTGTGAGTATGGATCTTAGTGGCATTCGATTATGTTTGTAGAATTGATGCAAGAATTCATATTTAATTTT